>CAYNQN010000230.1:0-1504 GCA_964399375.1 uncultured Rhabdothermincola sp. | reverse complement strand
CACCCCCTCGCCCGGTAGAACTCATCGAAGGGCTTGTGCTCACCGCAAAGGCGGCACTGCTTGTCAGGCATGCCGCAGATTGTCAGGCATGCCGCAGACGATGCCACCAAGCTGTGACAAGAACGGATGCGGGAGAGCTACCTACCACATTAGAGTGGCCTACTGGCCACCCTTCTGAACATACGATTTCACGAAATCCTCTGCGTTGGTCTCGAGGACGTCGTCGATCTCGTCGAGGAGGTCGTCGAGCTCGGCCTTGAGCTTCTCGCCGCGCTCAGACGTGGCCGGGGCCTCCTCGACCTCGACCTCTTCGCGCTCCTTGGCCGGCTTGCGTACTTGCTCTCTCTCAGCCATCGCTCATGCTCGCTCTCGTCACCTCTCGCTGGGGGAGGATCCCCACCCTCAGGTGCCCAGCCGCTCCAGCAGCTCGGCACTGGTGCTGCTCTCGTCGATCAACCTACCCACATGGGCGGCCGTTCCGCGGGAGGGTTCCATCATGGGCACCCTGCGCAGGGAGTCTGCACCGACGTCGAAGACGAGGCTGTCCCAGTTGGCGGCCACTATGTCGGCCCCCCAGCGCTGGAGGCACTTGCCCCTGAAGTAGGCCCGGGTGTCCTGCGGTGGCTCGGTCATGGCCTGCAGCACCTCGTCGTCACCGGTGATCCTCTCGAGGCCCACCCGGGCGGCCAGCGACCGGCCGGGCCGGATGTCGTGGTACTGCAGGTCCATGGCGGCGAGCCGGGCGTCGTCCCATCGCAGGCCGTGGCGCTGGCGGTACCCGTCGATGAGGCGGTGCTTGGCCACCCAGTCGATCTGGTGCGCCAGGCCGGCAGGGTCCTGCTCAAGGCCCGAGAGCACCTCCTCCCAGCGCCGCATGACCTCGTCTCCCACCTCCTGGCCCACGGGCTCCAGGCCGCGCTCCTCGGCGTACTTGCGCGCCCTGCCGAACAGCTCCCACTGGGCCTCCAGCGCGGTGATGGTCGTGCCGTCGGCCAGCTGGAGGGGAACCGACAGCGACATGTCGTAGCTAACCGTGCGCAGGGCGCTCACCGGCGCGGCGAAGACCATCTCCCTCGTGAGGAAGTCGTCCTCCACCATCGACAGCACGATGGCGGTCGTGCCCACCTTCAGGAAGGTCGCCACCTCCGAGAGGTTGGCGTCGCCCACGATCACGTGCAGGCGGCGGTAGCGCTGGGCGTCGGAGTGGGGCTCGTCGCGGGTGTTGATGATGGGCCTCTTGAGGGTCGTCTCGAGGCCCACCTCCTCCTCGAAGAAGTCGGAGCGCTGGCTCAGCTGGAAGGGCACCTCGTCGATCGAGACCCCCGGCACCTCACTGCCCACCTTCCCGGCGCCGGTGAAGATCTGGCGGGTGATGAAGTGGGCCATGGCGTGCACGACGATCCGCCCGAAGGGCACCTGGCGGCTCATGAGGTAGTTCTCATGGCAGCCGTAGCTGTTGCCCTTGCGGTCGGAGTTGTTCTTGTAGACGACGATCTCCTGGCCC
>CAYNQN010000229.1:0-1514 GCA_964399375.1 uncultured Rhabdothermincola sp. | reverse complement strand
GCGCCGGCATGGTCTTGCCGACGATCTCGACGGGGATCAGCCGGCCGTCCTTGTCCTCCTTCTGGAGCACGAGGGCTTCGATCTTGTCGCCCAGACCCACGATCTCGCTGGGGTCCACGTCGTTGCGGATCGACAGCTCACGGGAGGGGATGACGCCCTCGGACTTGTACCCGATGTCCAGGAGGACCTCGTCGCGGTCCACCTTCACCACGGTGCCCTCGACGATCTGGCCGTCCTCGACCTCGACCATCGTCTGGGTGTAGGCGTCGTCGAGCGACATGCCGTCGAGGTCGTCGGCCACCACCTGGCGAGGTATGTACCTTCCGGCCTCGTCGAAGCTGCCCATGCCGGCAGGGATGGTTCCCGTGGGGGCTGCCGGTGCGGTGGCAGCTGGTGCGGTGGGGGAAGACCCGGGGTCTTCGGGGTTCGCTCCCGTGGGATCGGTGGAGGGCTGAGGGCTCGACTGCTCGGACAACGGAGGTTCTCTCTTCGGATGGGTGGTTCGGGCCTGGATGCGGCCTGAATGGGCCACTGCACAGGCGGACGGGCTTCGACGAAGCGCCTATGGCGCAGCGCGCGAGCCTATCAGCACGCTCTGGGCCAGCACGCAGGAGCGCCGGCGGCACCAGCAAGCCCCGCCGTCAGGGCTCCGGCGGCATCCGGGCCTGGGGCTAGCCCTTGGCGTCGGCCCAGCTCTCTCCCACCGCCAGGTTTACCTCCAGCGGCACGTTCATCTCGAAGGCACCCGACATGGCCGCCACCACCAGGGCGGTCACCGCCTCCAGCTCCGAGGGGACCACCTCCACCAGCACCTCGTCGTGGACCTGCAGGATGAGGCGGCTCTCGTAGCCCGCCTCCTCCAGTCCGGTGTCGAGCCTCACCAGGGCCACCTTGAAGATGTCGGCGGCGAGGCCCTGGATGCCGGCGTTCATGGCTTGGCGCTCCCCCGCCTGGCGAACTCGGTAGTTCTGCGAGCTGAGCTCGGGGATCTGCCGGCGGCGCCCGAAGAGCGTCTCGGTGTAGCCACGCTCACGGGCCTCGGCCACCGTGCGGTCCATGTAGGCGCGCACCGCCGGGAAGGCCTCGAAGTAGGCGTCGAGGATGACCTGCGCCTCGTCCACCGGGATCCCGAGCCGCTGCGAGAGGCCGTAGGCCTCCATCCCGTAGGCCAAGCCGTACGAGACCATCTTCGCCTTCGAGCGCTGCTCGATGCTCACGGCGGTGCCCTCCACGCCGAATATGCGCGATGCGGTCGTGGTGTGGATGTCCTGGCCCGACGCGAACGCCGCCACCAGGCCGGGGTCCTCCGCCAGGTGCGCTATGCAGCGCAGCTCGATCTGGTTGTAGTCGGCCACCAGCAACCGGAAGCCCTCCGCGGGGACGAAAGCCCTGCGGAAGGCACGGCCCTCCTCGCTGCGCACGGGGATGTTGTGCAGGTTCGGCGCATCGGAGCTGAGGCGACCGGTGCGGGCCACGGTCTGGTTGAACGTGGCGCATCCACGCCACGTTCAACC
>CAYNQN010000228.1:223-1521 GCA_964399375.1 uncultured Rhabdothermincola sp. | reverse complement strand
GTTCCTCTGGGTCACCTCGGTGCTCGATCGCCTCGATCCCGACCTCTGCGGCGAGCTCACAGCACGTGACGACGCCCAAGAGGTGCTCACGGAGCTCCAACGCCGGGAGCTCTTCGTGGTCCCCCTCGACTCGCATCCCGGGTGCCTGCGGTACCACCAGCTCTTCGCCGAGGTGATGCGCCACCAGCTGCGGGCCCAGGACCGGCCGCTCTACGACGACCTGCTGATCCGAGCCGCCCGCTGGCACCTCCACCGCGACGAGCTGCACATGGCTGTGGAGTGCCTGCTGCGGGCCGAGCGCTGGCAGGAGGCCCTCGACCTGGTGGGGGCGAACGGTTGGACCCTCTACGAGCGAGGCGAGACTGCGCTGGCGGTCAGGTGGTTGGAGTCGGTGCCCTCGGCGGAGATGCGCCGCCCCGGCCAGGCCGAGTTCACGCTCGTGACCCTCTACAGGTTCGCCGGGCAGACCGACGCCGCCACCTCGCTGCTCGAGAGGCTCAAGCGTGAGGTGGAGCCTGGCAGCAGGGGTGTCATGGCCGTTGAGGTGCTCCGAGCCACCGGCGTGCGGCAGAACGTGGCCCCCGAGGTGGCACTGGCAGGTGCTCAGGCGGCTGTGGAGTGGTTCGCCTCCGATCACCGCTCTCCCAGCTCCCGCCCGGGTGGCCCCTCCGACAGCTGGGTGCTCAGCTGCTCCAGGGCCTACGGGGCCATCGCCCTGACCCAGTTGGGAAGGCTCGGCGAGGCAAGGGAGTGGCTCGCTTCGGCCTTGGAGCTGGCAGAGCCTCACCGCCCCTGGAAGGTACGTGCCCTGGCGTGCCTGGCCCTGGTGGAGGCCGAGGAGGGAAACCTGGAGCAGGCCTTCGCCCTTGCGCAGCAGGCCTTCAAGATCGACGCGGAGACGGCGGGTGTCGACCCGATCTCGGTGATCGACGCCCACCTGGCAGCGGGGATCATCGCCTACGAGCGCGACGACCTGGCGGCTGCGAACGATGCGCTCGCCGAGGCGGACAGCCTCGCCAGGGTGGCCAACAGCACCAACACCCTGGCCTTCGTGGTGGCGCACCGGGCCCGGGTGCAGCTCGCCCGGGGCGAGCCCCGCACGGGTCTCGAGATGCTGCTCCGCTGGCGCCGGGAGGGGAACCCGCACGGGCCTGCTCACGTCCAGCCCCTAACGGCAGCCGTCGAGGCCCAGCTCTTGATGGCGATCCGCGAGAGGGACAGGGCCAAGCGGGTGCTGGGCCGTGCACCCCACACGGCAGAGACCCTGGCAGTCGCCAGCTGCGCCGCAACCGCCAGGG
>CAYNQN010000228.1:0-213 GCA_964399375.1 uncultured Rhabdothermincola sp. | reverse complement strand
CAGAGACCCTGGCGGTTGCGGCGCAGCTGGCGACTGCCGAGGAGGATTGGGAGACCCTCGCCCTGGTCGTGGAGCGCTGGCCGGCCTCTCCCTCGCGCCGGAGCCGGATCGAGCAGCTGATCTGGAGGGCCGTCCTCTCGCACTCGCGGGGTGACGATGCCGGGATGCAGTCGCACCTGCGCTCGGCGGTGCGCCTGGCCGACCTGGAGGGCC
>CAYNQN010000227.1:0-1559 GCA_964399375.1 uncultured Rhabdothermincola sp. | reverse complement strand
CATCGGCACCGACGACTCCATGTCGGCCTTCACGTCGCCGATGGCTGCGAGCTGGTCGGGCGTCTCGGTGAAGTCGAAGCCCTCCTCCAGCTCCCGCTGCCACGGGGTGTCGGGCCCGAAGGAGTGCCCGGGTTGGTGCACCCTGCGCTGGTAGAGCACCACCAGCTCCTGGGCCACCTCGGCCACGGCCGAGCGCACCTTGGCCTTGGTGCGCTGCCAGTCGCCGCCACCCAGGCGCGAGAGGCTGGGCGAGTCGCCGCCGGTGTAGTGGCGCACAGCGTCGATCTGGTCGGACGGCACGTAGAGGCGGTCGTCCCCGCGGTACTCCAGCAGCAGGTAGTCGCGCTCGGCGCCGCCGATGGCCCGCCGCACCATCCCGCCGTAGCGGGCCACCCCGTGCTGGTGGTGCACCACGTAGTCGCCGGGCGACAGGTCGTCGAAGAAGCCCTGCGACTCCCTCTTGCGGGGGCGGGCCCGCCTGTGGGGCCGGCGGCGGCCGGTCACGTCGCTCTCGGCCAGCACGGCCAGCTTCACCGAGGGGAGCACGAAGCCACGCTCCAGCGAGGCCACCACCACGTGGCCCCCGGGGCGGGTCGGGTCGACCGCTCGGTCCTCGGAGCCCATGGCCAGGTGAACCCCGCCCTCGCCCAGCAGCTGGTGCACCCGGGCGGCCGATCCAGCGCCGTCGGCGCCCACCACCACCCTGTAGCCGTCGGCCAGCAGGCCCGTGAGCTGGCTCACCAGACGGGAGCCGTCGCCCACCTGGGGATCCCATCCGGTGGCCGCCACGGTCGCCACGTCGGGTCCCTCGGGGGCGGTGGTGATGGTCCACGCCGGGGCCTCGGTCTTGGCCAGCAGCCGGTCGAAGGGAAGGTGCAGGCGGGGGAAGGAAGAGTCATCGGCGCCCCACGTCTTGGCCAGGACCTTCCCCAGGTCTTCCTCTTCGGCGGCTATGTCGGCCGCTCGGTCGCGCAGGCGCCGGGGCTCCACCACCAGCACCTGGCCGTCGGGAGGGAGCAGGTCGCACACCAGCTGGTCGTCGTCGGTCAGCCAACCGAGCCACGACTCCATGCCGTCGAAGGTCTGGCCCTCTGCCAGCCGCTCCCACTGCTCGCGGCCCCACGGTTGGCTCGCCACCAGCTCGGCCGCGCGGGCCCTCACCTCGGGGGTGGGCAGCAGCTCGCGGCAGGGCAGCACCGTCACCTCGGCCACCTCTGCCACGGTGCGCTGGTCGGCCACGGAGAACTCGCCGATGCGGTCCACCTCGTCGCCCCACATGTCGATCCGCACCGGGGCATCCGCCGTGGAGCCGAACACGTCGACGATGGAGCCCCTCATGGCCACCTCGCCGCGGTGCTCCACCTGGTGCTCCCGGCGGTAGCCCATGCTTACCAGCCGCTCCACCAGCTCCACGGGGTCCAGCTGGTCGCCGTGGCCCACCACCACGGGCTCGATCTCGCCCCCGTGCGGCCCCAGCCGCTGCACCAGCGCCCGGGCGGGGGCCACGATCACCTCGGGCGGGGGGTTGCGCTCGTCGACGTCCCCACGAGCCGCAGCGC
>CAYNQN010000226.1:0-1609 GCA_964399375.1 uncultured Rhabdothermincola sp. | reverse complement strand
GGGCCACAACGGCTTTCGAGGCCGCCCCATTCGTCCGCTCTGGCAACCCTCCGCCCGGGAGGCTAGCGGCGCTCAGCGCCGCTCCGAAAAGAAGTTCGTGAGCAGCGCCCCGCACTCGGTGGCCAGCACCCCCGCGAGCACCGGGAGCTCGTGGTTGAGGCGGGGGTCGGAGCAGAGGTTATACAACGAGCCGCAGGCGCCGGCCTTGGGGTCGGCCGCGCCGAACACCAGGGAACCAAGGCGGGCGTTCACCAGGGCGCCGGCGCACATGGCGCAGGGCTCCAGCGTCACCACCAAGGTGGCGTCGTCCAACCGCCAGCGGCCGAGGGCCCGGGCAGCATCGGAGAGGGCCAGCAGCTCGGCGTGGGCCGTGGGGTCTGCTCGAAGCTCCCGCTCGTTGTGCCGCCGCGCCACCACCTCGCCGCCCACCACCACGAGCGCTCCCACGGGAACGTCGCCGTGGCCCAGTGCAGCACGGGCCTCCTCTAGCGCGACGGCCATGTACCCCGAGCCCATGTGAGCCTCGAACGGAGCCGATCCAGATGACGCTGGCACGCCGGCGAGCTTCCCACACCGCCCAGTGGGGCAGAGATCCTCATTCTCGCCTGGGCATACGCTTCGCCGATGGAGCTGCGGGTGGGCTGTCCGATGTGGGCTCATCGAGCTTGGCAGGGTCGGTTCATGCCTACGGGCCTCAGCCGCACAGAGCAGCTCGCCTCGTACGCCACGTGGTGCAACAGCGTCGAGGGCAACACGACCTTCTATGGGACTCCTTCGCTCGCCACGACGCGGTCCTGGGCGTCAGCGGCCCCCGAAGGCTTCCGATTTGTGTTCAAGCTTCCCCGCACCATCACCCACGAACGCCGGCTCCGGGACTGCGGGGAGGAGCTCTCGTCGTTCCTCAGCGCTCTCGAGCCCCTCGGGGAGCGAGCACGGACGCTGTCGGTCCAGCTGCCGGCTTCGTTCGGTCCTGGCGACCTGGGAGCCCTCGTCAGGTTCCTTCACCTAGCGCCCAGCTCGCGCCGTTGGACCGTCGACGTGCGCCACCCGGCGTTCAGCACAGGGGAGGCCCGCCGGCGCCTGGAGGATGTGCTGGCGGGCCACGGCGCCGAGTGGACGTCGTTCGACACGACCATCCTCTTCTCGGGTCCGCCGAGCACCGATGAAGAGCGCGAGAGCTGGGCTCAGAAGCCCCGGCTCCCGCGCCGGATGACAGCCCTGAGCGACGAGCCGATCGTGCGCTACGTGGGCCGCGACGACGTCGAGACCACCGTGGCGGGCTGGCGGCCCTGGGTGGAGGTCGTAGTGGGGTGGTTGGCCGAGGGTCGCCGGCCGACCTTCTTCGTCCACACGCCTGACAACCAGGAGGAGCCAGGGCTGGTCCGCCGGTTCCACGACGAGGTGCGATCTCTCGTCCCGTCTCTCGAGCCGCTCCCCGTTCCGATCCAGGCCCACCCGGAGACCCTCTTCTGACGATTCGAGCCGACGACGGCCTTCCCCCGCCGGCGCCCCGCCGACCGACGCTTCGAATCGTCGGCAGGTGGGCCTGACTCGGATTGGCGGAGGGAGTGGGATTCGAACCCACGGTGAGTTTCCCCACACACGCTTT
>CAYNQN010000225.1:0-1629 GCA_964399375.1 uncultured Rhabdothermincola sp. | reverse complement strand
CTACGACCCGGAGGACGACGAGGTGGACGTCCTCGTCGAGGAGCTGGACGACGACGACGGCGTGGTGCTCAGCCTGCGGGAGCAGAAGAAGGCCGAGACCGAGGTGGCCATCCGTGAGGCGGCCATCAAGCTCTTCTTGGAGCACGGCTACGAGCGAACCACGGTCGAGGTGATCGCGGATGCCGCCCGCGTCTCGCCGCGCACCGTGTTCCGCTACTTCGCCTCCAAGGACGAGATCCTCCTGAGCGGGGCGGAGGAGGAGGTGGCGAACACCATGGACCTCCTCGACTCGCAACCCGCGGAGGCCCCGTTGATGGCCGCCCTGCAGGCGGTGGTGGAGCAGATGGCCCGCAACGTCCAGGCGCAACGCTCCACCGACATACGGGTGGCGCGGCTGCTCGACGCCGAGCCCGTGCTGAGGGCGCGCTACCTGGCGGTGCTCGACAACATCGAACGAGGGGTCGTGACCTGGGCCGCGGAGCGCCTGGGGGTGCCACCGGGCGACTGGCAGCCGCGCCTCATCGCCGCGTGCATGCTGGCCGCCTACAGGGTGGCCGCCGGCTCCGACACCCGCACCGAGGCCGACATCCTCGACGTGCTCACGCAGGCCATCGGCCAGCTGGGCCGCGGCTTCGACGAGCTCTAGGCGCCGGGGGTGGGACTGGTCGCCATCACTGGGGCGGCCTCCGGCCTGGGGGCGGCCCTGCGAGCGCGACTGGAGGGAGACGGCCAGCGGGTGGTGGGCGTCGATCTGGAGGGCAGCGACATCCACGCCGACCTGGCCACGGCCGAGGGCCGCGAGCAGGCCGCTGCGGCAGTGGTGGAGGCCTCTGGCGGGTCGCTGGACGGGGTGGCGCTGTGCGCCGGCATCGGACCGCCCCGCGACCCGGTGCTCATGACCTCGGTGAACTACTTCGGGGCCATCGAGATGCTCGATGCCCTCACTCCCCTGCTGGTGCGAGGAGCGCCTTCGGCAGTTGTGGCCATCAGCTCCAACTCGGTCACGCTGGTGCCCGAGAACGCTGCGTTCGTGGCGGCTTGCCTGGACGGCGACGAGCGGCGAGCCCGGGAGCTGGCAAAGGATCTGGACTCCTCGGTCACCTACGGCAACACCAAGCTGGCGGTGGCCCGCGCCGTTCGCCGCAGGGCTCCCGAGCTGGGCCAGGCCGGTGTGCGATGCAACGCCGTGGCGCCAGGGCCCTTCCAGTCGGCGCTGCTTCAGGGGACCCTCGACCACCCCGAGCTGGGCAAGCTGGTGGACGCTCTCCCCTCCCCGCTGGGCCATCGCGCCAGTGCCGACGAGGTGGCTGCCACCGTCGCCTTCCTGCTGTCGTCGCAGGCCTCGAACATCCACGGCTCGCTGCTCTTCGTCGACGGCGGCATCGACGCCACCGTCAGCCCCGACCGGGTCCCCTAGAACCCCAGGACATACCCGCCCGGTTTCGCCTCCTTGGGTTCTCGGTCAGCCGACGCCCATCGCCACGGCGAACAGCGTGACCATGGATCCGAACATGGTTTTCTTTCGAAGAACCCTAACGTGCCGGATGAGTACCGTCAATACCTTCATGGATCGTGGTACTGATGCTTGTCCTAGAACTAGGAAGCTCCACGAGAAGTGGGTAGCACCTT
>CAYNQN010000224.1:0-1642 GCA_964399375.1 uncultured Rhabdothermincola sp. | reverse complement strand
TGACGGTCTCGTAGCCCGCGTCGCGAAGCGAGAACGCGGCGTGCACACAGCAGTAGTCGAACTCGACGCCCTGGCCGATGCGGTTGGGGCCGCTGCCGAGGATCATCACGACGGGACGCTCGCGAGGTGCCACCTCGTCGGTGTCCTCGTAGGTGCCGTAGTGGTACGGGGTCTCGGCCTCGAACTCGGCGCCGCAGGTGTCGACCGTCTTGAAGGTGGGCCTCACCCCGGCGGCGAGGCGCGCCGCTCGCACGTCGGCCTCGCTCTCGCCCCAGAGGTACGCCAGCTGGGCGTCGGCGAAGCCCAGCCTCTTGGCCCTGCGCCAGGCGGCCCTGGTCATGCCTGCGAAGCCCGTGCGCGCCAGGGCCTCGCGCTCGTCGACGATGAGCGTCATCTGGTCGAGGAACCAGGGGTCGATCCGGGTGGCCTCCGCCACCGTCGCCACCGGCACGCCCCGCCGGAGCAGCGCCTCCAGCTGGAAGGGCCGGTCGGGGGTGGCGATGGCCGCCAGCGCCAGCAGCTCTTGATCGCCCACCGGGTCGAGGGCCGCCTCTCCGGGGTCGCAGTTGAGCCCGAAGCGGCCCTGCTCCAGCGACCGCAGACCCTTCTGGAGCGACTCGGGGAAGGTGCGGCCTATGGCCATGGCCTCGCCCACCGACTGCATCTGGGTGCCCAGCACCGCCGGGGCATCGGGGAACTTCTCGAACGCCCACCGTGGGATCTTCGTGACCACGTAGTCGATGGTGGGCTCGAAGCTCGCAGGGGTCTTGCGGGTGATGTCGTTTGGGATCTCGTCGAGCGTGTAGCCCACCGCCAGGCGTGCTGCGATCTTCGCGATGGGGAACCCGGTGGCCTTTGAGGCCAGCGCCGAGGAGCGGCTCACCCGGGGGTTCATCTCTATGACCACCATCTCGCCGTTCTCGGGGTTCACCGCAAACTGCACGTTGGAGCCGCCGGTCTCCACGCCCACGCGCCGCATGCACGCGAAGGCAGCATCTCGCATGGCCTGGTACTCCACGTCCGAGAGGGTCTGCACGGGGGCGACCGTGATCGAGTCGCCCGTGTGGACACCCATGGGGTCGAAGTTCTCTATGGAGCACACCACCACCTGGTTGTCGAGCCGGTCCCGCATGACCTCCAGCTCGAACTCCTTCCAACCGGCGATCGAGCGCTCGATGAGGATCTCGGTGATGGGGCTGGCCTCCAGGCCGAGCCTCGCCATGCGCTCCAGCTCGTCGGGGGTGCTCGCGATGCCGGTGCCCTTGCCGCCCAGGATGTAGGCGGGGCGGATCACGACGGGCAGGCCCACCTCGGCCACCACCTTGCGGGCCTCGTCCATGGTGCGAGCGGTGCCCGATGCCGGCGTGGCCAGGCCGATCTCGCCCATGGCGGCCTTGAAGCGCTCCCTGTCCTCGGCGGTGGCGATGGCTGTGGCGTTGGCGCCTATGAGCTCCACCCCGAAGCGCTCCAGCACCCCGGCGCCGTGAAGGTCCATGGCGAGGTTCAGGGCCGTCTGGCCCCCCAGGGTGGGCAGGATGGCGTCCGGGCGCTCCCGCTCGATGATGAGGGCGAGCACCTCGGGGTCGAGGGGCTCCACGTAGGTGGCATCCGCGAAGTCGGGGTCGGTCATGATCGTGGCCGG
>CAYNQN010000223.1:0-1659 GCA_964399375.1 uncultured Rhabdothermincola sp. | reverse complement strand
GATACGTAGGGCAGCGTCACGTTCGTGAGCGCGTACGTGGAGGTGTGGGGAACTGCCGCCGGGATGTTGCCGACGCCGTAGTGGAGGACGCCGTGCAGCTCGAACACCGGATCGGCATGGGTCGTCTCGCGGGAGGTGACGATGCACCCTCCCTGGTCGATGGCGATGTCGATGATCACCGACCGCGGCTTCATGGCCTTCACCAGGTCCTCCGACACCAGCACGGGCGCTCTCGCGCCGGGTACCAGAACCGCGCCTATCAGGACGTCGGCCTCCACCACGGCTCGCTCGACCTGCCCCCGGTTGGAGCTGAGGGTGGTCACTCGCCCCATCTGGATCTGGTCGACGTGGCGGAGGCGGTCCACGTCCCGATCGAGCAAGTGGACCTCCGCCTCCATCCCGGCGGCCATCCACGCGGCGTTCCATCCCACGTTCCCGGCCCCCAGCACCACGACGCGGGCCGGGCGCACACCGGGAGCACCGCCCAGCAGCACGCCCCGGCCCCCATTGCCGCGCTCGAGGAAGTGGGCGCCGATCTGGGCGCTCATCCGCCCTGCCACCTCGCTCATGGGAGCCAGGAGGGGGAGGGCACCGCTCGGGAGCTGAACCGTCTCGTATCCGAGAGCGGTGGTGCCGGCCTCCAGAAGGGCGGAAGCCACCTCCGGGTAGGCGGCAAGGTGGAGGAAGGTGAACAAGGTGAGATCGGGCCGGAGGAACCCGTGCTCGGTGGGCTGGAGCTCCTTGACCTTGCACACGAGCTGGGCCCGCTCCCACACCTCGGCGGCGTTGGGGACGATCTCTGCACCGGCCCGGCGGTACGCGTCGTCGGGGAGGTCGCTGTGGAGACCGGCCCCGGCTTCCACGAGGACCTCCACGCCGTGCTGCTCCAGCTCGCGCACCCCGTCAGGGGTGAGAGCGACGCGGTGCTCGGCTGCCTTCACCTCACGGGGCACTCCCACGACAGACAGCTCCATGCCTCAATCATGGGCCAACGCCGAGCCGTGCGGGGAACCATGAGCAAGCCGGGCGCCGCCGTGCGGTCCCTCGGCACTGCGTGCCGCGAGATGGCCGGCAAGTCACACGAGCCGCCCGGATGCCCGGGAACTACTGTGGCGGGCGTCATGGCCCGCCCCAGCCGCCGAGTCCGATGAGCGCTTCCACGAGGCGGTTCGTCCTCGCCGAGGCAGCCGACATCCCCCAGGTGCTCTCGGGTCTCGAGAGCAAGGCCTCGCTCGAGCGCGAGAGGGTGGAGCGCCTCGAGCGGGAGATCCTCGATACGTTCGACTGGCGCCTCTACTCCAAGGGCACCGTGCTGGAGGACCGTCGCTCGCACGGGATCGGGCAGGCGGCGAAGCGGGACTCCACCGGTTCCAGGTCGCTCGTGTGGAGAGACCTTCGCAGCGGGGAGCTGCGAGGACGCCTCACCCTGGCCGACGAGGCGGGCCGGGCGCGCTTCGCATGGGACCTCCCGTCTGGTCCCATAGCTGCGCGCCTGGGCGATGTGGTGGAGATGCGGGCGCTGCTGCCCCTCGCCCAGCTCACCAGCACCGTCACCACCTCCCGCATGGTCGACGAAGAGGGCAAGACCGTCGCCAGGCTCGTGGTGGACCGCACCACCATGGCCGACGGCCGGCCCCTGCCCACGGTGGTCGAGGTGGT
>CAYNQN010000222.1:0-1700 GCA_964399375.1 uncultured Rhabdothermincola sp. | reverse complement strand
CCCTCGCGGCAGTCGCTGTCGAACGTGATGGGCTCCCGGCCCCTCTCGATGAGCTGCTCGTTCACGATGTCGAGCATCTCCAGGAACGACATGTCAGAGGAGATGTCGTTGGCTTCGTAGGTCTCGAAGCCGCCCTGGGCCGTCGGCGACTCTTGCCGCCACACCTTCAGCGTGAGGTTCACTTGTAGCTCCGTTGTGTGAGCTTGACGTACTCGAACGAGAGCGGCTCCTTCACGAGCTGCTGGGGGGCGTCGGGCCCCTGCCAGTCCCAGGCCGCCACGTACGAGAAGTCCTCGTCGTCGCGCTGAGCCTCGCCCTCGGGTGTCTGGTGCTCGACGCGGAAGTGGCCACCGCAGCTCTCCTCGCGGTGCAGCGCGTCACGGCACATCAGCTCGGCCAGCTCGAAGAAGTCGGCCACCCGCATCACCTTCTCGAGCGACTGGTTCACACCCTCGTGCGTCCCCAGCACCCGCACGTTGCGCTCGAACTCGCCGCGCAGGGCGGGGATCTCCGAGAGGGCCTTCTCGAGGCCGTTGCGGTCGCGGGCCATGCCGCAGTAGTCCCACACGATCTTGCCGAGCTCGCGGTGGTAGTGGTCGACCGATTGCGTGCCGCCCACCGACATCCAACGCTTCACCTCGTCGTGCAGGCCGGCCTCGGTCTGGGTGAACGCGGGATCGTCGGCGCTCACCACGGGCTGGCCCAGCAGGCCCGCCAGGTAGTCGCTGATGGTGGCCGGTATCACGAAGTACCCGTCGGCGAGGCCCTGCATGAGCGCCGAGGCACCGAGCCGGTTGGCGCCGTGGTCGGAGAAGTTGGCCTCGCCCAGCGCGTAGAGGCCGGGCACCGTGGTCATGAGGTTGTAGTCCACCCACAGCCCGCCCATGGTGTAGTGGGGGGCGGGGTAGATGCGCATCGGCGTGCGGTAGGGGCTCTCGTCGGTGATGCGGTCGTACATGTCGAAGAGGTTCCCGTAGCGCTCGCGCACGGTCTGCTCTCCGAGCCTCCCGATCGCCTCGCCGAAGTCGAGGTACACGCCGTTGCGCAGCGATCCCACCCCTCGGCCCTCGTCCACCACGGCCTTGGCCGCACGAGAGGCCACGTCGCGCGGCACGAGGTTCCCGAAGGCGGGGTAGCGGCGCTCGAGGAAGTAGTCGCGCTCGCTCTCGGGGATGTCGCCCGCCGGCCGGGTGTCGTCGGGCGACGTCGGCACCCAGATGCGCCCGTCGTTGCGAAGCGACTCCGACATCAAGGTGAGCTTCGACTGGAACTCGTCGGACGCCGGGATGCACGTGGGGTGGATCTGCGTGAAGCACGGGTTGGCGAACAGCGCTCCCTTGCGGTGCGCCCGCCACGCTGCGGTGGCGTTGCAGTTCATGGCGTTGGTGGAGAGGTAGAAGGCGTTGCTGTACCCACCCGTGGCGAGCAGCACGGCGTGGCCGGCGTGCGAGGTGATCTCGCCCGTGGTGAGGTCTCGAGTGACGATGCCGCAGCACACGCCGTCCTTCACGACCACGTCGAGCATCTCGGTCTTGGAGTAGAGCTCCACGGTGCCCGCCGAGACCTGCTGCATGAGGGCCTGGTAGGCGCCCAGCAGGAGCTGCTGGCCGGTCTGGCCCCGGGCGTAGAAGGTACGGCTCACCTGGGCCCCGCCGAACGAGCGGTTGTCGAGCAGGCCGCCGTACTCCCGGGCGAAGGGC
>CAYNQN010000221.1:0-1739 GCA_964399375.1 uncultured Rhabdothermincola sp. | reverse complement strand
TGACGCCGGCGAGGTACTTGCGCTCGGCCTCGGGGATGCCCAGCTTCTCGTAGGTGTTCTTGACCGACTCGGGGAGCTCGTCCCAGGCGTCGACCTGAGTCTCGGTGGGCTTGATGTAGTAGTAGATGTCGTCGAAGTAGATCTCGGACATGTCCCCGCCCCAGTTGGGCATGGGACGGCTACGGAAGTGCTCGAGGGCCTTCAGCCGGTTCTTGAGCATCCACTCCGGCTCGCCCTTCATCTTCGACATCTCTTGGACGATCTCGGTGGAGAGCCCCCTGCGGGGCTTGAAGACGTAGTCCTCCTCGTCACTCCAGCCCAGCTGGTAGCGACTCAGATCGATGCCGATGTCGGTGGATGCCAAGATGCCTGCTCCCAGGACTAGCCTCATCGCACAGGGCGATAATTTCTCCTATCGCCATAGTAACAAATGGACCTGAAGCTCCCACCCACGCAGGCCGGCGCCACGAGCGCTGGGGCAGATGTCTCACCAGGCCGCCCGACCTCCCCCGGTCAGGACTCGCTCCCCACGGCACCGGAGCCACTTGGCACCAGCTCTCGCTGGCGGGCCCTGGGCCAGCCGGCGTTCCTCGTAGGGATCACCGCCGCGCTGGGTGCCTACGTCTGGGCCGTGGATCCCAACCAGAGCACCATCTTCCCCGCTTGCCCCTTCAACGCCATCACGGGCCTCGACTGCCCGATGTGCGGCTCGACCAGGGCGGTGCACGCCCTGCTGCACGGTGAGGTGGGGACCGCCATCGACCACAACCTCCTGCTGGTGGTGCTGCTCCCCTTCCTCGCCTACGTCTTCGTGGCGTGGGCGGCGGGCCGCGCCGGCTACCAGCTGCCCAAGCTGTGGCGCCCGTGGATGCGATGGGGGGCGGTCGCCGTGGTCGCCGCCTTCCTGGTGACGCGCAACATGCCCTTTGAGCCCTTCGTGCACCTCGATGCCGCCGCAGGCCCGTAACCTCTAGTCATGGCTCCCGAACCTCTTCCCCCTCCCCCGCCGGGTCAACGCCCCGGTGAGGACGGTCGGGGCGGAGCCAGGTTCGGGCGGGAGCAGAGCTGGCCCCGCTGGACCATCTGGATCCTGCTGGCGGTGATAGCCGGCGCCCTGCTGCTGGCGATGCTCAACAACACGGGCTCGTCCAACGGCATCGGCTACGGCGAGTTCATGGACCACCTCCGCAACGACGAGGTCGCCTCGGCCGAGCTCAACAACGCCAACGGCAACATCTCGGGCAACTACGTGGCCGACGTGAACGGCGGGTCCAGCTTCTCCACCACCGGCCCGGCCGACCCCTCCGACGCCGACCTCGACCTGATGACCCAGAAGGGCGTCACCTTCTACACGCCCGAGGAGAGCATCTGGTCGACGCTCATCATCTTCCTGGTGCCCGTGGGGATACTGATCCTCTTCTTCTTGTGGATGCAGCGCCGCGCCTCCTCGCAGATGGGCGGCATCATGTCGATCGGGCGCTCGCGGGCGAAGACCTACAGCACCGAGCGCCCCGGCACGACCTTCGCCGACGTGGCCGGCTACACGGGCGTGAAGCAGGAGATCACCGAGGTGGTCGACTTCCTCAAGCATCCCGAGCGCTTCTCGCAGATCGGCGCCCGCATCCCCAAGGGGATCCTGCTCGTGGGCCCGCCGGGCACCGGTAAGACCCTCCTGGCCAGGGCCGTGGCCGGCGAGGCGGGGGTGCCGTTCATGTCGGTCACCGGCTCGGACTTCATGG
>CAYNQN010000220.1:0-1782 GCA_964399375.1 uncultured Rhabdothermincola sp. | reverse complement strand
CCCGGAGGACCTCACAGGAGCGCACGGGGTGCTGGGTCGGTTCAGGGGTCGTGCAGCACTGAACCTCGACCTCTTGAAGGCCACGGCCAGGAGGGTGCCAGGTGGCTCGGCGGCCGAGATGGAGCGCCAGTACTTCGGCCACTCCATCAGCGACGACAGCGCCACCCCCGACGACGGGGCCACTCCCGAGGATGGCGATACCGCCGCCGATGCCCATGCCAACGTCGGTGACGCCACCGGCACGGATCATGTTGGCCAGGCGGCACCGAAGACCAGAGGGCTGCAGACCCTGCGCACGCTGCGACGCATCCTGAGCCTCTACCGCCGCACCAACGCCGACTCGGACGTGGTGGTGAGGGCGGTGGAGCTGGTGGCCCGGAGCGGGACCGACCTGGCAGCTCTCTCGGATCGCGATCTGCTGTCGCACCTGAGCCGGCTCGAGCAGCTCGGGTCGTGGGTGGCCGTCACACAGGTGCGAGCGGCGGCAGCGGCCGCTGCGACCTACCGAGGCCTGGAGGTGATGCTGGAGCGCCACGTTGGCCCTGCAGCGGAGGTGGCAGCGCAACGGATGACCACGGGTGCGCTGTCCTCGTCCGAGACCGGGGTGGCCGGCCCGTCCCCGGACCTGGCCCGGACGGCCTCCATGGCGTCCTTCGGAGGGCCCACCTGGGAGGAGGAGGACCCTGAGGGCCATTGGCAGCCCGCCCTCCGACAAGCCCCGAGAGACGACGGGTCTCCGACGCCCGAGGAGGCCCTGGCGAAGCTGGAGAAGCAGCTGACCCACACCTGGCACTGGCAGGTGGTGCGGGTGCTCACCGGCCAGGTGATAGATGTCCGCCGGCGCATGCTGCGCCGCCTGACGAGCGACGCCCGTGAGCTGCTCGCCCGGAGGGAGGCCACCAAGGCAGCGCTCCTGCTCCTCGGGGGACAGGTGCGCAGGACCACCCTCGAGTTCGGCGCACGGCTGCACGGTCGAGGGTTCTTGCGGGACCCGAGCGACGTGTCGCTGCTGGGCCGGGAGGAGCTGAACGCTCTGGCACCCGACGAGGGGCCCACCTCCCCAGGGCTCCCCTCACTCGAGGAGCTCGACCACCGCCGGAGGGCCTTGGCCAGGGCAGAGGAGGCGGGCCCCCTCCCCCGTCGATTCGATGCTCGGCCCGGCCCCGCCGTCGCCGGAGCCGACGAAGGAGGGGTGCTGCGAGGATGGGGTGCCAGCCCCGGCCGCCACACAGGCCCGGTGCTGGTGGTCTCCGATCCCCGCAAGGCCGAGGTGAAGCCCGGCGACGTGCTGGTGGCCAACAACACCGACCCCTCGTGGACGCCGCTCTTCCTGCGGTGCGGCGCCGTCGTGGTGGAGGAGGGCGGGCCGCTCTCCCACGTTGCGATCATCGCCAGGGAGCTGGGCCTCCCCGCGGTGCTCAACTGCCCGGGAGCCACCCGCCTCGCCGAGGGCACAGAGGTGACGGTGGACGGCCAGGCCGGCACCGTGGAGATCGTGGGAGAGCGGGCCTCTCCAGGGGGACCGCCGTGACCTCCATGATCGCCGTGCTCGTGGGGCTGCCCGTGGCCGACACCGGATCGGTGGAGTTGGGCGTGCTGGTGCCCAGCATGCTGGGAGCCGGCATCCTCGTGTCGCTGGTGCTGGGCTTGCTCGACCTGCTGTCGCTGGTGAGGGGCAAGAACGGAAGGGACCGCGCCATCGAGGCCCGGGCCGTGCTGCTGGCGAGGTCGGTCATCCGAGCCAGGCCAACCGATGGGCCTAGCCGATCAGCCGACGGACCA
>CAYNQN010000219.1:0-1794 GCA_964399375.1 uncultured Rhabdothermincola sp. | reverse complement strand
CGAACCCGCGTTCTCAGCTTGGGAAGCTGATGTTCTGCCTCTGAACTACACCCGCGTGGAGGCTTGATCCTAGGGGAAGCACTGATGGGTCGCCCACCGCCGGCTCTCGATGGTGGCGTGGGTGAGCGCTCGGTGCGAAGGCTCCGGGACGGTCAACTAGCCTGCCCGCCGTGATCCTTTCGGACCGCACCATCACCGAGGAGATCGAGGCCGGGCGCATCGAGATCGAGCCGTTCGATCCCGAGTGCATCCAGCCATCCTCGGTCGACCTGCACATCGATCGCTACTTCCGGGTGTTCCGCAACCACACGATGGGCCACATCGACGTGAAGGAGAACCTGGAGGATCTCACCGAGCTGGTGGAGATCCCCGAGGACGAGCCGTTCATGCTCCACCAGGGCGAGTTCGTGCTGGGCTCCACCATCGAGAGGGTCAAGCTCCCCGACGACCTGGTCGCCAGGCTGGAGGGCAAGTCGAGCCTGGGCCGCCTGGGCCTGCTCATCCACTCCACGGCCGGCTTCGTGGACGCCGGGTGGGACGGCCAGCTCACGCTCGAGCTCTCGAACGTGGCCAACCTGCCCATCACCCTCTACCCGGGCATGAAGATCGGCCAGATCTCCTTCATCCGGATGACCACCGCCGCCGACCAGCCCTACGGCTCCGCCGCCATCGGCTCGAAGTACCAGGGCCAGCGAGGCCCGCGGCCCAGCCGCTACTGGGAGAACTTCGGGCAGAGGTGAAGCGCTTGGAGGGCCGCACGGCCGTCGTCACCGGCGCCGGCGGGGGCATAGGGCGCGCCACCAGTGCCCTGCTTGCCGAGCGAGGGTGCCACCTCGCCCTGGTGGACGTGAACGAGGCGGCTCTCGCCGAGACGGCCGAGCTGGTGACCCAGAGGGGAAGGCGCGCCACCACCCACGTGGCCGACGTGTCCGACGCCGAGCGCATGGGCGAGCTGGCGGGTGAGGTGGCCGATGCCCACGGCGCCTGCCACATCCTCGTGAACAACGCGGGGGTCACCAGCGCCGGCCTCTTCGAGATGGAATCGATGGACGACCTCCAGTGGATCGTGGGCATCAACGTGTGGGGCGTGATCCACGGCTGCCGGGCCTTCCTTCCGATGCTGCGGGAGGTCGACGAGGCTCACATCGTCAACGTGTCGAGCATGGCGGGCCTGCTGGGGCTCCCCCGGAACGCCTCGTACTCGATGACCAAGGGCGCCGTGCGGCTCTTCTCCGAGGGTCTGCGCTCGGAGCTGATCAACTCGCACATCGGTGTCACCAGCGTGCACCCGGGTGCCATCAACACCTCGATCGCCGCTTCCGCCCGGGGATCCGAAGCACAGCGCCTCCGCTCGGCGGGCGAGGAGAGCTCGCCCCTCATGGCCTTTGCCCGCCGCCACCTGCTGCGCCAGCCGCAACACGTCGCCAGCAAGATCGTCCGTGCCATCGAGCGCAACCAGGCCCGCACCGTGGTCGGCCCCGACGCCCGCATCCTCGACATCTCCAGCCGGATCCTGCCCTCTCGCTCGGGCCTGATCGGCCGCCTGCTCGACCTCGCCTCCAGGTGACGGGGCGCCGAGGCCCCAGGCACCGAATCAGCCGATCAGGGGCTAGCCGTTGCGGCGGGTGGGGATGGCCACAGAGGTGGTCACGGAGCCCACGGGCTCCTGCTCGCCCTTCTCGATGGCCTCCAGCAGGTGCATGGCGATGTCGCCCACCTTCACCTGGTCGTCCTCGACGCCTTCGCCCTTCACACCGTCGTCGATCATGATGTAGCAGAAGGGGCACGCGGTGG
>CAYNQN010000218.1:0-1797 GCA_964399375.1 uncultured Rhabdothermincola sp. | reverse complement strand
TGTCGCCCACGGCGATGGTGCGGGTCATGTCGCTGTGGGCGACATAAGCCCCACCCAGCAGCGCATGCTCGACGTGGTCACCCAGGCCCAGCAGGCCGGGGTCGACGTGATCAAGGCCGGTGCCTCGGCGGCCGAGGTCGACTCCGCCTGCCGTGAGATCATCGACGAGGCCGGCTGGCTCGACTCGTTCGTGCACGCCACCGGCCACGGAGTGGGCCTCGACATCCACGAGGACCCGAGGGTGGCGACCACCAGCGATGCTACGCTCGCCGAGCGCTTTGTGGTCACCGTGGAGCCGGGGGTCTACCTCCCCGAGCACGGCGGCGTGCGGGTGGAGGACACCGTGGTCGTCACTGCCGACGGTTGCCGGGCCCTCACCCGGGCCACCAAGGCCACTGCCGTCTAGAACCCGCACCTCCCACCCGCCAGGCCCCGACAGGAAGACCCAGATGCCCACGATCACCACCAACGACCTCAAGAACGGGATGACCCTCGACCTCGACGACGGCCTCTTCGACGTCGTCGACTTCCAGCACGTCAAGCCCGGCAAGGGCGGTGCCTTCGTGCGCACCACGCTCAAGAACCTCCGCAACGGTGGAACGCTCGACCGCACCTTCCGGGCGGGCGAGAAGGTGAACCGGGCCGTCATCGACAAGCGTGAGATGCAGTTCCTCTACCGCGAGGGCACCGACTACGTGTTCATGGACAACACCAGCTACGAGCAGTTGTACGTGGCCACCGAGGCGCTTGGCTCCGCGCACAACTACCTGGTGGAGGGCTCCGTCGCCGTCATCGAGCTCTACGACGCCGAGATCGTGGGGGTGGAGATCCCCGCCTCGGTGGAGCTGACCATCTCCGACACCGAGCCGGGCCTCCAGGGCGACCGCGTGTCGGGTGCCCGCAAGCCCGCCACCCTCGAGACGGGTCTGGTGGTGCAGGTGCCGCTGTTCGTGAACCCCGGCGACAGGGTGAAGGTCGACACTCGCAGCGGCGAGTACATCACCAGGGCGTGAGGACCCTCCTGGAGGTCGCGACTGGGATCACCCCTGGGGACCCCGAGCGAGCACGTCACCGCGGGATGGGGATCTGCCCGGTGATCAGATGAGCTACCAGGGCGGGATCGGTAGCCGCAGGGAGGCCCGAGAGCGGGCACTGTCGCTGCTCTACGAGGCGGAGTCGAAGGGCGTGTCGGCGGGCGACATCGTGGCAGCGCTGCCCGTGCTCCCGGAGCCCTTCGCTGTGGAGCTGGTGGTCGGGGTCGACGACCACGTCGGCGACATCGACGAGCTGATCGGTCGTCTCGCCGAGGACTGGAGCGTGGATCGGATGCCGGCGATCGACCGCGCCATCCTGCGCCTCGCCACCTACGAGCTGGCCCACCGCCCCGAGATCCCCACCGCCGCCATCGTCTCCGAGGCCGTCGAGCTGGCCACCCAGTACTCCACCGACGACTCCAGCAAGTTCGTCAACGGCCTCCTCGCCGCCATCGCCACCGAGATCCGCCCCACCTGATCGACCTTTGGGGAGTCGACCCAAACCTCCAAGGCTCGTGTAAACAACCTCGTCGACCATACTCAATTGGCGGAGCTGAACTTATCTAGCAGTTGCTTGGCCCAGATGGCTGTTGACAATCCCATTACTTTCTCCCATTATCGGAGCGGCCGCATCGGGGGGTGGCTGGCCCTGTAGTCGGATCTGGGAGGAATCATGGCGGGCAACGCTCGTTCCAGGAGGACCATTCGCGTCTCGATCATCGTTGCTCTGGCGGTAGCCACGCTGGCCTATGGCTCGCCGGTG
>CAYNQN010000217.1:0-1875 GCA_964399375.1 uncultured Rhabdothermincola sp. | reverse complement strand
TCCACGAGCTGCCCTGCCCGGTGGCCGAGGAGCTCGGATGGCTCATCATGCGCACCCCGGCCAGCTTCCACCTGGTGGTGGCGACCCGCTCCGAGCCACCGATGCGACTCCCCCGGCTGCGCGCCCACGGGCAGCTCACCGAGATCAGGTCGGCACTGGCCCTCGACGTCGCCGAGACGGCCAAGCTGGCCGAGCACGTGGCGGGCCGCCAGCTCACGGCCACCCAGCGCCGGCTCCTGCACGACCGGACCGAGGGATGGGCGGCCGGGGTGCAGCTGGCTGCCCTGGCCCTGAGAGACCGCCCCGACGTCGACGAGTACCTCCGCACCTTCAGCGGGGCGAACAGGGACGTGGCCGACTACCTCATCGACGAGGTCGTGCGCCACCAGCCGGCCGAGATGCGCTCGTTCCTCTGGGTCACCTCGGTGCTCGATCGCCTCGATCCCGACCTCTGCGGCGAGATCACCGGCAAGTACGACGCCCAGGAGGTGCTCGTCGAGCTCCAGCGGCGGGAGCTCTTCGTCGTGTCCCTCGACTCGCACCCCGGCTGCTTCCGGTATCACCAGCTCTTCGCCGAGGTCATGCGCCACCAGCTGCGGGCCCAGGACCGGGCCCTCCACGACGACCTGCTAGTCCGGGCCGCTCGCTGGCACCTCCGCCGCGACGAGCTGCCCATGGGGGTGGAGTACCTGCTGCGGGCCGAGCGCTGGCAGGAGGCCCTCGACCTGGTGGGAGCCAACGGTTGGACCCTCTACGAGAGGGGCGAGACGGCGTTGGCCATCAGGTGGCTGGAGTCGGTGCCCTCGGTAGAGCTGCACCGCCACGGTCAGGCCGAGTTCACGCTGGTCACCCTCTACAGGTTCGCCGGGCAGACCGACGCCGCCATCTCGCTGCTCGAGAAGCTCCAGCACGAGGTGGAGCCGGGCAGCAGGGGTGCCATGGCCGTGAACGTGCTGCGTGCCACGGGCGTGAGGCAGAACGTGGCCCCCGAGGTGGCCCTGCAGGGCGCCCAGGAGGCGTTGGCGTGGTTCGAGGAGGGCTCGGGCACGCCCAGCTCCCGCCCCGGGGGACCGTCGGACGGCTGGGTGTTGAGCTGCACCCGGGTGTACGGGGCCATAGCGCTCACGCAGCTCTTCAGGCTGAACGAGGCCCGGGAGTGGCTGGTGGCCGGCCTGGAGCTGGCAGAGCCTCACCGCCCCTGGAGGGTGCGGGGCCTGAGCTGCCTCGCCCTGGTGGAGGCGGAGGAGGGCAACCTGGAGCAGGCCTTCGCCCTCGCCCAGCAGGCCTTCAAGATCGACGCCGAGGCGGCCAGGGTCGACCCGATCTCCGTGATCGACGCCCACCTGGCCGCCGGGATGATCGCCTACGAGCGCGGCGACCTGGCCGCCGCATCCCATGAGCTCGGCGAGGCCGAGAGCATGGCCAGGGTGGCCAACAATGCCAACACCCTGGCCTTCGTGGTGGCGCACCAGGCCCGCCTGCAGCTGGCCCGCGGTGAGGCCCGCATGGGACTGGAGCACCTGGTCCGCTGGCGGCGGGAGGGGAACCCCCGCCTCCCGGTGCACGTGCAACCGCTGCTGGCGGCCGTGGAGGCGGAGCTCTTGACGGCGTGCCACGAGATCGACAGGGCCAAGCGGGTCCTGGGCCAGGCCCCCCACACCGCCGAGACGCTCGACGTGGCGGCCAAGCTGGCGGTGGCCGGGGCCGACTGGGAGACCCTGGCCATCGTGGTGGAGCGCTGGCCGGCCTCCCCCTCGCGCCGCATCCGGATAGCGCACCTGATCTGGAGGGCCGTCCTCTCACATTCGAGGGGCGACGAGGCCGGGATGCAGTCGCACCTGCGCTCGGCGGTGCGCCTGGCCGACCTGGAGGGCC
>CAYNQN010000216.1:0-1878 GCA_964399375.1 uncultured Rhabdothermincola sp. | reverse complement strand
CGGGCACCTTCACCCAGGTCTCGGCGGGCGCCCTCTACGCCTGCGCTGTCCGAAGCGACGCCACGCTCGCCTGCTGGGGCGACGGCTCGACGGCCACCACGCAGCCCCCGGCGGGCGCCTTCACACAGGTCTCCACCGGCTCCACGTTGGCCTGCGGCCTGCGCACCGACGCCACGCTGACCTGCTGGGGCCCGGGCACCCAGGGCCAGCCGGGACCCCCGGACGGCACGTTCACGCAGGTGGGAGCGGGCCACAGCCACGCCTGCGCCCTGCGCACCGAGGGCACCCTGGCCTGTTGGGGGGCCAGCGCCCTGCCCTTCGGCTACCCGGGAGAGACGGTTCCCCCGCCGGGTGAGCACTCTCGGCTCTCGGTCGGCTCCAGCCACGCCTGCGCCCTGCGCACCGACGGGGTGCTCCAGTGCTGGGGACGCAACTCGGCGCTGGGTGGGCCGGTGAGCGGAGGCTGGATCTCGCCTCCCTGCAACCCCAACCGCTTCAGCGACGTGACCAGCGACAACACCTTCTGCGGGGAGATCTCCTGGCTGGTCGAGGAGGGCATGACCCAGGGCTTCGGCGACGGCACCTACCGACCCTCCGACTCCATAACCCGCCAGGCCATGGCGGCCTTCCTCTACCGCAAGGCGGGCCAGCCGATGGGGCCCGTGCCGCGCTGCCTGCCGAGTGCCTTCGTCGACGTCGACCAGGGAGACGCCTTCTGCGGGGAGATCTCGTGGCTGGTGGAGAAGCGGATCACGACGGGCTTCGGCGACGGCACGTTCAGGCCCGGCGACCCGATCACGCGCCAGGCCATGGCGGCCTTCCTCTACCGCTTCTCGGGGGGGCCGCTGGGCCCGCAGCCTCCCTGCTCGGAGGGGGTCTTCGCCGACGTCACGGCGGACAACGCCTTCTGCGGGGAGATCTCCTGGCTGGTCGAAGAGGGGATCACCACCGGCTTCGGGGGCGGCGACTTCAGGCCGGGCGCCTCCATAACACGCCAGGCCATGGCCGCCTTCCTCTACCGCCTGGAGAGCTGAGCGGGCAGCCTGTCAACGCTGCGGAGCGTCGCGGAGCAGCTGCAACGATGACACCCGGATCCACGAAGTGGGCGCCGGCGACACCTGTGGAGCTGGCGCAAGTGTCACAGCATTCGCTGCATGATCGTGGCGTCCAGCCAGGTGCGGAACTTCCGGCCCACCTCGCGCTCGGTCCCCACCACCTCGAAGCCCACCGACCGGTGCAAGGCCACCGAGGCGTCCTGGCCACCGGCGATGTGGGCGATCATCGTGTGGAAGCCGTGGCTGGTGGCCAGGCGCACGAGCTCGGCCAGCAGGGCCCTGCCCACGCCGGCTCCTCGCTGGTCGGAGCGGACGTACACCGAGTCCTCCACGGTGGTGCGGTAGGCGGCGCGGTTCCGGTAGGGCGAGAGCGAGGCGAAGCCCACCACCTCCCCGCCCACCTCGGCCACGATCACGGCGTGGGCACCGGTGCGTGCCGAGAGCCACTCCCTCTGCTCCTCCAGCGACCTGGGCACGAGGTCGAACGTGACCGTCGACCCCGTCACCTCGGCGTTGTAGATCTGGCGGATCGCCTCGGCGTCGCCGAGCTCGGCCGGCCGCAGGACCACGCTCATGGCCTCACGCTGATCTGGCGGATCGCCTCGGCGTCGCCGGTGCGGGGGGTGCAGGAGGCCATGGTGAGAAAGCTACATCGGGGTCCGGACAGCCCTGGGGCGTGAGGGGAGCGATCCGGGTTGGGCGCGGGCGCCTCGTCGTGGCAAGATGTCCTGCCCGTTTGCCGGCGGCGACGCCGGTCCGGGCGCGCCCCCTTAGCTCAGTCGGCAGAGCGTTTCCATGGTAAGGAAAAGGTCGTCAGTTCGAT
>CAYNQN010000215.1:0-1896 GCA_964399375.1 uncultured Rhabdothermincola sp. | reverse complement strand
GTCGACCGAGGTGAACGTGCGGCTTGCCAGCGAGGGTGGGACGTCGAGCTGCTCGACGTGCAGATCGCCACCGGCGAGCGCCTCACCAGGGGCGATCTCGGTGGAGGCCACCACCACGGGGACGGTGGGGGCGGCCGCGCCCCGGTTGGCCAGTGCGAAGGAGCCCACCATGGCGGCGGCCACGAGGAGCCCGCCGATGGTGGCGCGCCGGGGAGGGAGGCGCCGCCGGGCCCCGGAGGCCCGCGCCGCCCGCAAGCTCGGGGGCCGCTCGTCCATGGAGCCAAGAACCTACCAATAGGTACGCATTGGTTCAACATAGACCAGCATCGAAACCATCGGATGGCCCCTCCAACCCCCAACCGGCGTACCTGCGCCGTCGATCTGATGACGTAGCGCGCGCAGGGTTGGGGAGGCGTCGGAAGGGTGGCGCCCGATGGGCGAACACCGAGAGTGACGTAAAGGAGACGAGAGGGAGCTAACATCCCACAGATGAGCGCAGATGGTTCTGGGGACATCCAGTGGATGAGTACGGCCGAAGCCTCTGCTCGGCTCGGCGTGACCTCACGCACGCTCTACCGGTTCATCGACGAGGGCCAGCTCCCGGGCTATCGCTTCGGGAGGGTCATCCGCCTCAAGGCCTCCGAGGTCGACAGCTTCATCGAGGAGTGCCGCATAGAGCCCGGCACCCTCGAGCACCTCTACCCGGACGCGAGCCCCGCCGACGTCAAGGGCCTCTAGGCGAGCTGGTCGCCCAGAGCCGGGGCGATCTCGGTCACCGAGGCGACCGAGGCAACCGGGATGCAGGCGAGCTCTCCGTTGTCGAGCCGCACCCGCAGGTGATCGGCGCCCAGGCCGGCGAGCTCACCCCTCCACGAAGGGGCGGGGGCCGCGCAACCCACGACCACCCGGGCCTGGCTCACGGCCAGCGGCTCCAGCTCGTCGAGGAAGGATCCGCCGGGCGGCGGCGGGGCGTCGGGCCGGCCCAGCACCGGCTCGGTGGGCCTGAGGGCGACCACCGCGGCCCAGCGCACCAGCACCACGTGGCCCGAAGCGGTGCGCAGGCACAGGTGGTCGCTCGCCGCCACCTCCAGCACCCCCCGGTGGGCGCTGCCGGCTGTGGTGTGCAACACCACGACCACACCCCGGTCCACCAGCTCCACCGCCAGCTGCGCGCAGGTGGAGTCGTCGGCGGCCTGGCGGGCGAGCCACGATGCCCGCCTCCGCTCCTCGGCCGCCTCGTCGACCCGCACCTCTCCCAGCCAGCGCTCGAAGGCGCTCGGGGGCTCGTCCATGGCTGGACCGTAGCCGGGCGGTCCACGAACCATGGTGCGCCGTGGACAAGCGACAGGCATCCCAACCAGGGCGCGAGGGCCAACGCCACCCACACGACGGCAGCGGTGCGCGTAGGCTGGTGACGCAGATGGCAGCGACCCAGGTGAAGATCAACGTGCCCGGCAACCACCTGATGGCCGGCCTGCTCGGCTCGCGCGACGAGCTGCTGCGCCTGGTGGAGTCGGCCTTCCCCACCACGTCGGTGCTGGTGCGGGGCAACGAGATCTCCCTGGAGGGCGAGCAGGCCGCAGAGGTGGGCCAGCTCTTCGAGGAGCTGGTGTCGCTGCTGCAGCTGGGCCACGTGCTGGAGCCCGCCGAGGTGGTGCGCAGCATCGACATGGTGAAGGCCCAGGAGCGCCCCACCCAGGTGCTGGCCGCCGAGGTGCTGAGGGGCCCGAGGGGGCGCCTGGTGCGCCCCAAGACCAGCGGGCAGAAGCGCTACGTCGACGCCATCGCAGCCAACGTGATCACCTTCGCCCTGGGGCCGGCGGGCACGGGCAAGAGCTGGCTGGCGGTGGCCATGGCGGTGCACGCCCTCCAGTCCAAGGAGGTCGACCGCATCAT
>CAYNQN010000214.1:0-1917 GCA_964399375.1 uncultured Rhabdothermincola sp. | reverse complement strand
AGTTCGGAGCCCAGGAGTATCTGTCGGTTCTCGACATCGACATGGCCATCGAGGCCTCCGGCGCAGCTTCAGGGCAGTGGTCCTTTCCCACCCGCTACCCAGATGAGGGCTACATCGCCGATCCCTACGCCCCGATCGTGCTCAACGCTTCGGGTTCGGTGACAGCGACTGAAGAAGGCGAGATCGAATACACCATGGCCCCGGGCCAGATGACGGTGTTCGTTCCCCAGGTGGGAACCGTGCCCGCTGCCATCGATGTGATCTTGGACTGCAACTTCGTCAACGTCACCTTGCCCACCACCACCGTCGAGGGCTCGGTGGATGTCCCTGTGTTTTCTGACGTAGGAGCCGATCACCCCTTCTACGCCGAGATCAACTGGATGTATCTCACGGGTCTTTCCACCGGATATGAGCCAGGCCCGATCTACCAGCCAGGTCTCACCCTCACCCGCCAGGCCATGAGCGCTTTCATCTACCGCATCAACGGAAGCCCCCTTGGCGAGAACCCCACCTGCGAGAGCGCTCCGTTCAACGACGTGCCCGCCGATCACCCATTCTGCGGAGAGATCGCCTGGATGAGAGACACCGGCATCTCAGAGGGATACGAGGGCAACCTCTACCAACCGGATCTGGGCCTCAGCCGCCAAGCGATGAGTGCATTCCTCTACAGATCAGCCAACCCAGGCGAGACCCCACCGGCCTGTTCGACACCGCCGTTCCCAGACGTGCCCACCACCAACCCGTTCTGTGCGGAGATCGCCTGGATGGCAGACACGGGCATCTCCACCGGTTTCGACGACGGTGCTCGCTATGAGCCCAACTTGGACCTCACCCGCCAGGCCATGAGTGCCTTCCTCTACCGCTACACCTTGGTGGTGCCCACCGAGCTGTAGTCGGCGGGTAGTCCAAAGCACAGACCAACTAGAGGGAGGTCGGGGCTCACGCCCCGGCCTCCTTCTAGTTGCGAGACAGCTCGACGTGGGACGGAGGGGCGTTGAACGCAAGGAGCCCCGCTGAGGTGATCAGCGAGGCTCCCTCGCGTTCCCAGCGAAAGACTATTCCCGTCGTGCACGTCAGCGGAGGCATGCAGATCCTTCGGCTACAACTGTCGGCGTGACTGATCCCTGGCAGAGCGTCGTGGGCCAGCCGGCGGCTGTGGCGGAGATGCGAGCCGCCGCCAGGGCCCCAGTGCACGCCTACCTCCTGGTGGGCCCGAAGGGGAGCGGCAAGAGGGCCCTGGCAAGGGCGTTCGCCGCCGAGATCCTGGCCGAGGGCCAGCCCGATCCCGAGCGCCACGTGGGGCTGGCCCTAGCCGAGGCGCACCCCGACCTGCGGGTGGTGGAGCGGGTGGGAGCGTCGATCAGCGCCGAGCAGGCGTCGCAGATCGTCGAGCGCGCCAGCCGCACCCCCGTGGAGGGCAGGCGCAAGGTGCTGGTGCTCGACGAGTTCCACCTGGTCACGGCGGTGGTGGGCCCCAAGCTCCTGAAGATCGTGGAGGAGCCCCCCGAGGGCACCGTGTTCGTGGTGCTGGCCGAGCAGGTCACGCCCGACCTGGTCACGATCGCCTCGCGCTGCGTGCGCGTCGACCTGGGACCCGTGCCCTACGACGCCATCGTGTCGCAGCTGGTGGCCGACGGCGCCGACGAAGAGCACGCCGCTGCCGCCGCCCAGGCCTCCAGCGGCGACCTGGGGCGGGCGCGCGTCCTTGTGGCCGACGAGCGCCTGGCGCTCCGCCAGAGCCTCTGGGAGAGGCTCCCCGGAAGGCTCGACGGCACCGGAGCGGCGGCGGCGCTGGGTGCCGAGGAGGTGATAGCGGTCATCGACGACGCCCTGGTGCCCCTGCGGGCCACCCACGAGCAGGAGCTGGCCGCCCTCGACGAGCGCGTGGCCGCCACGGGGGAGCGGGGCGCGGGCAGG
>CAYNQN010000213.1:0-1987 GCA_964399375.1 uncultured Rhabdothermincola sp. | reverse complement strand
CGTCTACGAGTCGATCACCTACGAGGGCTACGCCCCCGGTGGTGTGGCGCTGCTCATCGAGGTGCTCACCGACAACCGCAACCGTGCAGGCTCGGAGGTGCGCAGCACCCTGAAGCGCCACGGCGGCTCCACGGCCGAGCCCGGCGCTGTGTCGTGGCAGTTCGAGCGCAAGGGCGTGGCGATGGTGCCGGCCTCGGCCGACGAGGAGGCCATCATGGAGGCCGCCCTCGACGCCGGGATAGAGGATCTCGCGCAGGAGGGCGACGAGTGGCGTGTCACGTGTGACCCCTCCGACCTCACAGAGGTGAGGGGCGCCCTGGAGGGCGCGGGGATCACCGTCTCCTCCTCCGACGTGACCATGATCCCCACCTCGGTGGTGCCCGTGACCGACCCGGCAGCCGCAAAGACGGTGCTGCGGCTGGTGGACGCACTGGACGACCACGACGACGTGCAGGACGTCTACGCCAACTTCGACATCCCCGACGAGGTCCTGGAATCGGTCGACGCCTGAGCCCGAGGCGCGGCCGGCGACCCACCGGCGGCCAGGCGCGCCCAGCTCCCTGGGATCCGCCGACAACTGAGCCAACGTGGGTCCACCAGCGCGCCGGGCCGGGCCAGCTAGGGTCGTACGCATGTTCGTATTGGGCATCGACCCGGGTCTCTCGCGCTGTGGCTACGCCGTGCTCTCCGGTGGGGCCGGCCAACCCGAGGCGGTTGCCATCGGGGTCATCAGGACCCCCACCGACCTCGAGCTGCCCAGCAGGCTCGCCATGCTCCAGGTGGAGCTGCGGGCCCTGCTGGTGGAGCACCGTCCCGACGCCGTGGCGGTCGAGAGGGTGCTGTTCCAGGTGAACGCCCGCACGGCGATGTCGGTCGGCCAGGCCAGTGGCATCGCCATGGCCGAGGCGGCCTCGTCGGGAGCCGCCGTGGTCCAGTACTCGCCCAACGAGGTGAAGCAGGCCGTCGCCGGCTACGGCGCCGCCACCAAGGAGCAGGTCCAGCGCATGGTCCAGACGCTCCTGGGCCTACCGGAGATCCCGAGGCCCCCCGACGCCGCCGACGCAGCGGCGCTCGGCCTCTGCCACCTGGCCATGGCGCCCATGAGGGAGGCGTCCTCCCGGGCGCTGGCCGCAGCCGCCCACACGACAGCGACCCGCACAGCCGCCCGATCCGGGAGGCCATCGTGATCGGCTCGCTGCGAGGGCGGCTCGCAGAGCGATGGAGCGGCGACCAGGTGCTGGTGGAGGTCGGCGGGGTGGGCTACCGCGTCACGGTGACGCCCACCACGGTGGTGGAGCTGGGCGAGCCTGGTGACGAGGCGTTCCTGTACGTCCACCACCACCTCCGGGAGGACGCCGAGGTCCTGTTCGGCTTCCTCGGCCGCGACGAGCTCCTCTGCTTCGAGGCCCTCCTGGGTGCCCACGGCGTGGGCCCGTCGCTGGCGCTCGCGATCCTCGCGGTGCACTCCCCGGCGGCCCTCCAGCGCCTCCTTGCCGAGGACGACCTGGCAGCGCTCTGCCTGGTGCCCGGCGTGGGCAAGAAGACAGCGGCGCGGCTCCTGGTGGAGCTGAAGGCCCGCCTCGACCTCCCGGGGCTCGACCTGGCGGCCACCGCCGGATCCGACGGATCGTCCCGCTCGGGCACCGCGTCGGCGAGGGCCGACGTTCGAGAGGCGCTCGCCAACCTGGGCTACGGGCTCGACGAGGTGGGAGAGGTGCTCCGGGATCTCCCGGAAGACGGTGACCCGTCCGAGCTGCTCCGCGAGGCGCTCCAGCGCCTGGCTGTGGGATGACTGGGTGCTCGGCCATGGAGCAGGGCTCGGAGCTGGAGAGATGGGGGAGCGGGTGATGAGGGACGAGCTGCTGGACCCGAGCGCCAGCGACGACGACCTCACGATCGAGCTGAGCGACGAGGCCGGCCTGCGGCCCCGCCAGCTCTCCGACTTCGTCGGCCAGGCGGAGCTGAAGGACCACCTCTCGATCATCCT
>CAYNQN010000212.1:0-2034 GCA_964399375.1 uncultured Rhabdothermincola sp. | reverse complement strand
CCTCGTTGGCCAGCACCAGGGCCACCATCGTCTCGGCCACCACGCCCATGGCCGGTACGGCGGTCACGTCGGTGCGCTCCTTGAACGAGACCGTGGACTCCTTGGTGGCGGTGTCGACCGTGCCGAGCGTGGGCTTGTTGAGGGTGGCCAGCGGCTTCATCGCCACCCGGGCGATGACCGGCTCTCCGGTGGACATGCCGCCCTCGATGCCTCCCGCTCTTGCGCTCTCGCGGCGGTAGGCGCCGGCCTCGGAGTCCCACGAGATGGCGTCGTGGCTCTCGCTCCCCCGCCTGGCGGCCACGGCGAAGCCCTCGCCGATCTCCACGCCCTTCACCGCCTGGATGCTGAGCAGGGCCTGGGCGAGCAGCGCGTCGAGCTTGCGGTCCCAATGCACGTGGCTGCCCAGGCCCACGGGCACACCGTGTGCGATGACCTCCACCACGCCTCCGAGGGAGTCGCCGTCGCGCTGGGCCGCGGTGATCTCGGCGATCATCGCCTCCTCGGCGCCGCGGTCGAAGCAGCGCAGGGGCGACTCGTCCACGGCGGCCAGCTCTCCCGGGCCCGGGCGCAGGGCGCCATCGGTCGCCACACCTCCCAGGGCCACCACGTGGGAGAGGACCTCCACGCCGAGAGCCGCCAGGAGGGCCTTTGCCAGCGACCCGGCCACCACCCGTGCGGCGGTCTCACGGGCCGAGGCGCGCTCCAACACGTTGCGGGCGTCGTCGAAGTCGTACTTCTGCATGCCGGCCAGGTCGGCGTGACCGGGCCGGGGCTTCGTGAGGGGCTGGGTGGTGGCACCGGGCTCCGGCGACATCTCCGAGGCCCACTTGCCGCTGGCCCACTCGCTGTTGGCGATCTCGATGGCCACTGGCGAGCCGAGGGTGAGCCCGTGGCGCACCCCGCTGAGGATGGTCAGCTCGTCGCGCTCGAAGCGCATGCGGGGACCCCGGCCGAACCCCAGGCGGCGCCTGGCCAGCTCGTCGCCGACCTCGGTTGCCTCGATGGCCAGCCCCGCGGGTAGGCCCTCGACGATCACCACGAGGGCGCGCCCATGCGACTCGCCGGCGGTCAGGAAGCGCAGCACCCGGCCAATCTACTTCTGCGCCACCGGGTGCCCCGGCCCTTTGAGCTGCCCTGCCGCTTTCAGGTGCCCCACGGCTGCAGGTGCCCGGCGTCCCAGGGTGACCCGCCGGCTCAGGTAACCCGCCGCTTCAGGTGAACAGGGCCGGGCCCGCCAGGACCACCGCCACCGTGCCCAGCGCCAGGAACGGCCCGAAGGGGATGGGCTCGTTGCGCCTCCTCGCCACGAGCAGCGCGATCCCCACGATCGCCCCGGCGACGAAGCCGACGAGCATCGCCCAGAGCACGAGCGTCACCGCCTGCGCCCAGCCAGACCCGAGCCATCCCAGGTAGAGGCCCATGAGCGCCGCCAGCTTCACGTCGCCGAAGCCCATCCCCCGCGGGTACACCAGGTGGACCAGCAACAAGAAGCCGAAGTACACGACCGCCCCGAGCGCTGCCGTGGCGATGGCGTAAGGGTCACGGTGCACCAGCGAGACGACCACCACGAGGGCGATCGAGGCCACGAGCGAAGGGAGCACGATGAGGTCGGGGATCCTCATCTGGTCCACGTCGACGACCGACACGGCAACCAGGACGCCGAACAGGAACAGGTAGCCGGCGAGCTCCGCTACGGACAGCTCGCCCAGGCGCCACCCGCCGGCTGCGAACAGCACCAGCACCACGACGTGCACGAGCAGGTCCCGGCCCTCCAGCACCACCGGGCGAAGCGGGGTGAACAGCGCCAGCCTCTGGGGCACCCGGTCGGCCACCACCCCCACGAGCCATCCCGCCGGGAGCGCCACCAGCACGCAAAGGGCGATCCGGAGGGTCATGGGTTCGTCTCGGCCGCCTCCATGAGCACCTCGACCGGTGGGGCGAGCCCGGTGAGCAGCTCTATCTGGATGGCCGCCTGGTGCACCAGCATGCCGAGCCCTCCGACGGTGACGAGGCCCCGCGAGCGGGCGGCCACCA
>CAYNQN010000211.1:0-2058 GCA_964399375.1 uncultured Rhabdothermincola sp. | reverse complement strand
GCGTCGCCGACGGGCACCGAGATGCCACGACCCGTGTTGCGCACGGGGGTGCCCCGGGTGAGACCGTCGGTGGGCTGCATGCACACCACCCGCACCCGGCTGTCGCCGATCTGCTGCGCCACCTCGGCGGTGATGAGCACGTCCTTGCCGTCCACCGTCACCGTCATCTGCACGGCGGTGTTGATGTCGGGCAGCGTCCCGCGGGGGAACTCCACGTCGGCCACCGGGCCGGCGATGGCCACGACCCTGCCCTCTGCGAGAGGTGTGGTGAGGTCCTGGTTCTCTGTGACGGTCATGGCTCCAGTTGTCTCCTGTGCGCGTCAGTGCGGCGATCTTGCGAGCAGTGCTGTGCCCGCAGGCGTGCGTAGGTGGTGGGCGAGCTCATCAGTGCATCGACCTCGAGTAGTCGAGCCTGTCGAGGTGCTGTTCGAAGATGTGCTCCGGGAAGAGGCGGTCGACGAGTATGTCCTCCGCGTCGCCCTTGCCGGCCTTGAGGGCCTCGGCACCACCCACGATCTCCATGATCTCGGTGGTGATGGCGTCCTGGCGGGCGCGGTTCATGATCCTCGTGAGGTTGGTCTTGAGCTCCTCGGCGTTGTCGGTGGCCGACTTCATCGCCCGCTGGCGCGCGGCGTGCTCCGAGGCCGACGCGTCGAGCAGGGCCGAGAAGATCCTGGCCTCCACGTAGCGGGGAAGCAGGACGTCGAGGATGCCGGTGGGCGACGGCTCGTACTCCAGCTCGGCAGGGGGGCCCTCCGCCGCGGCGCCGTGCGCACCGGCCTCGGCCGGCTGCTCCTGCACCTCCAGCGGCATGAAGCGGCGCACCACCGGCCGCTGCGTGCCCACCGAGATGAAGCGGCTGTAGACGAGGTCGACGCTGGAGAGCTCGCCCGTGGCGAAGCGCTCCCGCACCGTGGCCGCGATGGCCCTGGCGTCGTCGTAGGTGGGCTGGTCGGTGACGCCCGTGAACTGGGCGTCGATGCGAAAGCCCCGGAACTTGAAGTAGCTCACGGCCTTGCCGCCCACCAGGATGAGCGAGTAGTCGTCGCCCTCGTGGCGGCGGGCCTGCACCTCGGCCTCGGCCAGGCGGATGATCGTGCTGTTGTATGCGCCGCAGAGGCCGCGATCCGAGGTGACCACTATGAGGGCCGCCTTGCGAGCCTCGGGGTAGGTGCGCATGAGAGGGTGGCTGGTGCCGGCCCCCACCTTCACCAGGTCGAAGATCACGTTGGTGATCTCCTCGCTGTAGGGCCGCGCAGCGTTCGCCCGCTCCTGGGCCTTGGCCACCCGGGTGGCGGCGATCAGCTCCATGGCGCGCGTGATCTTCTTCGTGGACTCGACGGTCTTGATCCGTCGACGAAGGATGCGCTCCTGACCGCCTGCCATGGCTCAGGCACCGGCTCCCGTGTCGTCACCGGAGTCGGTGCGGGTGATCTCGGTCTCGGTGAGCGTGGCCTCGCGCCGGCCACCTGCCGTGCGCGAGTCGGCCTCACCGGTGTCGGCGGCATCGGGCTCGTCGACCTCGGCGGTGGCGCCCTCGCTGGGCTCGAACAGCTCCTTGAAGGCAAGCACCGCCTGCTCCAGGGCGTCGTCGTCGGGCAGCTTGCCGGTGTCGCGGATGTGGCTGAGGATCCCGGCGTGGCGGCTGCGCATGTAGTCGAGCAGGTCGCGCTCGAAGCGGCGCACGTCGGCCACCGGGATGGTGTCGAGGTGGCCCTTGGTGCCGGCGAAGATCACCACCACCTGCTCCTCCACGGGCATCGGGGAGTTGAGGCCCTGCTTGAGCAGCTCGGTGAGGCGGTAGCCACGGGCGAGCTGGGCGGCCGACACCTTGTCGAGCTCGGAGCCGAACGTGGCGAAGGCCTCCAGCTCGCGGAACTGGGCGAGGTCGAGCTTGAGGCTCCCCGAGACCGACTTCATCGCCTTGATCTGTGCGGCGCTACCCACGCGGGAGACCGAGATGCCCACGTCGACGGCGGGCCGCACACCCGACTTGAACAGGTCGTCCTGCAGGTATACCTGGCCGTCGGTGATGGAGATCACGTTGGTGGGGATGTA
>CAYNQN010000210.1:0-2060 GCA_964399375.1 uncultured Rhabdothermincola sp. | reverse complement strand
CGCCTGGCTGCCTACAAGGAGCAGACCGTGCCCACCATCGAGTGGTTCGGGAGCCAGGGCCTGCTGCTCACGGTGGGCGGCCTGGGCACCCCCGACGAGGTGGCCGCCCGCCTGGTGGCCGCCATCGATTCCCGCCTCGCGGGCTGAGGCAGCCACGTGGCCCGCTCCCGCCGCTCGGGCGAGTCGCCCGCTCCACGGCGCACGCCCGAAGAGCTGGCGAAGATGCGCAAGGCGGGCAAGGTGGTCGCCGAGATGCACGCCAAGATCCGCGACCACATCCGCCCGGGCGTCACCACCGCCGAGCTGGACCGAGTCGGCCGGGAGGTCATCGAGCGGCGTGGGGCCACCTCGAACTTCCTCGGCTACCACGGCTACCCGGCTGTCATCTGCACGTCGCCCAACGACGTGATCGTCCACGGCATCCCGGGTGATCACAGGCTGGAGGACGGCGACATCGTCTCGATCGACTGCGGTGCCGTGGTGGAGGGCTACCACGGCGACGCCGCCTTCACCACCACCGTGGGGAACGCCTCGGTGGAGGCCCACCGCCTGATCGCCCTGACCGAGCGATCGCTGCACGAGGCGATCGCCCAGATGGTCGACGGCAGCCACATCGGCGACATCGGCCATGCAGTGCAGGCCACGGTGGAGCCGGCGGGCTTCTCGGTGGTGCGCGAGTACGTGGGCCACGGGATCGGCACCGCAATGCACGAGCGACCCGAGGTGCCCAACATCGGCACGAGGGGCAAGGGCCTGCGCCTGCGAGCCGGCCACGTGCTGGCCGTGGAGCCCATGGTGAACGCCGGCTCGGCCGAGACCTCCCTCGACGACGACGGCTGGACCGTGCGCACCGCCGACGGCTCGCTCTCGGCCCACTGGGAGCACACCATCGTCATCACCGATCACGGCCCCGAGGTGTTGACGGTGTGATATTGCGCCGACTCCACAGGTGTCGCCGGCGCCGGCTGCGCCGATCCGGGTGCCACCGTGCGAGCTGCTCCACCGCAGGCTGCGCAGCGTGAGCAGGGGCTGGAGTTGGCTGGGGATGGGTGGTCCCGCTAGGCTCGATCTTCGCCCCAGGCGGCTTTCACGCCCGGGGCTGGCTCACGCCCTCCAGGAGGTTCACCGCTGCCGAAGCCCAAGGAAGATGCGATCGTCCTAGAGGGGACGGTGCTCGAGCCGCTGCCGAACGCCATGTTCCGCGTCGAGCTCGACAACGGCCACCCCGTGCTGGCCCACATCTCCGGGAAGATGCGAATGCACTACATCCGCATCCTGCCGGGCGATCGCGTCCAGGTTGAGCTGACGCCCTACGACCTCTCCAGGGGCCGGATCACATACCGGTACAAGTGAACTAGAGAAGAAGTGAGAGCCCGGCAGGCAGCCGGGCCCGCCGGGGGAGTTTGCCCCGGTGCTCCTGAGCCGAGATAAGAGAACGGATGCAGGCGAGAGATGAAGGTAAGACCAAGCGTGAAGCGCATGTGTGAGAAGTGCAAGGTCATCCGCCGACACGGCCGGGTGATGGTCATCTGCGAGAACCCTCGCCACAAGCAGAGGCAGGGCTGAGATGGCACGAATAGCAGGAGTCGACATCCCGCGCGACAAGCGCATCGAGATATCGCTCACCTACCTCTTCGGCATCGGGCGCTCCAAGTCGCGCCAGCTGCTGGAGGCCACCGAGATCGATCCCAACACGCGGGTCCACGACCTCACCGACGACGAGGTCACCCGCATCCGCAACTTCATCGACCAGAACTACAAGGTGGAGGGCGACCTGCGCCGCGAGGTCGACCAGGACATCAAGCGCAAGATGGAGATCGGCTGCTACCAGGGCCTTCGCCATCGTCGTGGCCTGCCCGTGCACGGCCAGCGCACCCAGACGAACGCCCGCACCCGGAAGGGTCCACGCAAGACCGTGGCCGGCAAGAAGAAGGTCACCAAGTAGTCATGGCCAAGACAGCACCAGGGGGCCGCCGGCCTCGCAAGAAGGAGCGCAAGAACGTCGCCTACGGCGTCGCGCACATCAAGAGCTCGTTCAACAACACGATCGTCTCGATCTC
>CAYNQN010000209.1:236-2080 GCA_964399375.1 uncultured Rhabdothermincola sp. | reverse complement strand
GGACCTGCTCGACCCCAAGATCTTCCGGGAGAAGCTCGAAACGGTCCTCAAGGAGAAGAACGCGGTGCTGGCGAAGGTCTACAACCAGCTGCCGCTGCGGGCCGACGACATCGCCACCGAGTACCTCGACATCTGCGCCCCCCGGCTCGAGCCGCACATCGGCGACACCGTGGGGCTGGTGCACGAAGCCCTGGAGGCCGGCCAGAACGTGCTGCTGGAGGGGGCGCAGGCCACCTTCTTGGACCTCGACCACGGCACGTACCCGGTAGTCACGTTGTCGAACCCCGTGGCGGGCGGCGCGTGCACGGGGGCGGGCGTGGGGCCCATGCACATCGACCGGGTGATCGGCATAGCCAAGGCCTACGTGACGCGGGTGGGTGCCGGCCCGTTCCCCACCGAGCTCGACGACGAGGTGGGCGAGCTGCTCGTGACCAGGGGTGGCGAGTTCGGCACCAACACCGGCCGTCGCCGCCGCACGGGTTGGTTCGACGCTGTGATGCTGCGGCACGCGGTGAGGCTCAACTCGCTCTCCGAGGTGGCCCTCACCAAGCTCGACGTGCTCGACACGCTCGACGAGCTGTCGGTGTGCGTGGCCTACGAGCTCGACGGCGAGCGCTTCGAGCATCTGCCATACCACCAGTCGGTGCTCCACAAGGCCCGGCCGGTCTACGAGACCCTGCCCGGTTGGCGGAGCGACCTGTCGGCCGCCACCTCCAAGGGCGAGCTGCCTCCGGCCGCCCTCGCCTACATCGAGTTCCTGCAGGACCAGATCGGTGTGCCCATCCGGCTGGTGGGTGTTGGCCCCGGCCGCGACCAGTTCATAGATTTCGTGGCATGAAGGTCGCGATATTGATGGGGTCGGCTTCCGACCAGGAGAAGATGAAGCCCGCCAGCGAGATGCTGGAGCGCTTCGGGATAGAAGCCGACGTGCGGGTGCTCTCGGCGCACCGCACGCCGCACAAGGTCACCGAGCTCGCCTCCACCGCTCGCGAGCAGGGCTATGTGGCGTTCATCTGCGGAGCCGGCATGGCCGCCCACCTAGCGGGCGTGGTGGCGGCGCACACCACGCTGCCGGTGGTGGGGGTGCCGCTCTCGGGCGGGGGGCTGGGCGGCACCGACGCCCTCTACGCCACGGTGCAGATGCCCAAGGGCATCCCGGTGGCCACGGTGGCCATCGACGGCGCCATGAACGCAGCGCTGCTGGTGGTCGAGATGCTCGCCATAGGCGACGCAGCGCTGGCCGAGGCACTGGCCGAGCACCGCCGAGAGATGGCCGGAGGCTGACGGGACGAGCCATGGGGAACCCGCCGGAGGTGCCCAACGTCCTGGCTACCCGGTATGCCAGCCCGGCGATGCGCGAGATCTGGTCGGCCCGCAACAAGGTGGTCCTCGAGCGCGAGCTGTGGCTGGCGGTTCTCGAAGCCCAGGGCGAGCTCGGCGGCGCGGCGGTGCCACCCGAGGTGCTCGCCGCCTACCGATCGGTGATCGACCAGGTCGACCTGGAGTCGATAGAGGCCCGGGAGAGGGCCACCCGGCACGACGTGAAGGCTCGCATCGAGGAGCTCAACGCTCTCGCAGGCCACGAGCACATCCACAAGGGGATGACCTCGCGCGACCTCACCGAGAACGTCGAGCAGCTCCAGGTGCGCCGCTCGCTGGAGCTGGTGAGGGAGCGGGCCGTCGCCGTGCTCAGCCGGTTGGCCGAGCTGGCCGCGCAGAACGCAGAGCTGGTGGTCACTGCCCGCACGCACAACGTCCCTGCCCAGACCACCACCATGGGCAAGCGCTTCGCCAACGCCGGCGAGGAGGTGCTGGTGGCCTTCCGCAGGCTCGACGAGCTGGTG
>CAYNQN010000209.1:0-226 GCA_964399375.1 uncultured Rhabdothermincola sp. | reverse complement strand
CCTCAAGGGCCCGGTCGGCACCCAGCAGGACCTGCTCGACCTCCTCGGGGGCGACCAGGCCAAGGTGGACGAGCTGGAGCGCCGTGTCGCAAGCCACCTGGGGTTCGATCACGTGCTCACCAACGTGGGCCAGGTTTACCCCCGCTCGCTCGACCTCGACGTGGTGTCGGCCCTGGTGCAGCTGGCCTCGGGCCCGGCCGACCTGGCGCTCACGATCCGGCTGATG
>CAYNQN010000208.1:0-2083 GCA_964399375.1 uncultured Rhabdothermincola sp. | reverse complement strand
TGCGCCTCGCCGACTCGTTCGTGGAGGTGAGCGAGCGGGCCATCCCGAGGGTGCCTGCGCTTCGGGGCAAGACCGTGGCGTCGCTTTTCTTCGAGGAGTCGACCCGCACCCGCCTCTCGTTCGAGACGGCCGCCAAGCGCCTCTCGGCCGACACCATGACGTTCAACGTGGCCTCGTCGTCGCTCTCGAAGGGCGAGTCGGTGCGCGACACCGTCGAGACCATCGCCGCGATGGGAGTGGACGCCGTGGTGGTCCGCCACCGTTCGGCAGGGGTCCCGGCGCAGGTGGCGCGATGGGTCCCATCCGTCACGGTGGTGAACGCCGGCGACGGATGGCACGAGCACCCCACCCAGGCGTTGCTCGACTGCTACACCATCCGCCGGCGCCTCGGCTCGGTGGCCGGCCGCCAGGTGGCCATCGTGGGCGACGTGAAGCACAGCAGGGTCGCCCGCTCGAACGTGGCAGCGCTCAGCGCCCTCGGGGCCGAGGTGACGCTGGTGGCACCGCCCACGCTCCTGCCGCCCAGCCTGGAGGGATGGCCGGTGAACGTCTCGCAGAACCTCGACGAGGTCCTGCCCAAGGTCGACGTGGTGTACCTGCTGAGGATGCAGAGCGAGCGCCAGACCGAGTCGCTCGTGCCCTCGCTGCGCGAGTACACCGCCACGTACGGCCTCACCCGCAGGCGCGCCGAGCTGGTGTCGCCCGATGCGCTGGTGATGCACCCCGGTCCGATGAACCGCGGGGTGGAGATCGCTGCCGAGGTGGCAGAGCTGCCCAACGCCGTTCAGCTCGACCAGGTCCGCAACGGGGTGGCCGTGCGCATGGCGGTGCTCTTCTGGCTGCTCGGCTCGGGTTCGCAGATGGAGAACGTGATCGCAAGTGGGGAGAACGTGATCGCAAGTGGGGAGAGCGCGGATGGCTGATGTGGTCACGCTGATAAAAGGCGGGCGGGTGATCGACCAGGCCGGTGAGCGCACCGCCGACGTGGCCATCGGGCCCGACAAGCTGGTGGTGGCCGTGGGCGAGGATCTCGACGCCACGGGAGCACGGGTCCTGGATGCCTCGGGTTGCGTGGTGAGCCCCGGTCTCGTCGACCTGCACACGCACCTGCGTGAGCCGGGCCACGAGGAGGCCGAGACGGTCGACACCGGCGCCAGGGCGGCAGCGGTGGGCGGCTACACGGCGATCGTGGCCATGCCCAACACCGTGCCGGCACTCGACAGCGCCAGCGCCGTGCGCCACGTGCAGGAGCTGGGAGCCGCCGCTGCCTGCGACGTGCGCTCCAGCGCAGCGATCACCGTGGGCAGGGCGGGGGAGCACCTCACGCCCATGGCCGAGCTGGCCGCCCTCGGGGTGCGGATCTTCACCGACGACGGGCGGGGCGTGCAGGATTCACGCCTCATGCGCCGGGCCCTGGAGTACGCCAGCGGCCTGGGCGTGACCCTCGCGGAGCACTGCGAGGTGGAGGCGCTGTCCGAGGGTGGGCACATGCACGAGGGCGAGTGGTCGTCACGCCTCGGCATCCCGGGCATCCCGGCCGAGGCCGAGGAGCTGATGGTCATGCGAGACATCGCCCTGGCGAGGCTCACCGGCGGGCGGGTGCACCTGCAGCACCTGTCGACGGCGGGCTCGGTGGAGCTGGTGCGAAGGGCCAAGGCCGACGGGTCGAGCATCACCGCCGAGGCGTGCCCGCACCACTTCACGCTCACCCACGCAGAGGTGCAGTCGTACGACCCCGTGTTCAAGGTGAACCCGCCCCTGCGCGGCGAGGCCGACGTGGCCGCCGTGCGAGCCGGCCTGGCCGACGGCACGATCGACGCCATCGCCACCGACCACGCACCCCACGCCGCCGAGGCCAAGCAGGCACCCTTCGAGGAGGCGCCCTGCGGCATGACCGGCCTGGAGACGGCCCTGGCCCTGGCGCTCACCGAGCTGGACCTGCCGATGGCCCAGGTGCTGGCGCTCATGTCTTGGAGGCCGGCCGCCATAGCCGGCGTCCAGTCGCTCCACGGGGGGCCCGTCGAGGAGGGTCGCCCGGCCAACCTCTGCGTGATCGACCCGGAGGCCAGCTGGGTGGTGGACC
>CAYNQN010000207.1:0-2141 GCA_964399375.1 uncultured Rhabdothermincola sp. | reverse complement strand
ATCTCGGCCACGGGGAACAAGAAGAGCTGCTGTGCCAGGTACCCAGTCACCCCCGTTGCGGCACCCACCAGGAAGGGCCGACGATCCCTCCGGAGTCGCCACGCAGCGGCCACCACCACGGCGGCAAGCCCGAGGTAGGCGAGTGCAGCGGGGATTCCTGCGGTGACCGCCACGTCGAGGGGGCCGTCGTGTGCCCGGTCGACGATCACGTCACGGCCATAGCGCTCGCTGTAGTCGTGGTCGATGTGCGACGGCGCCACTATCCGGTACCCCTCGGGGCCCACGCCGACCAGGGGGTGCTCGGCGACGACGTCGGCGGCAACCCGCCACTCGTCGACCCTGCCCACGGACGTGCCGCCTCCCAGGTCGAAGGTGGAGAGGGCGCGGCTGCCCAGAGGCGTCCACACCGCGAGCGCCGCAACGATCAACACGCCGACGCCCATCGTGAGCGCACCCAGCGGGAGCGCCACGTCTGCCCGGCGGGCGCGGAACGATCGGAGGGCCCGGAGCAAGGCGGGTGCAACCAGCACGCCGCCAACCATCAGGCCGATCCACCCGCCGCGGGTCTGCGAGGCAACGACCGAGGCCAGGCCCAGAGCGGCGGCGGCCTGCCCCGCTCTGCGCCACCGGTGGGGGAGCGTCGCAGCCGCACCGAAGGCCACCGGAACCAGCAGGGTCCCGGCTGCACCCAGGTACGAGGGAAGCCCGTAGGGGCCACCGATCCGTCCGCCGGCGAAGTCGATGTCGGCCGGACCCAGACCGGCCATGTCGGCAAGGGCACCGACGCCGATCGCCCCGCAGGCGACGATCGCACCCAGTCCGACGACCGATCGGGTTCGATCGCCGGTGAAGGTAGCTCCCAGCCAACCGGCGAGCCCGCAGAGCAACCAGGTGAGCATGCCGAAGTGCCGCTGTGGGTGGCCGATCCAGGCGTGCAGGGGATCCACGGCCAGCACCGTGGCCAGCAGCATCCACGAGAGGAAGGCCAGGGCGAGCCAGCGGACCGACCGGGGGAGGGCCGCTCTGGCCGGCCAGGCGAGCACGGCGCCCACCAGCACGCCAGCGGCGAGGATCGGCCATCGCAGGGTGGTGAAGGGGCGGAGCCCGCCAGGATCCAGGGCCAGAACCGACGCCGTCATGCAGGCGGCCATGACCCACGCTGCCCGCACCCGGCCGGCGGGGATCGTCTCGGCCTGGAGCGTGAGGGTCACCTCCCTACACTCCTCCGCCCTCGTCGAGGTTCCAACTTCTCGGGCTGGGATGACCGACGGTGCCGGCGGGGGTCCACCGCTGGATCCCTGGCCATTTTGAGCAGAAGGCTGTTAGCTCACTGGATAAAGCCAGTTGATCGCATTGGCTTCAGGTTCCAGCTGGTAACCATCGACCAACTCGACATCTCGCCTGTAAACGGCTCATACGGGGAAGGGAATCCTCTCTGCTGGGTAAAAGCTGTGAGCTAACTGGCTGATGCCTTGACTTTAGGTACAGTCTTTCTGTAGGGTTCCAGGACACGGTATCGGGACTCGACAGGGGGCTGTCATGGCTTTGAGCATCGACGACTTGCGGTCCTTCATCCTCGTCGCGACCGAGAGATCGGTCACGAAGGCAGCCGCAAAGCTCGGCGTGTCGCAGCAGTCCGTGTCGGAGAGGGTGCGGCGGCTCGAGAGCCGGCTGGGAGCCAAGCTCTTCACCCGCCTGGCGTACGGGATGCAGCCCTCGGCTGCGGGCTACCGGTTCCTTCCCTACGCCTCCCAGTGCGTGAACCTCATCGACCAGGCGCTGTCGGCGGTGACCGACGACGATCTCCTGCGCATCCGGGTGCAGAGCTCGGTGGCCCCGGCAGTGGGCCCGCTGCTCGAAGAGCTGGGCTCGGGGTTGAACGTCGAGATCAGCCACACCGGCGAGACCGGCACCGATGCCCTCTTCGAGTCTCTGGTCGCTGGATCGATCGACGTCGCCGTGGGCGTGTTCCCCGAGGCTTCCGACACCGAGCTCCCGAACGGCAACGGGAGCGACCCGTTGTCCGGACGCGTCGGCGTTGAGACCCAGGCGCTCTTCACCGACCCGATCGTGTGGGTCGCCCCTCCCTCGCACGAGCTCGTGCTGAGGGGCCAGCCGTTGCCGCTGTCGGAGCTGATCGC
>CAYNQN010000206.1:0-2156 GCA_964399375.1 uncultured Rhabdothermincola sp. | reverse complement strand
GCAAGGAGCGCTTCGCCGGCGCCACCAACACCATGACGTGCGAGGCGATGATGGGCGACGGCAAGGCCCTCCAGATGGGCACCAGCCACGAGCTGGGCCAGAACTTCGCCAGAGCCTTCGACATCTCCTACCTCGACGACTCGGGCACCCAGCAGCTGGCGTGGACGACGTCGTGGGGGGTGTCCACCCGCATGGTCGGCGGGCTGATCATGGCCCACGGCGACGACGACGGGCTCAGGCTCCCGCCCCGGCTGGCACCCACCCAGGCGGTCGTGATGGCGGTGCGCGACGACGACGGCGTCGTGGAGCGAGCCGGGGCCATCGCCCAGGAGCTGACCGAGGCGGGCGTGCGCGCCGAGCTGGACGCCCGCACCGAGCTCTCCCTGGGTCGCAGGGCCACCGACTGGGAGCTCAAGGGTGTCCCCGTGCGGGTCGAGCTGGGCCCCCGGGACCTGGCCGAGGGCTCGGCGGTCCTCGTGCGGCGCATCAGCGGCACCAAGGCCCCCGTACCCCTCGACGGCATCGCCAAGGCCGTGGCCGAGGCCCTGGACGCCCAGCAGCAGGAGCTGGTGGGCGAGGCCCTCGCTCGCCGCGACGATCGCACCAGCGAGGCCGCCACCATCGAGGAGGCCGTCGAGGCCGCCGCCGATGGCTGGGTGCGGATCCCCTGGGCAGCGCTGGGCGCCGAGGGCGAGGCCAGCCTCGCCGCCCAGGCGGTGACCGTACGGTGCCTCCTGCGGCCCGACGGGTCGATCCCCGACTCCGAGGACGAGCCCGGCCTCGTGGCGACGGTGGCCAGGGCCTACTAGCTCGCCCGGGCATGCCGGGCTCTCGCCGTCCTGCGCGGCTCGCGCAGCCCCCGCCCGGCACTGGCTGATCGCCAGAGGCTCCCTGCGGTACACCCCGCTATACTTTCCAACCGCAATCGGTTCGACTGTTTCATCGATCGGAGGCGTGGGCTCTTGCCCACGCCTTTCGTTTCGAAAGGGCAGGAGAAGCCAGCCCAGGAGGCCCTGTTAGGGGCCTTGCGAGACGGTAAGGGAGACGAGGAGGTGACCACGACCATGGCGAGGACCGAGACCCTGGACGAGATCGTGGCCCCCATCGTGGCCGCCCACGACCTGGAGCTCTTCGACCTCGAGCTGGCCGGCGGCGTGCTGAAGGTGACGGTCGACCGGTCGGGAGGCGTCGGCCTAGACGAGATCGCCGCTGTCACCAGGGCGATCTCGCGCAACCTCGACGAGCGCGATCCCATCGCCGGCCGCTACACCCTCGAAGTATCCAGCCCGGGCCTCGAGCGGACGCTCAGGGTCCCTGAGCACTACCGCTGGGCCGTGGGCAAGAAGGTGTCGATCAAGACCCTGCCCTCGTTCGAAGGCGAGCGCCGGATCACCGGCGAGCTCACCGAGGCCGACGACCGCAACGTGGTCGTGCAGGCCGGCGACGGGCTGTACCAGCTCTCCTACGAGGACATCGCCAGCGCCCGCACGGTCTTCGAGTGGGGCCCCGCTCCCAAGCCGGGAGGCCCCAAGGCGAAGCCGGCCGGGTCGGGGCCGAAAGAGTCCAGCACCGACAGGGCGAGCACCGAGAAGAGGGCCGAGGCTTCATGAACACTTCAGATCTGATGGAGGCCCTCCAGGCGCTGGCCGTCGACAAGGGCATCTCGGTCGACACGCTCTTCGGGGCGCTCGCCGATGCCCTGGAGACCGCCTACAAGAGGATGCCGGCTGCCCACGAGTACGCCTGGGTGACCATCGACCCCGACACCGGCGAGATCCGCGTGATGGCCCAGTACCTCGACGAGGACGGGGAGCCCGAGGGCGAAGAGCTGGACGTGACACCCGACGACTTCGGGCGGATCGCCGCGCAGGCGGCCAAGCAGGTGATGAGCCAGCGCATCCGCGAGGCGGAGCGCGAGATGAAGTACGAGGAGTACGCCGGGCGCGAGGGCGACATCGTCACCGGGATCATCCAGCAGACCGACGCCCGCTACACACTCCTCGACCTGGGAAGGGTCGAGGCGCTCCTGCCCCAGGCCGAGCAGGTCCCCTACGAGCGCCCCGAGCCGGGCGCCCGCGTGAAGGCCTACATCGTCGAGGTGCGCAAGACCGCCAAGGGCCCGCAGATCGTGGTCAGCCGCACCCACCCCGGGCTGA
>CAYNQN010000205.1:0-2164 GCA_964399375.1 uncultured Rhabdothermincola sp. | reverse complement strand
CCCGTGACCTTGCCCATCAGCTCGGCCATGAGGGGGGCGATCGCCGCACCCTTGCCGATGGGATGCCCGTGCGAACGGTGGTTGCCCACCATGTAGTCGTCAGGTCGCAGCGCCAGGCACGCTCCCACCACCTCGCCTTCCTGGCCGATCGTGGTGTGCAGCGAGCCAGAGAGCTCGCCGCCGGCCAGCAGCTTCGTCGCAGCCTCGTCGAAGCGGCGTATGCGCAGCATCCGGCGGTACATGTCGATCCAGAGCTCTTCTCGCCCTGCCATCGCTCGCTGGCTCTTCCCGGACCTTCCCCCGTTCTTGAGCTGCGCCATCGAGCCGACGGTAGTACACAAGCATACGCTTGGTCTATTGGTTGGAACCCGGCTGGGAGGTGAGCTTTCGATGACCAGCGTCCGCGTCGAGCCCTCCGGGATCGAGCTGGAGGTGGAGGAGGGCGAGACAGTGATCGAGGCCGCCTGGCGCTCCGGCTACCGGTGGCCCACCACCTGCTACGGCCAGGCGGAGTGCACGGCGTGCACCATGACCGTGCTGAGCGACCCCACCCAGCTCTCGCCTATCGCGCCGAGGGAGTCCGCTGCTCTCTTCAGGAGCCGCTTGGCACGGGAAGGCCGGGGGACGCGTCGCCTCGCCTGCCAGACCAAGGTCCACGGCGACGAGACGGTGGTGGTCCGCAAGCCGGGTGTGGCTCCGGCCTAGCAACAGATCGCCCGCCTTTCTCCGTGGCCAAGGGCGGCGTCGAGAGGCTCCGGCTCAGCCCGATCCCACCAGCGAGGCGAGCTCCATGGCTGCCTCGAGCTGCTCTATGCAGGCCGCCACCGAGTCGTGGGTGAAGCGGGCGTGGAGGACGGTGGCCCCCGCTCGGATGCTGCGCTCGAAGGCTGCCAGCGTGCCCGACCTGTCTCCCATCGGGTCGAGCAGGCCAGGGGGCTGGAGCACGACGTCGAGTGGACGGTCACGTCTCTCCCACGCCTCGGTTCCGGCGGCGCGGGCCAGCAGGGCGGCGATCTCCTCGTCCTTCAACCCCGATGGAGCCCAGGCATCGCCCAGCTCCACGGCCCTGCGCAGCGATCGGCCCGTGCGGCCACCCACCCAGATGGGCACGTCGGTGCGCGGCGCGAACGGCTCCACGACCACCCCGCCGATGTCGTAGTAGCGGCCGTGGTGCTCGGGCGCGGGCCTGCCGTAGACGGCCCGCAACGCCTCGATGGCCTCGTCGGCCCTGGCACCCCGGTCGTCGTACGGCGCGCCCAGCAACTCGAACTCCTCGGTGAGCGTCCCCACCCCGACCCCGAGGACCAGCCGGCCCCCGCTCACGAGGTCGAGGGTGCCGTAGCGCTTGGCTATGGCGAGGGGATGGTGGTAGCCGAGCACCAACACGAAGGTGGCGAGCCGGATGTGCTCGGTGCGCGCGGCCAGGAAGCTGAGGGTCACCAGGGGGTCCCAGTAGGTGCCGCCGCGCACCGGAGCCACGTCGGCGGGGACCATGACGTGCTCGGCGCACGTGAGGTGGTGGTAGCCCAACCGGTCGGCGACCTGGGCCACCAGGGCCATGTCGTCGATGGTGCAGCCACGCTCCCACTCGTTGAACCCACCGGGGTAGGCCACGGTCCCAGGCGTGAGGATGCCGAGGGGGATCAAAGGTGCTCCACCTTTCGGGACGACCCGTTCAACCGACCTCGCGCTGCTCGCGACGTAGATCGCGGATCTCGTCACGCAGGCGCGCCGCGTACTCGAAGCGGAGCTCTGCCGAGGCCTCGGCCATCTCCTCCTCGAGGGTGTAGATCAGCCTGGCCAACTCGTCGTCGCCCAACGAGTCCACGTCCACCCGAGGCTGGTCTCGCCTGGTGGAGCGCTGACCCGAGCCCGGGGTGGGGGCCTTCTGCTGCGGGCGCAGGTAGGCCAGGATGTCGGTCACCGCCTTGCGGATCGTCTGCGGATCGATCCCGTGCTCCTCGTTGTACGCGATCTGCAGCTGGCGGCGGCGGTTGGTCTCCGAGATGGCCCGGCGCATCGAGTCGGTGACCACATCGGCGTACATGACCACCTGGCCCTCCACGTTGCGAGCCGCCCGGCCGATGGTCTGGATGAGCGAGGTCTCCGAGCGCAGGAAGCCCTCCTTGTCGGCGTCGAGGATCGCCACCAGGGAGACCTCGGG
>CAYNQN010000204.1:0-2172 GCA_964399375.1 uncultured Rhabdothermincola sp. | reverse complement strand
GCATCATGATGCACCAGCCCTCCGGCGGCGTGGGCGGCCAGGCATCTGACATCGCCATCCAGGCCGAGCAGATGGCCTACACGAAGCGGCTGATGGCCGAGCGCATCGCCAGCCACACGGGCCAGAGCGTTGATCAGATCGAGATCGACTCCGATCGCGACCGCTGGTTCACCGCGGAGCAGGCCCAGGAGTACGGGATCATCGACCACGTGATCGTGAAGAGGGGCGAGATCCGCTAGCGAAGGCTCAGCCTGGGTTCACAAGCCTGCTTGGCCGGCCCGGTCTGGGCTCAGGTGTGGGCCGAGATGCTGCCGGGCCGATTCCGCTCGATGAGGTGGTAGGCGAGGGTCACCTCGACGAGGGCGAGGAAGGCGGCCACGGGCATCTCCACGAACACGGTGGCGATCCCGTGGAGCAGGAACCCGTGGACGAACGGCAGCGAGGTGATCGCCTCGTCGAAGACGCCCTCGGCCATCACCGGGATGGTCACGGCCCTGAACACCAACCAGAAGGCCGGCCAGGTCAGCTGGGCACTGCGACGGATGGCGCTGAAGGCCCCCCGTCCCTCGACCATCACCACGGGCCCGACGATGGCCGTGACGGTCATCGCGATCATCCCGGGCACGAACAGCAGCACCCAACCAGCCGCTCGCAGGAGCGAGACGAGCACGTCGGCACCGATGAGGGTCAGGTAGGGGATGGCGAGGAAGAGCTGGCCCAGCCCCATCGCCTTGTGCCCGTGCTGGTGCTCGCCAACGGTCTTGTCGAGCACGCCGGCCAGGAACGTGCTGCCGAAGCTGTTCACCCCGGTGACCACGATCGCCACGCCCACCAGCGCCGCCGCCAGCAGTCCCGGCACGTCCCCCTCGACGTGGGCCAGGTACTGGTCGAACAGCCCGTCGAGCACAGCGGCGCCCAGCGCCACGACGAATGCGACGGCCACCACCCTCCAGAACCTCTCCCGGAGGGTCCGGGCTGCCTCGCGGAACAAGAACCGTGCGGTGAGCCGGCGCTCGTAGATGGCCGGCCGCTCGCTCACGGTGTGCGACTCCGTCGATGAGCCTCCAGGGCAACGTCCAAGCCCGGCATGGGCGACCTGATCATCGACGGCGAGCTTCGAGCTCTCCCGCTAGGGCCCGCAAGGCTCTCCCCCGGTGGCTGAGCGCGTGCTTCTCTGCGGCGGCCATCTGTGCGAACGTCCTGCCGTCGGCCCCGTCGGGGACGAAAACCGAGTCGTAGCCGAACCCGTTGTCGCCAACCGGCTCCTCGCAGATGGTGCCCTCCACGACCCCCTCCGAGATCAACTCGGCTCCGTCGGGGAAGCGCACCAGCGCCACCGTGCGGAACCTCGCCCGGCGCTGGGCAGGATCGAACGCACCCACCCTGGCCAGCTCGTCGAGCAGGTGCTCCACGTTCTCCTCGTAGGTGGCGTCGTCGCCCGCGTAGCGGGCCGACCGCACGCCCGGTGCCCGGCCAAGGGCGTCGACCTCCAGGCCCGTGTCGTCGGCCACGGCGCCCGAGCCGGCAGCCTCGCACGCCGCCACGGCCTTGAGCCGAGCGTTGCCCTCGAGGCTGTCTGCATCCTCCACCACCTCGCCCAGCCCTTCGGGCCGGGGTGCCAGCTCCACCCCTGCGGGCTCGAGGATGGCGGCCATCTCGGCCACCTTGTCGGCGTTCGCCGAGGCGACCACCAGGATCTCCCGCTCTTCGCCGCTTAGGCGTGCTTCCCGCTCTTCGCCGCTCGGGCGTGGGCTCACCCTCGTGCACCCGGCGGGTCGGCCAGGAACTTCCTCTGGCGATCCACGATCTGGCGGATCCCGCTGTCGGCCAGGGCCAGCAGGCCGTCCAGCTCGTCGCGGCTGAAGGGTTCGGCCTCGGCGGTTCCCTGCACCTCCACGAACCGGCCCGAGCCGGTCATCACCACGTTCATGTCCACGTCGGCCCCCGCATCCTCCACGTAGGGAAGGTCCAGGACCTGCCGGCCCCCCACGATGCCCACCGACACGGCGGCGCACTCGTCGCGCAGGGGGTGCTCGGGGATGAGCCCGGCGATCACCAGGCGGGTGAGGGCGTCGTGCAGGGCGAGGTACCCGCCGTTGATGGAGCAGATGCGGGTGCCCCCATCGGCCTGGAGGACGTCGCAGTCCACCAACACCTGCCGCTCGCCCAGCG
>CAYNQN010000203.1:0-2246 GCA_964399375.1 uncultured Rhabdothermincola sp. | reverse complement strand
GGTGCACCCGCGCCCTGCAACGGGACGCTGGAGTAGATCGTGACCGTGCCGTCGCCACCACCCCCGGCACCGGTGCCACCTGAGGTGGCCGAGCTGTCGGAGTCGCTGCCGCATGCGGCGGCGACCATCGCGATGGCCAGTGCCAGCGCCAACGCGCCGCACCAGGCGGGGATAGAGCTCAACTTGGTTGATGTCGTACTTCTCATAGGGCGAGACGGTAAGATATTGACATCTGATGTGTCAATACTTTCCCGGGGAGGATCGACGGACGCCCACGACGAGGTGAAGGAGCGGAAGCCGCGAGGGCGTCGAGTACCTTCGGCTTCGATGAGCATCGAAGGGTCCGTCGCGGACATCCGAGCGGGCGACGAGTCGGCTCTCGAAGCGGGGGGCACCGACGGACGCCATGCCCGCCGCGACAGGAACCGGCTAGCCGTGCTGGACGCCGCCATCGAGCTGTTCTTCGAAGGCGACCCCCAACCCAAGCCCGAGCACATCGCAGAGCGAGCCGGGGTCTCGCTCCGGTCCCTCTACCGCTACTACTCCGACATCCCCGAGCTGTACCGCGCCGCGATGGACCGCAACTTCGACCGGGCGAGGCCCGTGATCCTCATCCCCGATCTCGGCGAGGGTTCGCTCGACGACCGGATCGCCCGATGCGTCACCGCCCGCCTGAAGCTCTACGAGGTACTGGGCCCTGCCATACCGATGGCCCGGTTCGCCTCCCAGCAGAACGAGACGGTCCGCACACGCTTCGACGTCGGCCGCGACCTGTTGCGCCAGCAGGTGGAGAAGCACTTCCAACCGGAGCTGGAGGCGATGCCGGCGGCCAAGCGCGCTGCGGTGCTCGCCGCCGCCGACGTGATCTGCCAGCTGGAGACCCTCTACTACCTCAGGTCGGATCGGAACCTGTCCGCGAAGGCCACCGCCGAGGTGATGACGGCGACCCTCTCGGCGATCTTCTTCCCGGCCTGACCGCCCGCCCCCGGTTCGTGTCCGTGGGCGGATTGGAGCCTGGGTGGTTGGTCGGTTCCGGCAGGCTCAGTTCGACGTGACGACGATGCGCCCGTTGGCGTAGTCGAAGCCCACCTGCTTGCCCACGAAGAAGGCGATGCCGCTGTTGCTCGGCGGGTTCGACTGCGACGGCGCGGAGTACTCGGCCGCCTCGGGTCCCTGGGAGGCAGCGCTGAACTGCCAGAGGGTGGGGCCGCCGTTGGGCGCCGCCACGGTCACCGACGTGCCGGGGGTGATCTGGTTGCTCTCGTGAGGCGCTCCGGCCACCGCCACCACGGGGTTGGTGGAACCGGTGTCGAGCGTGGTGTCCTCGCACGAGCTGGCCGAACCAGCCGTCCAGCAGAGCTGCACGTACTTCTCGTACACCGGCGAGCCATCCGGGTACGACTGGGATGCCGGCGAGAGGGGGAGCGTGACCGCCCCGGAGCCCGGGGTGACCGGGCCGACCACCAGCGAGGCGCTGGTGGCGTTCGACATCTCCACCGTGAAGCCCTGCGCCAGCGACCCGCCCAGCTGCTGCAGCGGGGAGTAGAGGTCGACGCCGTTCACGTTGGTGGTATGGAGGGTGGAGTCGATGCCGAGGATGCCCGACACGCCCGAGGGGATGATGCCCGAGGTGTTCGAGCCCTGGATGACGCCCACGGCTATGGGCGACGGCGTGGCCAGCGAGCCGATGCTCACCGGGGCCTGCACCACCTCGGTGGTCGCCGTGCCGCTGCCGTACTCCTGGGTGAAGCTGGCGCCGGTCGACGTCGTCGACGAGCCCACGGCATCGGAGGCCATGATCAGGCCGCCCGAGCCGGTGTCGAGCAGCACGGACACGGCCTGCCCACCGCCCACCTGGACCTCGACGGTGAGGTAGGTCTCGTCGTCGGCGCCGGTGTGCACGGTCACCGGAACCGTTTGGGTGGCCGAGCTGGGTGCCGTGGTCGTGGCCGACCCGGACGGCTGCGATGTGGTCGTGGCGCTGTTGGCGTCGTCGTCCGACGAGCTGCTGCTGCAGGAAGCCAGCATCAGGGCCAGCGCCAGGGCGGCAGCCGTCAAGGCCGTAGAACGGGTCACGCGCATCTCAGTACTCCCTCCGGATGAACAGCCGAGGGAGGATAGCTCGACGGCGTCAGGGGGATGGCTCTCGGGTTGCCCGTCTCCGGGTCAAGGGCACTGAGAGGCGTCCTTCGCCCGCTCGGAGTGCTCCCACATGGGGTCGAGCAGCTTCGAGTAGAAGGTGTCGG
>CAYNQN010000202.1:0-2249 GCA_964399375.1 uncultured Rhabdothermincola sp. | reverse complement strand
CGCCCGCGTCCAGGCAGATCTGGCGCCGGAGGCTCTCGCACTCGTCGACCAGGGAGTCGTTGAGGCGTCGCAGCTCCGCTGCGTCGACCCCCACACCGGCCAGCTCCATGCGAGCCAGCACCCGCACCAGCGGCACCTCCAGCTCGTCGTTGAGCCTGCTGAGCCTGCGGGTCTCCATGGCTTCGCCGAGCGGCCCCACCAGGCTCGCCACCGCCATCGCGTCGCGGGCGGCCTGGACGGGCTCGGGGGTCGCCTCGTTGTCGAAGTCGAGCTGGCCCGACGACACGTCGCCGGTCTCGGGCAGGCGCATCCCGGTGTAGCGCTCGAGCAGCTCACCCAGCTGGTAGCGCGACTCGGCCGGGTCGAGGAGGTAGGCCGCGATCTTCGTGTCGAGCGCCAGGGTCCGCACGTCCACCCCGTAGTCGCCGAGGCTGCGCATGAGCGACTTGGCGTCGTGTGCTGCGAGGCGCGGCCCGCCCGGGCCCACCAGCGATGCGAGAGCATCTGCCACGGCCGGCTCGGCCAGGGTGGTGGCGGGGATCCACGCAGCCTCTCGCTCCGCCCTGCTGGTGACCACGGCCAGGCCCTCCAGGGGCGAGCGCCCCGGCTCGCCCCGCCACCGGGCGGCCACCGCCACCGGGTCGGGGGTGGCCTCGAGGCCTGCGAGCACGGCGACAGCCCCGTCGGGAGACTCCACCGTTCGCACCTCCGCCGTGAGCTCGGCTGATCCCCCTCCCGAGCTGCTGGGGGGCTCGCCTCCCATCGCCTCTACCAGGCGATCGAAGAGGGTGCGGAACTCCAGGAAGTCGAAGAGCTTGCGGACCTCGTCGAGGTCGAGCTCGCCCCAGCCCCGGGCGACCGAAGGCCGGCCCTGGTCGCCACCGGCCTGGCCGAGGACCTCTTCGAGGTCCATGTCGAGGTCCCGGACCAGCTGCATGACCTCGGCGTTCACCCGGACCTTGGCCTCGTTCTCCGCCAGGTTGGATCTCAGCTTCGGGGTGAGGGCGTCGAGGTTCTCGAAGATGCCATCGATCCCGCCGTAGGTGGTGATGAGCTTGGCGGCGGTCTTCTCCCCCACCCCCGGCACCCCCGGGAGGTTGTCGGAGGCATCGCCCCGCAGCGCTGCGTACTCCACGTAGCGCTCGGGCGTGACCCCGGTGCGGGCCTCGATGCCGGCCTCGTCGTAGAGGGCGTAGTCCGACACGCCCCGCTTGTTGTAGAGCACCTTCACGTTCGGGTCGTGCACGAGTTGGTAGGTGTCGCGGTCGCCGGTGACGATGAGCACCTCGTCGCCGCGCTCGTCGCCCTGCGTGGCGAGGGTGGCGATGACGTCATCGGCCTCGAAACCCGGAGCCTCCACCACCGGGATCCGCAGCACGTCCACCACCTGGCGCACCAGCCCCATCTGCTCGCGCAGGATGTCGGGGGCGGCCTCGCGGTTGGCCTTGTACGTCTCCACGCGCTCGTGGCGGAAGGTGGGCTCGGGGCGGTCGAAGGTGACGATCACCTTGTCGGGCTCGTGGTCCCGCACGAGGTTGATGAGCATGGAGGTGAAGCCGAACACCGCGTTGGTCACCTGACCCCCCGCTGTGGCCAGGTCGGTGGGCAGTGCGAAGAACGCCCTGTACGTGAGCGAGTTCCCGTCGATCAGCATCCACTTGGCCACGGGCTTCACCCTATTCGGCCCTCCGCTTCACGGGTCCTGCCTCCCTCCGGTGCCGCACGCCGCCTCTCACGGCGGCGGCGGCGATCCTCGGGGTCACCCGTGCCGCTCCGGGCCGAGCGGGCTCCGCCCGCCCTGCGGAGGCTGATCGACACCTCGCTCAGGTTGGCGGGCTCGTCTTACGGAGTTAGGTCTCCGGAGATGATGCGCTCCGAGACGGCCTTCATGGTGAGGCGCTCCTGCATGGCGGTGCGCTGGATGAACGAGAAGGCGTCGTTCTCGTTGAGGCCGTGGCGATCCATGAGCAGGCCCTTGGCCCGGTCCACCACCTTGCGGGTCTCCAGCTGGTCCTCGAGGGAGAGGGTCTGGTCGTGGAGGGCCTTCATCTCGTTGAAGCGCCCGATGGCCACCTCGATGGCGGGGATGAGGTCTCCCCGCTGGAAGGGCTTCACCAGGTAGGCCAGCGCCCCGGCGTCGCGAGCCTGGTCGATGAGGTCGCGCTGGCTGAAGGCCGTGAGGATAAGCACAGCGGCCCGGCGCTCTCCTGCGATCTCTCGGGCGGCGGAGAGCCCGTCGAGGCCCGGCA
>CAYNQN010000201.1:0-2305 GCA_964399375.1 uncultured Rhabdothermincola sp. | reverse complement strand
AGCCGCCGTCGACGTGGATGATCTCGCCGGTGGTCATCGGGAACCAGTCCGACAGGAGGGCCACGCACGCCCTGGCGGTGGCGTCGGTGCTCTTCACGTCCCAACCCAGCGGGGCGCGCTCCGACCACACGTCCTCGAACTTGGAGAACCCCGGGATCGAGCGGGCGGCCACCGTCTTGGTGGGGCCTGCGGCCACGAGGTTCACCCGAATCTGCTGGGGGCCCAGGTAGCGGGCGAGGTAGCGAGAGGTCGACTCCAGGCCGGCCTTGGCCACGCCCATCCAGTCGTAGGCGGGCCACGATACGGAAGCGTCGAAGTCGAGGCCCACGATGGAGCCGCCGTCGACCATGAGCGGGGCCACGATCTCGGCGATGGCCTTGAGGGAGTACGCCGAGACCTCGACGGCCACCGAGACGTCCTCCCAGCCGGCCTCCATGAAGGTGCCGCCGAGGCACACGGCCGGGGCGAAGCCGATGGAGTGAAGGGCACCGTCGACCTTGCCCCAGCGGCGCTCCAGCTCCTGGCGCACGGCCTCCACGTGGGCGGGTTGGGTCACGTCCAGCTCGAGCACGTCGGGTGGCTCCGGGAGCTTCGAGGCGCTGCGCTGGGTGTGCTTCATGCCGTTGCCCACACCCGTGAGGACGATCTCGGCGCCTTCCGCCTGGGCGAGGCGCGCCACGCCGTAGCCCAGCGACGCCTCGGTGAGCACGCCCGTCACGAGCAGCCGCTTGCCTTCCAACAGGCCCATCGAACCCTCCATCCTGCTCGTCGAGCTTCCGCCGGCGGGCGCCATGGCCCCGGCATCCCGCTCGTGCCAGATTCGCCGACGGGCCGACGAGGCCCAGGCGACAGCTCTCTACACGTTTCGCTGCCACACGTTACGGCCCGGGTAGTGTGACCGCGTGCAGATCGGGATCCTCGGGGCCACGGGCCCCGCCGGCAGCGGGCTCGCAGCCCGGTTGGCATCAGTGGGCTTCGAGGTGATCGTGGGGTCTCGCTCGAAGTACCGGGCCATGGAGGTGCGTGACGGTCTGGTGCAGCGCTGGCCGTCGAGGAGCCTGCCCATCCGGGCGGGCGACAACGAGATGGCGGCCGACGCCGACGTGGTCGTGATCGCGACCCCGTGGGACGCAGCGCCCACCACCGCCAAGTCGGTCGCCGGTCACCTGGAGGGCAAGGTGGTCATATCCATGGCCAACGCCCTCGCCAAGGTCGCCAACGAGTTCCAGCCCCTGGTGCCCCCGCGCGGGTCGGTGGCAGCCAGCGTGCAGGCGGCGGTGCCCAAGTCGCTGGTGTCGGCCGCGTTCCACCACCTCCCGGCCAAGGAGCTGGGAGACCTCGAGAACCCGGTAGAGAGCGACGTGCTCATCTGCTCCGACCACCCGGCGGCCACCGAGACCACCATCGAGATCGCATCCAAGATCCCAGACCTGCGACCGCTCGACGCGGGCCAGCTCTCCAACGCCGCCCCGATCGAGGCCTTCGCCGCAGTGCTCCTCCAGCTGAACGTGCGCTACCGGACCCGCGCGGCGGTGCGGTTCACCGGCATAGACGCCGACGGCTGACCCCGTGTAACGCCAGATGGCAGGAAGCGGAGAGACCTGGCGCGACCTGGAGCCGATGATGCTCCACGACACGGCGAGGCGAGAGGTGGTCCCGTTCCTCCCCGGGCCGATCGTCACGATGTACACGTGCGGGATCACGCCCTACGACGCCACGCACCTCGGCCACGCCGCCACCTACCTCACCTACGACGTGCTGCAGCGCAGGCTGCGCGACCGCGGCCACGACACCCGCTGCGTGCGCAACATCACCGACGTCGACGACGACATGCTCCGCAAGGCGCGCGAGCTGGGGGTGCACTACCTCGACCTGGCGGCAGCCGAGACGGCCCGCTTCGACGCCGACATGGCAGCCCTGGGCGCCATCCCCTCCTGGAGCGAGCCGCGCGCCACCTCTGCCATCGCCGACATCCGGGGCTTCATCGGGATGGTGCTCGACCGGGGCCACGCCTACACCAGCGGCGGGGCCGTGTACTTCGACGTGAGGTCCTTCGAGCGCTTCGGCCAGGTGAGCCACCTCGGCCGGGAGGAGATGCTCGCCTTGGCGGCCGAGCGCGGCGGGAACCCCGACGACCCCAACAAGCGCGACCCGCTCGACTTCGTCCTGTGGCAGCCCTCGGCCGAGAGTGAGCCGGCCTGGGAGTCGCTCTGGGGCCCCGGTCGGCCGGGCTGGCACATCGAGTGCTCTGCGCTGGCGCTGCGCGAGCTCGACACCACCATCGACCTCCACGGCGGCGGCGCCG
>CAYNQN010000200.1:0-2338 GCA_964399375.1 uncultured Rhabdothermincola sp. | reverse complement strand
GGGGCCGTGGTGGGCGCCAACTCGGAGGGCGAGGTGGGCTGGACAGGCCCGTGCCCGCCCGAGGGAGGCGGGCCACGCCTGTTCGACATCACCCTCTACGCCCTGGGCTCACCCTCCGGCGTCACCGAGGGCATGCCGACCACCGAGGCCGTCGCCCTAATCACCGACCCAGCCCGGGTGATCGCCACCTCCGTGCTCACCGGCACGGTCAGCCGCTGATCACCCCGCCCCTGGCGCTTCAGCTGAACTGGTCGCGGAAGGCCTCGAAGGCCGAGCGCAGGTCGGAGATCTCGGCGCTGAGCCGATCGACGTGGTCGCGTACCTCCGCGAGCTCGTCCCGGTCGACCGGAGCCGGTGACCCGGGCGAACGCGAGGGGGCGGCAGATCCGGAGTCGAGCACCTGGTAGCCCTGGGACTGGTTGGAAGGGACCGGCTCCGAGGCAGCCTGCGAGGGAGCGGTGACCCCCTCCGGAGCTTCAGCACCGATGAGGCTCGTGTAGCGGGCGTCCTTCTGACCCGGCCTGCGCTCGAGGCGGACGGCCAGGGGCTCGGGCTCGTGCGCCGCCAGCTGGGCCAGCACCGCTTCGACCTCGCCGAGGTCGTGGAAAGGGCTCATCCGCTCGGTGCGCTGCTTCAGCTCACCCAGGGTCTGTGGCCCTCGCAGGGCCAGGACCGCCAGCACCGCAAGCTGGGGCCGGTCGAGTCCCCACACCTCGTCCAGCACGTGGCGGTACTTCGGCACCCGGTTCGACCTGCTGTGCACCACCCGGGTCAGGCCCCTCTGGCGCAGCCGCCCCAGGGCCTCCTCCACCACGTGCTCGTCGTATCTCACCACCGGATCCCGGTTGGTCGACTGGTTGCAGGCGAGCTGAAGCGAGTTGAGCGAGAGCGGGTACGACTGCGGAGTGGCCAGCTCCTTCTCCACGAGGCAGCCGACGACGCGGACCTCCTCCGGATCCAGGTCCACCTGTTGTCAGCCCTCCTCGACCTCGGCCTGAACCTCGCCCGGACCGGGGGGGGGCTCCTCGCCGGCCACCAGGGCCTTCCACACCGCCACAGCGTGGCGGTACGTGACGTCGGCCTCCTCCCGCCGCTCTCGAGACGCCTTGGGGTTCTGGAGCAGACGGCGCACCTCGGCCGCAGCCTCCTGCTTGGCCCTCTCGGCCTCGTCGATCACCTTCTGGTGCTTCTCGGCCTCGCGCTGGCGCCTGCGCTCCTTGCGCTCGTCGGAGATGGCCTTGTTGAACCGCTCGACGTCCTTGTGGACCGCGGCGGGGTCGCGGGCGGGCATCAGCCCTTGCCCTCGTCGGCGCCCGGGCGCCAGAACGCCAGCAGGAGCAGGATGGCTCCCCCGACGCCGCCGATCCCCGAGATGGCCAACCCTGTCATCCCCACGAGCGAGTCGAGGCCGATGGCGTTGTCGAGCGACCACTCCCCCGGGCCCGTGGCACCCAGCGCCATCGAGACCGCCCCCAGCACCGCCACGTACTCCCAGCCCTGACCGGGCTTGAAGATGAAGTAGCCGTTCTGGCGGTGGGCGGTGATGCCGGCCACCACCATGATCCCAACCAGGCCGGCCGCCCCGATGGGCGTGAGCAGCCCCAGCACCAGCAGGACCCCTGCGGCGATCTCGGTGAGGCTGGCCATCCAGGCGTGGACGATCCCGGGGCGCAGGCCCATGCTGGCGAACCAGCCGGCGGTCCCCTCTATCTTCCCGCCGCCCCAGATGTGGTTGTAGGCGTGAGCCAGGATCGTGAGGCCCACGACCACCCGGATGATGAGCAGGCCGATGTTCAACCCATCGACCTCGAAGATGCTCTCGGTCCCGTAGAGGGCCGTGGAGGCCGAGATCAGTTGCATGCCTACTTTCTAGCCCTCCCGGCGGATGGCCTCGACCACCTGGGTGGTGTGGAGGTGCTGCTCGTAGGAGATGCGAGCCAGCCAGAACCGCAGGAACCTCGCTCCCGCATAGCGCAGGAAGAGGGCCAGGCCCACCACCGTGAGGCTCAAACCGAAGACAGCGCCCACCAGCGCGTCGTTCTGCTGGAGGGAGCTGGTTGCGGAGTGGCTGATGAAGTAGCACACGATCACCCACACGGGGCCGGCCACCAGCAGCACGGCACCCAAGCGGGCCAGGTTGCGCTCGCGGGAGGTGGAGGTGCCTGGCACGTGCATCTTCGTGAGGTCCTCGCGGAAGCGCTGGGCCCTCTCGCCCTCAGCAGCGGCCTCTCTCCCATCTGGGCCGGATGCCCCCGACGAGATGGGCCCAGCGGGCCCGGTTGTAGTCGCTTCCTCGACCATCGAATCCTCCGTCACGAGATCATGCCTCCTGGTAGTG
>CAYNQN010000199.1:0-2339 GCA_964399375.1 uncultured Rhabdothermincola sp. | reverse complement strand
GTCCCGAGCTGCGTTGGATCGAGTGCCTGGACGACGAGGAGGGCATCGTCGACCATCCCGGCGAGGACTACTTCGCCCTCATCCTGCGAGAGCACCTCGCCACCGGAGCCGCGCGCACAGGCCTGGTCGGCAGGGCCCCGAGCGAGCTGATCGAGGGGCCCGAGATCCTCGAGACGGGCGTGGCCTGGATGGCCGAGCACCTCCGGTAGGCGCAAACCTCGCTCTTGGCACACGATCGCGCTCGAAACGGCGCGTTGGTGTGCCAAGAGGGCCAGCCGGGTGCGTAAGGTCGGACCATGGCCGACCACATCCGAGCGATCCAGATGACACCCCAGCTCTACGAGTACCTGCTGGCGGCCGGCTCCCCGCCCGACGCCGCGTACGAGGCCATCCACGCCGACACCCTCGAGCACGCCGGCGACTCCGCGGGCATGCAGATCGGCCCCGACCAGTACGCGTTCCTCCGCCTCCTCACCCAGGTCGTCGGCGTGGACCTGGCAGTGGAGGTGGGCACCTTCACGGGCACGTCGGCGGCAGCCGTCGCAGCGGGTCTCAACCCTGGCGGGCGGCTGATCTGCTGCGACATCAGCGAGGAGTGGACGGGCATCGCCAGGCGACACTGGGAAGCGGCCGGCCTGGCAGACCGCATCGATCTCCGGCTGGCCCCGGCGCTGGAGACCTTGAACGCCCTCCCGCAGGAACCGCACATCGACTTCGCCTTCGTCGACGCCGACAAGAAGGGCTACATCGACTACTACGAGGCGATCGTCCCCCGGCTCCGTTCCGGCGGTGTGCTCGTGGCCGACAACGTGCTCTGGTACGGCCGAGTGGTCGACCCAACGGTGACCGACGACGACACGGAGGCCATCCGTCGCTTCAACGCCCACGTCGCCGCCGACGAGCGCGTCACCAAGGTGATGCTCGCCATCGGCGACGGGGTCACCATCTGCCGCAAGGCCTAGGGCGAAAGGCAAGGCCTCGCCCATAGGAAGGCCCAGGGCCGAGAAGAGAAGAAGGGCCGTCCCGGAGGGACGGCCCTTCAACTGCGGAGAGGGTGGGATTTGAACCCACGGAGAGCGTGAACCCTCACCTCCTTAGCAGGGAGGCCCGATCGACCAGACTCCGGCACCTCTCCAGGTGTGGGGTTCGATGGTACACAGCCCACGACCCCGAGGGCACCGGGACTTCAGTCCCAAGGGAGCTGTTGCGGAGGGGGCAGTGCAAGCACCACCCCCTCCGCACTCAAGAGCCCGGCCAGGGGCTCGTCACAGCTCAGGCGGATCAGCTCAGCTGAGCGCCTTGCGCTTCAGCTCGTCGAACTCGGCCTGGGTGATGGTGCCCGAGTCGAGCAGCGACTTGGCCTGGGCGATCTGGTCGGCAGGTGACGGGGTCGACCCGCCGCCAGAGACGCTCTGCACGTACGAATCGAACTGCTGCTTCGCCTCCACCTGCGCGACCTGGGCCCGCTTGGCCATACCGCCGCCACGGACGATGAGGTAAACGAGGATGCCCAGGAAGGGAAGGATCAGGACGAACAGCACCCAGGCTGCCTTCCCCCAACCCGACGTCTCGTGGTCGCGGAAGAGGTCGGAGAAGACCGTGAACAACAACCACAACCAGATGACGATGATGAACACCTGGAAGATGAACAGGATGACATCACCCTGGCCGATCTCTGAGAACACCATGTGCGGCTACCTCCTAGAAGAGCCTCGGCGTTGGGCCACGTAGCGGCCACGCCTGGCGCCGAGTGGCCAGGAGTCTCGCACATCGGAAAGCGGAGGGAAGGGGATTCGAACCCCTGGAGGCTCTCGCCTCTCTGGTTTTCAAGACCAGTGCAATAGTCCGCTCTGCCATCCCTCCGGTCGGAACGCTACCGCCCGCAACGGTGTCGCTCAGCGCTCGATCCGGGACTCAGGGCTGGATCTGATCCCTCAACGAGGCGATCCAGTCGTCGGCCTCGTGCCAGGCCCGGCGCTGCTCGGTGCGCACCCCGTCGCCATGGGCACCCGCGGCGGGGTAGGAGCCGAGGAACTTCACACCGTGCTGCTTGGCGCGCAGCGAGCGGAGCGCATCGGCTACCACCTCGTCGCTGACGTGCCCGTCGAGGTCGATCATGAAGCAGTAGTCACCCAGCGCCGTCTTGGTGGGCCGGGACTCCAGCTTCGAGAGGTTCACCGAGCGCGCCGCGAACTCCTGGAGGATGCTCAGCAGGGAGCCGGGAGCGTCTGCCCTTTGGAACACCACGATCGAGGTCTTGTCGTGCCCGGTGGCCGCCGGGATGCCTCGCTTGGCCACCAGCACGAAGCGGGTGGCGTTCTCGGGGTGGTCCTGGATCT
>CAYNQN010000198.1:0-2343 GCA_964399375.1 uncultured Rhabdothermincola sp. | reverse complement strand
CGGCCAGCAGCTGCTCGCGCACCAGCTCGGCCACCCAGAAGGCCTCCGGCACGTCCGAGACCGTGCCCGGCGGGTAGTAGGCGGGGCCCTCGGGCATGAGCGACACCAGGTGCTCCACCAGCTCCGGCACGCCCTTGCCGGTGCGGGCCGACACCGGGAAGTACTCGGCCTTGTCCAGCTGCTCGGATGCCCTGGAGAGCTGCGCGAACACCTGGGCCTCCTCCACCAGGTCGATCTTGTTGAGCACCACCGTGGTGCCCTCGGGCACGCGCTGGGCCACGAACCGGTCGCCCGGGCCCACCACCTGGGTGGCGTCGAGCACCAGGCACACGGCGTCGACCCCGTCGATGGCGTCGGCGGCCGTGGCGTTGAGGCGCTCGCCGAACGAGCGCCTGGGCTTGTGCAGGCCGGGCGTGTCGACGAACACCACCTGCGCGTCGGGCCGTTCGAGTATCCCCCGCACCTGCGTGCGGGTGGTGCCGGGGCGCTCGGAGGTGATCGAGACCTTCGTGCCGAGCATCGAGTTGAGCAGCGTCGACTTGCCCACGTTGGGCCGACCGGCGAGAGCGACGAACCCCGACCTCATGCCGGCCTCATGTCGGGTTCGCCTCGGGCTGGGGCTCGGGCGCATGCTCTATCCGCACGCGCCCGATGCGGCGCCCCTGCACGCGCTCGGCGCGCAGGCGGTGCCCGTCGACCGTGGCCGTCTCGCCCTCGGTGGGGATGCGGCCCAGGAGGTGGAACACCAGGCCGCCGATGGTGTCCCAGTCGCCCTCGGGCAGCTTCACGTGGGCGAGGTCGTTCACCTCGTCCACCGACATGCGAGCGTTCACCCGCACCGCTCCCCCGGCGAGCGGCTCGATCATGGGCTCCTCGCTGTCGAACTCGTCGACGATCTCGCCCACCAGCTCCTCGATGAGGTCCTCCAGCGTCACCAGGCCCGCCGTGCCCCCGTACTCGTCCACCACCAGGGCCATGTGGTACTGCTCCGACTGCATCTCGGCCAGCAGCTCGGGTATGCGCTTGTTCTCGGGTACGAAGTGGGCCGCGCGCACCAGGCTGCCCACCGTGCGGTCGGCCTGGCCGTCGCGCTCGGCGCGCATGAGGTCCTTGGCGTAGACCAGCCCGGCCACGTCGTCCATGCCGTCGCGGTACACGGGGAGGCGGCTGTAGCCGTTCAGCAGCACCACCTCCATCACGTCCTCCACCCTCAGCTCCGCCGGCACGGCGACCATGTCGGGGCGGGGCACCATCACCTCGCGCACCACCGTGTCGCCGAACTCGATTATCTGCCCGATGAGGCGGCCCTCGCCCTGGTCGAGCACCTTGTCCTCCACGGCGGCCTCCACGAGGGCCAGCAGCTCCTCCTCCGAGACGAACCTGCCGTTGCCGAAGGCGCCGGCCCCCAGGAACCTCCCACCGAGGGGGCGCGGGATGGTGCGCCCCGCCAGGATCATCCGGTTGAGCACCAACAACAGCGCAGCCACCAGGGCCAGCACGACGATCAGGACGATCAACACCACGTTGCCCACCTCAAGGCCCCCAGGGGTCGGCCGCTAGCGGGCCGTGCAACTGGTGCAGGAGGGAGCGCTCGCGCTCTTGCATCTCGGCTCTCTCGGTGGGGTCGTCGTGGTCCATGCCCAGAACGTGCAGCACCCCGTGAACCAGCAGCAGGGCCAGCTCGTCGTCGTAGGAGCCGGCGTGGCCCGCTGCGTTGCGGGCGGCGACGGCCGGGCACACCACTATGTCTCCGACCAGCCGGGGAGCTGGTGTGTCCCCGACCAGCCTGGGAGCCGGCTCCCCGTGCCCGTCGAGGCCACCGGCGCCTTCGAGCGAATCGAGGCCGTCGTCGTCACCGAAGGGGTCGATGGGGAACGAGAGCACGTCGGTGGGCCCCTCGGCGTCCATGAAGCGCTCGTTCAGCTCGGCCATCACGTCGGGGTCCACGAAGCGCACCGACATCTCCCCCGGGCCACCCACGCCCATCTCCTCCAGCACCCCCCTGGCCAGCTTCTCCCAGCGATCGGGGTCCACCGGGTGCGATGGGGGCTGCGCCTGCTCGTCGGCGACGAGCACCTCTATCACCTGCGTTTCGACGCCGGGCCGGAGCCCGCGGCATAGGCGTCGACTATGTCGGCAACTATCCGGTGCCGAACCACATCGCGCCCTGTCAGGTGCACGAACGCCAGGTCGTCTATCCCGTCCAAGAGGTCTTCCAGGCCCTCCAGGCCACTGCGGCCACCCGCCACGTCCACCTGGGTGGTGTCGCCGGTGATCACGGCCTTCGAGCCGAAGCCGATGCGCGTGAGGAACATCTTCATCTGCTCGGGCGTGGTGTTCTGC
>CAYNQN010000197.1:0-2361 GCA_964399375.1 uncultured Rhabdothermincola sp. | reverse complement strand
TCCACGAACGAGTCGGTGAGGCGCAGCACCTCCTCGATGCCGTCCGCACCGAGATCGGAGACCGAGAGGAGGTTGCTCACTTCATCATCTCCCCCAGGTCCACCCCGTCCTCGTTCACGTCGACCACCTCGTCGCGCCTCGTGGGCAGGTTCTTGCCCACGAAGTCGGGCCGGATGGGCACCTCTCGGTGACCCCTGTCGACCATCACCGCTAGCTGCACGGCCTTCGGGCGCCCGTAGTCGTGCAGCGCGTCCAGCGCCGCCCTGATGGTGCGGCCGGTGAACAGCACGTCGTCGACCAGCACGACCACCCGGCCGTCGAGGTCGCCGGGGATCTCGGTGGCCGCCTCGGGCAGCACCGGGCGCAGGCCGATGTCGTCGCGGTAGAAGGCCACGTCGATCGTGCCGACGGGCACCTCGTGGTGGCCGATCTCCTTGAGCACCTCGGCCAGGCGGGCCGACAGCGGCAGTCCGCCGGTCTGGAGGCCCACCAGCACCACCTCGTCGGTGCCGTGGTTGCGCTCCACGATCTCGTGCGCCATCCGCCACGTGGCCCGCTGCATGTCCTGAGCGGTCATCACTCGCTTCCGAGCAACGAAAACGCCCCCATATGGGGGCGTCAGACGTCTCTCGCGCTCGGCCACGCGGCTCCTCCTGTCCGTACGGGCCTCACGGGACCCGCTTCACGGTCAGACCTGCAGGTTAGCAGCCTCGCCTGGGGTCTGGCCCAGGTCACTGCGCCTACCGCCGGCCTCACCTAGGGTCCGAACAGCATGAAGGGGACGACCGCAGCCAGCGCCCGGTGGGCGGCGTGGACGTTCGGAGCCCTGGTTGCAGCGGCGTTCGTGCTCTACGTGGTGGTGGGCCGCGACCAGTGGTTCTTCGCCGACGAGTGGGACTACCTGGCCAACCGGAGCATCTTGAGCGATCCGGCCGACCTGCTGCGGCCGCACAACGACCACCTGCACATCCTGCCGATCATCGTGCTGCGGATCTGGTGGCACCTCTTCCACCTCAGCAGCTACCTGCCGTACCAGCTGATGGTGATCGTGCTGCACCTCGCGTGCGCCGTGCTGCTGCGAGCGGTGATGCGGAGCACCGGGGTGGGGCCGTGGATCTCGACGGCGGCGGCCTCGGTCTTCCTCTTCCTGGGGTCCGGGGCGGAGAACATCGTGTTCGCCGTGCAGATCACCTTCGTGGGCTCGCTCGCCTTCGGCCTGGCCCAGCTGCTGCTCGCCAACCACGACGATGGGCCGGATTGGCGCAGCTGGCGCGACTGGGCAGCGCTCGGAGCCGGGCTGGTGGCCATCGGCTGCTCGGGCATCGGCGTGGCGATGGTGGCGATCACCGGTATGGCCACGCTGGCGCGGCGCGGTTGGCGGGCTGCGGCCTTCCAGGTGCTGCCCCTCGCCCTTCTCTACCTGGCCTGGTGGATCTCGTTCGGGCGGGGCCAGCTGCGAAGCGGGGGGCTGGGGAACGTCGCCGAGTTCGTGGCGCAGGGCTTCGACGCCGCGTTCGACTCGATGGCTCAGCTTCGCTGGCTGGGTGCTGTGCTCATCGTCGTCACCGTCGTCGGCCTGATCCTCGCCTGGAGCCCGATGAGCAGCGACGAGCTGCGCCGCAGGGCTGCGGTGCCGGCCGCGATGCTGGTCGGCGCCGTGCTCTTCCTCGTCTCCAGCGGCATGGGCCGCGCCGGGGTGTTCGGGGCCGAGAGCGCTCGCGAGACGAGGTACTTCCCCGTTGTGGTGGCGTTGGTGCTTCCGGCACTGGCGGTTGCCGTGGATGCGCTCTGGCGGCGGTGGAAGCCCATAGGCGCGCTGGCCGTGGTGGCCATGCTGGTGGGCATCCCCTACAACCTGCGCGAGCTCGATCAGCTCGAGGGCCGCGCCGACTACATCGCAGCTGCGAGAGAGCTGTTGCTGGTGCTCCCCCGGGTGCCCGCAGCTGCCGATGCTCCTGGCGATCTGCATCCCGCTCCCGAGTGGTTCAACGCGCCCGAGGTGACGATCGGCTGGCTGCGTGAAGGGGTGGAAGAGGGTTGGCTACCCGACCCAGGACCGCTGGATGAGGCCCTGGTGGCCGCTGCCGAGTTCCGGCTGTCGCTCTACCAGCTCGAGGCAGCGCTCCCCTCCGGCATGACCTGCACCCAGCTCGACGGCACTGTTCCGCACCACCTCGACACCGGTGAGCAGCTCTTCATCGACGGCGGCTTCATCCGCATCAGCGCTGCCGGCCCCGGCGCGACCCCCGAGCAGTTCATCATCTTCAACCCCAACCGCGGCCACGCCATCGAGCTCATAGGGCCACCCATGGACGTCACGCTGCAGAGCGCCAACCGCAACGGCCCAGCATCCGTCTGCAC
>CAYNQN010000196.1:0-2427 GCA_964399375.1 uncultured Rhabdothermincola sp. | reverse complement strand
AGGCCCCACTCGTTGGGCTCGAGCACGAAGCGCAGCTTGCGCAGGGGCTCGATCACCTCCACCCGGAACGGCCCCACGGTGGTGTCCATGCGATCGCCCAGCACCTTCGAGGCCCGCACCACCCGGTGCTTCGTACCCCTGCGGATCACGGCGAACGCGTCCTGCACTCCCAGGTTCGGGTACTGGCCCATCCCCATCACCATGAACAGCTCGTCGCTGGAGGCATGGAGGTTGAAGTAGTAGCGGTCGTAGAAGTTGCGGTCGCTCGTGGCCACGTGGCGCACCGGCTCGGCGATCTGGTGGATCGGGTAGTCGTCGCCTGCTGAGAGCATCTGAATCCCCTGTCTTCGACCCCGATCGGCCCCCGCGGCCGCCGCAGCAAAGGTAGTCCCGCAGGTCGCCGGGAGCCCGTGCGGGCTGGATATCCCACATCTGGCGGCTCCACGGTGCAAAAGTGGCCGCCATCACGAGCCCTGGAAATGTAGGGACCCTGGATATGGAGGTCACATGAACCGCAGGGATTTGGTCGGGGCGCTCGCCGAGCGAACCGACACCGACCGCAAGACGGCCGACGCCTTCCTGGCGGCGTTCGTCGAGGTAGTAACCGAGACCGTCTCCACGGGTGATCCCGTGGCGATCTCGGGCTTCGCCAAGTTCGCACGGGTGGACCGGCCTGCACGCATGGGCCGCAACCCCGCCACGGGCGAGGCGATTCAGATCAAGGCGTCGCGCAAGGCGAGGATCACCCCGCTGAAGGCGTTCAAGGACGCTGTGAACGCCGGCAAGTAGCCAGGCAGCGACAACTCGTCCTGACGCAGAGCCAGGGCCTCTCTCCTTTCGGACAGGGGCTCTGGTTCTGTCGCGTTCGGCTGCGGAGCCGCAGCGAGCAGCTCCGCTGGTGCTACTTGCGCCGCATGCGGCGCCTGTCGGCCTCGCCCAGGATGCGCTTGCGGATGCGGACCGAGGCCGGGGTCACCTCCACCAGCTCGTCCTCCGCGATGAACTCGATGGCCCCTTCCAGGGTCACCTCGCGGGGCGGGGCCAGCTTGGCCCCCTCGTCGTGGCTGTGGGTGCGGATGTTGGTCTTCTCCTTGGCCCTGCAGACGTTGACCACCATGTCGTCGCCCCGGGCCGACTCCCCCACCACCATCCCCTCGTAAACGGCGACGCCGGGCCCTACGAACATCTCGCCCCGCTCCTGGATCTTGTCGAGGGCGTAGGCGGTGGTGGTGCCCATCCGGTCCGAGATGAGCGCACCACCGTTGCGGTGCGGCAGATCGCCCGACCACGGCACCCAGCCCGCGTGGTGGGTGTGGAGCAGCGCCGTGCCCCTGGTCTCGGTGAGCAGCAGCCCTCGGAAGCCGATGAGACCACGCGCCGGTGCCTCCCAGGTGATCACGGTCCGTCCCAGATCTCCTGGACGGAGGTCCAAGAGCCTGCCCTTGCGGGGCGCCAACGCCTGGGTGACCGTTCCCACGTGCTCGTCCGGCACGTCCACCACGCCGCGCTCCAGCGGCTCGTGGCGGTGGCCGTCGATCTCCCTGAGCACCACCTCCGGGCGGCTCACCTGCAGCTCGTAACCCTCCCGGCGCATCGACTCGATCAGCACGGCCAGCTGCAGCTCGCCGCGGCCCGCCACCTCGATGACGTCGGGCGAGTCGGTGTCGGCCAGGCGGATCGACACGTTGCCCAGCACCTCCCGGTGCAGGCGCTCGCGCAGGTGGCGGGAGGTGAGGAAGGACCCCTCGCTGCCGGCCAGCGGCGAGGTGCTCACGGCGAAGGTCATCCGCAGCACCGGCTCGTCCACGCTCAGCCGGGGCAGCGCCACGGGGCTCTCGGCGTCGGCGAAGGTGTCGCCGATCTCCACCTCTGGGAAGCCCGCCACCACGAAGAGGTCTCCTGCGCCGAGCTCCTCGGCGTCGCGCCTGCTCACGCCCTCGAAGTTGAACAGGGCGCTGAGCTTGCGCCGCAGCGCCGGCTGGCCCTCGTCGGTCTCCTCGTCGAGCAGGGCCACGCGCTCTCCGCGCTTCATGGTCCCCTGCACGACCCTGCCTATGGCCAGGCGCCCCAGGTAGTCGGAGGCGTCGAGGTTGGTCACCAGCGCCTGCAGAGGTGCCGTGGGATCGCCGCCCGGAGGGGGCACGTGGGCGGTGATGGCTTCCAGTAGCGCCCCCAGGCCCTCGTCGGGTCCGGGCATCCCCACCCCCTGCGTGGCCCTGCCTTCGCGTGCCACCGCCGAGAGCACAGGGAAGTCGAGCAGCTCCAGGGGAGCATCGAGGTCCAGGAACAGCTGCTCGATCTCGTCCAGCACCTCTTCGGGGCGGGCGTCGGCCCGGTCGACCTTGTTGAGCACCACGATGGCCGGCAGGCCGGCGTCGATGGCCTTGGACAGCACGTAGCGGGTCTGCGGGAGGGGCCCCTCGGCCG
>CAYNQN010000195.1:0-2442 GCA_964399375.1 uncultured Rhabdothermincola sp. | reverse complement strand
CTGGTGCTCAACGGCTGGGAGCTGGGCTCGGGCAGCGTCCGGATCCACCGCGCCGACGTCCAGTCGCAGATCTTCGGGATCCTCGGGATCGACGAGGCCACGGCGGCCGAGCGCTTCGGTTTCCTGCTCGACGCCTTCAGGTACGGCGCCCCACCGCACGCCGGCTTCGCCTTCGGGATCGATCGCCTGGTGGCCCTGCTGCCGGGCGAGGAGAACATCCGTGAGGTGATCGCCTTCCCCAAGACCCAGTCGGGGGTGGACCCCCTCACCGGCGCACCGGCCCCCATCGCCGCCGCCCAGCTCGACGAGCTGGGGTTGCGCCTGCTGCCCAAGGGCTGATCCGGACCCCCGCCCCGCGCTCCGCGTCGAGCTGGCCGCCGCTCCCAGGGGCGGGCCCGCCCAGGTACCCTCGCCGGATGGCCGCACGCCCCACCCGGGCATCGAGGGACAGCGACGACCTCTTCGCTTCCGCGGCCGAGGACCAGCTCGCCCGGCAGGCCCCCCTGGCCAGCCGGCTGCGGCCCCGCAACCTCGACGAGGTGGTGGGCCAGGAGCACCTGCTGGGACCGGGCAAGCCCCTCCGGGTGCTCATAGAGGCCGACCGGCTCTCGTCGGTGATCTTCTGGGGCCCACCCGGCACCGGCAAGACCACGATCGCCCAACTCATCGCCCACACCACCTCCAAGGCCTTCGAGCAGCTCTCGGCGGTGTCGGCGAGCGTGAAGGACGTGCGGGAGGTGGCAGCCCGCGCCCAGGACCGCCTGGGCCAGCACTCGCAGGGCACCATCTTGTTCCTCGACGAGGTCCACCGGTTCAACAAGGCCCAGCAGGACGCGCTGCTGCCCTCGGTGGAGTCGGGGCTCATCGTGCTCATAGGGGCCACGACCGAGAACCCCTTCTTCGAGGTGAACCCGCCCCTGCTGTCGCGCTCCACGCTGTTCCGCCTCGAGTCGCTCTCCGCCGAGGCCGCCCGCCAGCTGGTGGAGCGGGGGTTGGCCGCCGAGGGGGTGACGATCGAACCCGATGCAGCCGACCTCCTCGTGGAGCGTGCGGCGGGCGACGGGCGCCACGTGCTCACCAGCCTGGAGGTGGCGGCCGCCCTCGCCCGTGAGCGCTCGGCGGCCGCCGAGATCTCGCTGGGCGACGTGGAGGGAGCGCTGGGCACCAAGGCCCTGCGGTACGGCCGCGACGACCACTACGACGTGATCAGCGCCTTCATCAAGAGCATCCGGGGCTCAGACCCCGACGCGGGCCTCTACTGGTTGGCGAGGATGCTCGCAGCTGGCGAGGACGCTCGCTTCATCGCCCGCAGGCTCGTGATCCTGGCATCGGAGGACATCGGCATGGCCGATTCGTCGTCGCTGGTGGTGGCCGACGCCGCCGCCAGGGCGGTGGAGCTGGTGGGCCTGCCGGAGGCCCAGCTCAACCTGGCCCACGCGGTGGTCCACCTTGCCACGGCACCGAAGTCGAACCGGGTGACGGTGGCGCTCGGCAGGGCCCAGGCCGACGTAGAGGGATCGGCGAGCCACGACCGAGCGGCGGGGAGAGGCGGCAGCAGCGGGGAGGTGCCTGCCCACCTGCGCGACTCGCACTACCGAGGGGCCAAGGGCCTGGGGCACGGAGAGGGATACGTCTATCCTCACGACGATCGGCGTGGCTGGGTCGCTCAGCAGCACCGACCCGCCGAGCTGGAGGGCAACGTGTACTACGAGCCCTCCGAGCACGGGGAAGAAGCGGAAAGGAGAGGATGGCGACATGAGCGCAGCTGATCTGGCGGCGGTCCTGGTCTCCATGGCGGTTCTCGTCACCCTCGTGGTGCTCGTCGTGACGGTGCTCGACCTGAGGAGGTCGCTGAGGGACCTGCACCGCACGCTCGAGGCCATAGACGACGAGACCGTGGCGATGCTCGAGGAGCTGCGCGGCACGGTGGAGGAGGCCGGAGCCGAGGTGGACAGGGTCGAGAACCTCCTGGACGCCGCCGAGTCGATCTCGTCCACCGTCGAGGGAGCGTCCCGCCTCAGCTACCTGGCTTTTCGTGCGCCACTGGTGCGCACCGTGGCCGCCGCCAAGGGCATCGGGCGCTTCGCCGGTCGCATGAGCGGCACCCGGGGCTCGCAAGATCGCAGCTCTGTGGCCGCACCTGCCCCCGGCCGAGCGGGCAAGGAGGGCGGCCCCCGGCGAAGGAGCCGCTCCGGCCAGGCGGGTAGGAGGGTGGCGTGATACCCAAGAGGCTCTTCTGGTTCGGCCTCGGCACGATCACCGGGTTCGTTGGGGCGGTGTACGCGTACGCCCGCGTGCGCGAGGTGCAGGGGCGCTTCGCAGCCGACCGGATAGCCGGCACGGTCTCGGATGCGGTGGTGGGTTCCGTGCGCTCGGTGCGGAGCACGTTCACCGAGGCGGTGGCCGAGGGTCGCCAGGCCGCGAGGCTCGCCGACGAGCGCA
>CAYNQN010000194.1:0-2454 GCA_964399375.1 uncultured Rhabdothermincola sp. | reverse complement strand
ACACCCATCTCCCTACCTATGCCCGACTGCTTGTAACCACCGAAGGGCACGTCTCCGCCGTACCAGACTCCCCCGTTCACGCTCATGGTGCCGGTACGCACCCGCCGGGCCACGGCCCAGGCCCGCTCGGGGTCGCCCGAGCTCACCGAGCCCGAGAGCCCGTAGGGCGAGTCGTTGGCGATGCGCACCGCATCGTCGTCGCCGTCGTGCGGTATGGCCACCAGCACCGGCCCGAAGATCTCCTCCCGGGCTACCCGGGCGTCGTTGCCCAGCCCGACGATGAGGGTGGGCTCCACGAAGAAGCCCTTGTCGAGCCCCTCCGGCCGCCCGCCGCCACATGCGAAGCTCCCGCCCTCCTCGGTGGCAAGGCGCAGGTAGCCCTCCACCCGGTCGCGCTGGCGAGCCGAGACCACCGGGCCGCACACGGTGCCCGGGTCGGTGGGGTCACCGGCGCCGAGGGCGCTCATGGTGGCCGCTGTGGCCTCCACCGCCTCGTCGAACAGCTTGCGCGGCACCAGCAGCCGCGTCGTTATGGCGCAGCCCTGGCCGGCGTGGGTGCACGCCGTGAAGGCGGCCAGCGCCGTGGCGGTCGCCAGGTCGGCGTCGTCGAGAACCATGAAGGCCGACTTGCCGCCCAGCTCCAGGAACACCCGCTTGAGCGTTTCGGCCGCCGAGGCCATCACCTTGCGGCCTGTGGCGGTGGATCCCGTGAAGCTCACCAGGTCGACCCGAGGGTCGGTGGATAGCTGGGCGCCCACCGCGTGGTCCGACGAGGTGATCACGTTGAGCACGCCGGGCGGCAGGTCGGTCTCGGTGGCGGCTATGCGTGCGAGCGCCGAGGCGCACCACGGCGTGTCGGGTGCTGCCTTGAGCACGATGGTGCAGCCGGCGGCAAGCGCCGGGCCCACCTTGGCGAGGTTGATCTGGTGGGGGAAGTTCCAGGGCGTGATGGCGCCCACCACTCCTGCCGGCTCGCGCAGCAACCAGCGGCGGCTGGGTACGCCCATCGGCTCGGCCCGGCCCAGGTCCACCTTCCAGCCCTCGTAGCTCTCGGCCAGCTCCGCTGCCCACCCCAGGTCGGCCACCGGCGCTTCGAGCTGGGCACCGGAGGTGAGGAACACCGGCGCCCCCACCTCGGCCACCGTCAGGTCCCTCAGCTCGGTGGCCTGCGCCTGCATGGCGTCGCGCAGCTGGCGCAGGCACCTGGCCCGGAAGGCCACGTCGTTGGCCCAGGTCCCCTCGTCGAAGGCGACCCTGGCGGCGGCGATGGCCGCGTCCACGTCGGCGGCGGTGGCGTCGGCCGCCACCCCCAGCACCTCCTCGGTGGCCGGGTTGAGCGTCTCGAAGGTGCCACCGCCCGAGGCCGGCACCAACTTGCCGTCGACCAGCAGCACCCCCAGGTCGCCCAAGCCGGACAGACCAGTCATCGCTCCAGCGCCCCCGCGCTCGCTCTCGCTCTCGCGCTGGCGATCACGGCGCTTCCCAGATGCTCACGGGCCCCTTGAACGCGGGGTAGTAGCCGGGGAGGTCCGCCTTCATCGAGCGGTTCATCCGGGCGGTCATCCCCTCCGAGAGCTTCCCGTCGGTCATCATCTCCATGAAGAGAGCCGCCGCGTTGCCGAAGTCGAACCAGTCGCGCTGCCAGCTCCACTGACCCTCGCCCGCGTAGCGGAACCAGCTGCCGCCGATGCCGGCCACCTCGTAGCGCGACCCGTCGTCACGGGTGGCGTCGGCCAGCTGCCGCCAGAACCCCACCACCATGCCCTTGTCGGGGTCGATGAGGATCTCCTCGTAGGGGTACTCCCAGCCGTCGAGGCCGGCCATCTCGGCGCCCAGGGCCAGCTCGCGGATCTCGTCACGGCCCACGGCCATGAACTCGGTGTGGGGCCCGTAGTTCCACCCGTAGGTGGCATCGGGCGTGTACAGCTCGGCCATGGGCCGCCAGTCGCCCACCTCCTCGGCCTTGCGGTTGGCCTCGATCCACCGCTGGACCATCTCCTCCAGCTCTTCACGCGGGTAAGCCCCCATCACAACCTCCAAGTCGTCTGCTTCGCAGATTCGGGTTTCATCGGTCTTGCTGCTCCGTCGAGAGCTCCGCAGCGATCGAGAGCGCATGCGTCGGGCAGTACTTCACCGCCATCTCCACCTTCGGGCGGAGCTCTTCGGGCGGCGTCTCGTCGAGCACGGTGAGATCGCCCTTCTTCGACACCGAGAAGACCTCGGGTGCCTCCGACTCGCACACGCCATGCCCCTGGCACAGGTCGCGATCTACGACCACCCGGTAGCTGCTCACGGGCCCTCGCTCCCTGGCTGCCCCTGGCACAGGTCGCGATCTACGACCACCCGGTAGCTGCCACCCTCTCCCCCCATCTGGCCTACCCCGTCATCCCCGCTCGCGGCGCCGGTACCGGGCGAGGCACGGCTGGGCCAGCTGCACGACCATCTTCGAGTGGT
>CAYNQN010000193.1:0-2466 GCA_964399375.1 uncultured Rhabdothermincola sp. | reverse complement strand
TAGTGTTCTGACATGCGTGCGCAGTTGGGTGAGCGGCTTGCCGAGCGGGCTCGCTCGAAGGGCGGGCTGGGCTTCGACGAGGTGATGGAAGCGGCGCTCTACGACCCCGAGGCGGGCTTCTTCAGCCGGGGGAGGGGTGCAGGGCGGCGGGGCGACTTCATCACCAGCCCCGAGGTGGGTCCGCTGTTCGGGGCCGTGGTGGCGAGGGCGCTGGATGCCTGGTGGCGCGAGCTGGGGGAGCCCGATCCGTTCACGGTGATCGAGGTGGGTGCCGGGCGGGGAGCCCTGGCGATCTCGGTGAGGGCGGCGGCCCCGGCCTGCGGGCATGCGCTCGAGTACCTGCTGGTGGAGCGCTCGGCTGCCCTTCGCCAGCTGCAGGCCGAGCACCTCCCCATCGGCAACCAGGAAGGGCCCAGGTTCAGGTTCCTCTCCGAGGTGCCCGAGGGGCCCGTTCGAGGCGTGATCCTCGCCAACGAGCTGCTCGACAACCTCCCGTTCCGGCTCTTGGAGCGAACCGAGGGTGGGTGGTGCGAGGTGCTGGCCCTCCCCGGCGAGGACGGGACGCTGCGCGAAGGACTGGGACTGGTTCAGCCCGAGCTCGACGCGTGGATGGAGCGCCTCGCCCCGGGGACTGCACCAGGCGCTCGGGTACCCCTCCAGGAACAGGCGATGTCGTGGCTCGAAGGCGTGCTCGGGCGCGTGGTGGAAGGGCGGCTGGTCGTGCTCGACTACATGACCGGCACGCCCGAGCTCGCCGGCCAGCCGCAGCAGGCATGGCTGCGGACCTTCCGCGGCCACGAGCGAGGCGCCCATCCCCTGGAGGCTCTGGGCGAGCAGGACATCACCAGCGAGGTGTGCCTCGACCAGCTCGCGGGGGTGCGCAAGCCCACGAGCTGCGTCTCGCAGAAGGCGTGGCTGGAAGGTCTGGGCATCGACCAGCTCGTCGAGGAGGGTCGCCGGCTCTGGACCGAGCGCGCGGCGGCTGCCGACCTCGACGCGATGCGGGCGCGCAGCCGCGTGCGCGAGGCCGAGGCCCTCCTCGATCCCGCCGGCCTCGGCGCCTTCACCGTGGCCGAGTGGCTGGTCCCGTAAGGGGCAGTCCGTACCGGCGTACCTGTGCCATCGATCCGATGACGAGCGCACGCCGGTACGCGAGCACAGGAGCTCGGGAGCCGATCTGGGGCGACCGGTAGGCTCGGGACGTAGCCCACAACGGGGGACCGAAAGGGAACGCGAGCACATGGCTGAGCCGACCATCGAGGACTACCTCCGCGAGGACCGCACCTTCCCTCCCTCTGCCGAGTTCGCGGCCAGGGCGCTGGTGCGCGACAGGGAGCTGTACGACGAGGCCGAGGCCGCGCCGCACGAGTTCTGGGCACGCCAGGCTCGTGAGCTGCTCACCTGGTTCGACGACTTCTCCACCACCTTGGAGTGGGATCAGCCCTACGCCAAGTGGTTCGCCGACGGCACGCTGAACGTGTCGTACAACTGCCTCGACCGCCACGTGGAGGGGGGCTTCGGCGATCGCGTGGCCTTCCACTGGGAGGGCGAGCCGGGCGACAGGCGCACCATCACCTACGCGGACCTGCTCGACGACGTGCAGCGGTTCGCCAACGTGCTGCGCTCGCTGGGCGTCGAGCGTGGCGACCGGGTGGCCATCTACCTGCCGATGATCCCCGAGCTGCCGGTGGCGATGCTGGCGTGCACCCGCCTGGGCGCCCCCCACTCGGTGATCTTCGGCGGCTACTCGCCCGACTCCATCGTCGACCGGGTGAACGACGCAGACGCCAAGGTGATCGTGACGGCCGACGGCGGGTTCCGCCGGGGTGCGCCGTCGCCGCTCAAGCCCCACGTCGACACAGCTCTCGAGCGCACGCCCTCGATCACCGACGTGGTGGTCGTGCGTCGCACCGGCTCAGAGGTAGCGATGGTCGAGGGGCGAGACCACTGGTACCACGACCTGATGAGCGAGGCGGATCCCACCTGCCCGCCCGAGCACGTGGGCGCCGAGGACCTGCTGTACCTCCTCTACACGTCGGGCACCACCGCCAAGCCGAAGGGGATCATGCACACCACGGGCGGCTACCTCACGCAGGTGGCCTTCACCCACAAGTACGTGTTCGACCTGCGGCCCGAGGACGACGTGTACTGGTGCGCCGCCGACATCGGGTGGGTGACGGGCCACAGCTACGTCGTCTACGGCCCGCTGGCCAACGGCGCCACCTCGGTGATCTACGAGGGCACGCCCGACACGCCCGGGCGCGACCGGCTCTGGGAGATCGTCGAGCGCTACCGGGTCACCCAGCTCTACGCAGCCCCCACGGCCATCCGCATGTTCATGAAGTGGGGGGCCCAGGAGCCCGAGGCGCACGACCTGTCCAGCCTGCGGCTGCTGGGGTCGGTGGGCGAGCCCATCAACCCTGAGGCGTGGATGTGGTACCACACCCACATCGGCGGAGGCCGTTG
>CAYNQN010000192.1:2182-2495 GCA_964399375.1 uncultured Rhabdothermincola sp. | reverse complement strand
ACCACCAGGTCGCCCTCGGAGATGCAGCGATCGCTGGGATGCGCGTGGGGCCGGGCGCCGTTGGGGCCGGAGGCCACGATGGTCTCGAAGGAGAGGCCGTCGGCGCCGCCCTCCCGCATCGCCACCTCCAGCTCGAAGGCGATCTCACGCTCGGTGGCCCCTTCCGCCAGCCGGGGCCTCACCTTGGCGAGGGCCTCGTCGGCGATGGCCGCTGCCAGCTCCAGGCGGGCCAGCTCCCCGGCGTCCTTCACCAGGCGCAGGTCTTCCACCAGCTCCTTGGTGGGCACCAGCTCGGCGTCCGGCAGCCACGACT
>CAYNQN010000192.1:0-2172 GCA_964399375.1 uncultured Rhabdothermincola sp. | reverse complement strand
GACTCGGCGATGTCGCGCTGGCGGGCCCACGTGACGTTGGTCGCCTCCAGACCCACCCGGCCGAAGCCACCCAGCACGGCACCCACGTCGTCGGCGGCGGAGGCGTTCACGATCACGACCTGCGCGTCCACCCCGGCGGCCTCCAGCTCCTCCGGTGCCTGCGTCTGGTAGCGACCGTCGGTGAAGAAGGCCAGGCGATCGGGGGTCACCGCCACCATCCCGGCCGAGCCGGTGAAGCCGGTGAGGTAGCGCACGTTGGTGAGGTTGGTGACCAGGAGGGCGTCGCAGCCTGCTCCCTCGAGGGCCGCGACGAGGCGCTGCGCCCTGGCGGCGACCTCCATGGGAGCCAACCCTGCCGTGCTCACGGCGCCAGCCTCTCGCGGACGGCCCGGAGAGCCAGCGCGTAGCCCTGGGTGCCCAGGCCAGAGATGGTCCCGTCGGCCACGGGCGACACCACCGAGGTGTGCCGCCACGGCTCCCGGGCCTCGGGGTTGGATATGTGCACCTCCACGACCATGCCCTCGAAGGTACCGAGCGCGTCGGCGATGGCCCACGAGTAGTGGGTGAAAGCCCCGGCGTTGATGATGATGGCGTCGTGCGTGCCCCGGGCGCGCTGGATTGCCTCGGTGATCTCGCCCTCGTGGTTCGACTGGAGGTGCTCGAATCCCAGGCCGGCCTCGGAGGCCGCCGAGCGCAAGCCCTCGACGACGTCGTCGAGGGTGGCCGAGCCGTAGATCGCCGGCTCCCGATCACCGAGCAGGTTCAGGTTGGGTCCGTTGATGACCAGCACAGAGCTCATTGGGATCCTCGCTAGCGAAGCGCCTCGAAGGTCGCCTCGATGGTGTCACGGTCGATGTCGGGGACCACCTCGACGCCCCGGGGGCCGTCGAGCACGAAGGTGAGCCCGCCGGTGGCCTTCTTGTCGCGTCCCATAACCACCACCAGCTCGTCGGTGTCGACGCCGGGTGGCAGGGTGCTGGGGAGCCCGTAGGCGGCGACCACCCGCCGGTGCTCGGCGACGCGCCCGTCGTCTATGCGGCCCATCCTCCGGCCCAGCTCGGCGGCGAACACGAGCCCGATGGCCACCGCCTCACCGTGGCGCAGGTCGTAGCGGCCGACCGTCTCCAGGGCGTGCGCAAGGGTGTGGCCGTAGTTGAGGATCGCCCGGCGGCCGGCCTCGCGCTCGTCGTCGCCCACGACTTCGGCCTTGATCCGCACGCAGGCCGCCACCCGCTCGTCGAGCGGCAGCTCGTCGAGGGGAGGGGCCCCGGCGGGGCGGCCGCCCAGGAAGTGGTACTTGGCGAGCTCGCCGAGCCCGCTGCGGGCCTCGCGCTCGGGCAGGGTGGCCAGCACCTCGGTGTCGCAGAGCACGGCGGCGGGCTGCCAGAAGGCGCCAACCAGGTTCTTGCCCTCGGGCAGGTTCACGCCCGTCTTGCCTCCGATGGCGGCGTCGACCTGGCCCAGCAGCGTGGTGGGCACGTGCACCACCGCCACACCCCGGTGGTAGACGGCGGCGGCGAAGCCAGCCGTGTCGGTGACGACTCCACCGCCCACCGCCACGACCGTGTCGGCACGGGTGAGGCCCCAGTCGGCGAGGCGCCGGCAGAGCGACTCCACGGTGGCCATCGACTTGGCCTCCTCGCCGGAGCCCATCTCGATCACGATGTGCTCGCGGCCGGGGTCGACCTCCACCCCCACGCCCGGCTGGGTGACCACGGCGGCGCGCCGGCTGGACGAGGGGATCACCGAGGCGAGCTCGTGGCGGGCCCCGGCGCCCACCAGCACCTCGTAGGAGCGCTCCCCCAGCGACACCGGCACGGTGATCACGAGATCGCCCCCAGTGCGGTCAGCTCGGCGGCCACCTGCTCGGCCGCCTCGGCGGGACCGACGTGGTCGACGTCGACGATCACGTCTGCCACCTCGGTGTAGAGGTGCTCGCGCTCGGCCGAGAGGCGTGCCAGCACGCCCGCTCGGTCGTGGGCCAGCAGGGGACGATGGTCGCCGGAGAGGGTCCTGCCCACCAGCACGGCGGGGTCGGCTCGCAGCCACACGACGGTGCCGGCCTCACCCATCAGCTCTCGGTTGGCAGCGTCGAGGACGGAGCCCCCGGCCGCAGCCACCACCGAGGGCTCGGCCGCTGCGAGCATCTCTGCCAGCGCGGCCTTCTCGTGG
>CAYNQN010000191.1:0-2531 GCA_964399375.1 uncultured Rhabdothermincola sp. | reverse complement strand
CTGCGATGACAGTGCCTCCGTCGAGGAAGCTGACCGTTCCAGCCGCGGAGCCTGGCGTGACGCTGGCCGTGAGGGTCACGTCCATTCCGAGCACCGCAGAACCTGCAGGGCTGATAGTCAGCGCCGTGTTGGTGTCCACCGGCCCAGAGCTGGACTCGACCACGTACGCCTGCGGCGCAGAGACCGAATCACCGAAGTCCGGATCAGAAGAGCCGAAAGCTGCCGTCAGCTCGTGTTCGCCCACGGCGATCTCGTCGGTGACGAGGGTGGCGAAACCGTCTTCCACCTCAGCGGTGCCGAGAGGCTCGCCGTCGGCGAGGAACTCGACAGAGCCTGGAGCGTCGCTGGGCTCGACGGTTGCCGTGAGGGTCACCTCTTGGCCTTGCACCGCACCATTGGCCGGATCGGCCGTGAGCGTCGTGGTGGTGTCGGTGGTCGGGAGCACCACGGTGTGGGTCACCGGCGCCGAGATGGAAGCCGTGACTGCGGCAGCCGAGGGCGCGAACTGCGCCGTAAAGGTGTGCTCACCAAGCTCGAGGCCGAAGGCCATGAAGGTCGCAAGACCGTCCAAGGTCGATGTCGGGACCGAGCCCAGGGCGGTATCGCCGTCGAAGAAGGTCATCGTGCCCGCAGCACCCGCTGGCGAAGCCGTTGCTCGCAGCAGAACACCTTGGCCGACGTGGGATGCCTCCGGTGCGGTCAGCGCTACCGAGGACGCCAATGGGTTCGCCGGGTTCACGACTTGGACGTTGAACCAGTCCGACGTCGATGGTGCATAGAGCGAGGGGTTGCTCGGCGTGTATGAGGCCCGCAGCTGATAGTTGCCCGCGGGGAGCGCCTCCGTGCCGGTCGCCTGGAAGCCCGTTTCACCCTGGAACACGGTGCCGGAACCCACCGCGGTCACGACCCCGGTTGCCAAGTTGCGTGCAACGAAGGCAGCCGAACCGGTCGCCGGCCTCGACACTCCGATGGCCAAGTTCCCCCACGCCGTGCCCTCGGTCTGGATCGAGGGCTGAGCTCCCTCGTTGTTGTTCCCAACACGAAGGATCTTCGTATTGGTCGCCATGGGCCCACCCGTACCCGGCGAGGCGACGACCTCGTAGGGGAAGATCACCTCGGAAGGCGCGTAGCCCTGGTTGCCCAGAGAACCAGGCGCCGACACCGCGTTGCGGAACGAAGGGTCGAAGAACACTCGCGCCTCGTAGTGGCCTGGTTCCGTGGGAGCGGCTATCTGAACGCTGGCGTTCCCGCCATTGATGGACCCGTTGGCGAACCCGCCCGTGGGCCTGGCCATCCACACCCTGGCGGAGCCGGGTTGGAACGGTTCGTTCGGCGACCCAACCGAAGCTGGGTCGACCCTCACATTCAGGACAAGGGTGGCACCCTGAGGAACCTTCGCGGTGCCCTGCGTGCTCTCACGTAGGAGGGTCATCGTCGTGGGGATCTGCTCTCCGAGCACCGTGTGCGGCTGGGCCTCAGAGCTTGCCATCGCCCACCACCATGCCGAGGCTTGGGCGTTGGGTGTGAACACGGCCCGCAGAGCATGCTCGCCAGGGGCGAGCGCCGTCTTCATATGGAAGACCCCGTCGCTGCTCGCCTCGACGTTGATCGAGCTCTCGGAGATTCCCGCGCCGTTCATCTTGATCGGGAGGCCGGTCGTGTCGTCGTAGACCTCGATGGTCCCCTGCAACGGCGCAGGAGCGTCGTTGTCGTTCGGAGCGGGGTCGAGCGTGACCTCGAAGTCCATCGACTCGCCTGCAGCAGCGGTCTCTGGCACAGAAAGGGTCAGCGTCGGCGGGGTCTTGGGGAGCTCCGGCAGCACCGTGTAGGGCACTGCCGGCGACTGCGACGAGGTGGCGAGAATGCCCCTGGCGATCGCGTTGGAGACGACCTGAGCCCTGATGTTCGTGGTGCCTGCCGGTAGGGCGGGCGTGCTCCCGAAGAGCGAGGACCCCGGGTAGGTGGTCGTGAGCTCGATTGGCCCGTCAACGAAAGCGTTGGCGATGGCCAAAGTGGTCCCCGCAAAGGTGTCGTTGGCGTAGATCTGCACCTCGAGCAGGTACTGGCCGAAGGGCGAAGCGGGGATGTCACCGCCACCGGCGAGCGTGTACTCGATGTCGATCGTGACCGGCTGGCCGAATGATGAACCACCTTCGGGAGTGATCCCGGTGATCGTGGCCTGGGTCGCCAGCTCCTGGGCAGTAGGCGTGAAGTTCAGCTCGATCTCGGTGTTGGCGCCGGCGAGCACTGCACCCACCTGCGTGGCTCGCGAGACACCGGCCTGGTTCACGCAGGATCCAGCCGAAGCGAAGGGCACCGAGAACCCCTCGGCAAGCAGCGTCATTGGACCGCTGGTGCCGGCGCGGCCACCCGAGAAGTCGACGTCGAAGGGCCCGACCGCACATGTCGAGGCGAACTGCTGGGCACCCGAGCCGAAGTCCGCCGAGCTCACCTGCAGCACCATCTGGGTGGACAGGGTCGCATCACCTGTAGGAGCGATAGAGCCGCTCGACGTACCCACCTGGGCGAAC
>CAYNQN010000190.1:0-2596 GCA_964399375.1 uncultured Rhabdothermincola sp. | reverse complement strand
TTCCTCTACCGCTACACCACGGTGATCCCCACCGAGCTGTAGCCCAAGAGCAGAGACCACTAGAGAAGAGCCCCGGCCTCACGGCCGGGGCTCTTCCAGTTGAGCCTGCTGGTGACGCGGCTCGGCGTGGGGTGGAGGGCGGCATCCCCAGAACGCCGAGGCGGGGCGGGACCCGACGCGTCAGCGGATCTCGAAGGTGCTGAGGCCGGTGGGGGAGGCGTCCGAGAGCTCCACGCCGGTCACGTGGGCGGTGGGAGGGCCGGTGCGAGCCCACGTCACCAGCTGCTCGACGGCCGCGTCGGCGCCCTCGGCCACCATCTCCACCCGTCCGTCGGGGAGGTTGCGCACCCAGCCCACCAGGCCGAGCGAGAGGGCGACCTCCTGGGCCGAGACGCGGAAGAACACCGCCTGCACCCGTCCCGACACCACGACCCTGCGCTGCACGGTCCAAGTCCTACCCGATCCTCCACATCCCTCGCTCCGTCGCTGGGGCCTGCCTTGATATGAGGGTCCGCGCCGGTGATCATGTCGGCGTGATCCGGGGGACCAGTAGCCAGTGGAAGACGTATCTGAGGCTGTTCGCCGTGGTGACGGCCATGGGAGTGCTGGCCGCAGCGTGCAGCTCGGCCGGCGGCTCCAGCGAGCCCGATCAGGCCAGCGTTCAAGAGCCGTCCTGGCTCTTCACCATGCGGGCCGACGAGGCGGTCGCCACCTTCGACGCAGGAGCCTCGGAAGGGACCATCCAGCTACGAGATCTCGACCCCACAGTGGTCGCCTTCACCGACCGGCCGCACAGGCAGGCCGACACCGAGTCCACCGCCACCTTCGAGTCGCGCTGGGACGAGCGGTTCGCCGGCGATCCACCAGAGGCGGCGATGCTCGTCAACAGCCCCAGGGGCACACTCGTGATCGAGGTGGACAGCTTCGACGTGACCGAGGCAGGCGCCACCCTCGAGGTGAAGATCGTGCAGGCCGTGGGTGGGGAGGCGCTCGACTCCCTCAACGACGTGACACCCCTCGACCCCGAAGACCTGTCGGGAACCCTCCAGGGCGTCACGCTCTTCATCGACAGCGCCACCGGCGCCCCCGCCGAGGGCGAAAGCGGCCAAACGGCCAGCGCCACGCCGCACCTCGATGCGGTGGTGGCCAAGCTCCAGGAGACCAACCCCACGTCGGAGGGAATCGCCTGGTTCCGCAGCAGCGGCAACCTGCTCGGCGAGCCAGGCGAGGCCGACGACTCCTGGCTCCTCCAGACCCCCGAGTGCTGGGGCCAGGACAGCTGCTCCACCACCAGCTTCACCCGGATCGAGGGAGCGCTGAAGCAGGTGGCATCGTCGGCCAGGAGCATCCTCGACATCACCACGCTCTACCCGTACCCCGACGGCGACTTCCGCCAGGCCCTCGTCGACGGTCTCGGTCAGACCTTTCGAGCTGGCAACAGGCCGCTCATCCGGGTGATCGGGGGAGTCTCACCGGGGGGCTCCACCAGCGGCACGGCTCCCGACAAGTGGCGCGACGCCCTGGTGAGCGACGTGGCGGCGGCGGCAAGCATCGACGCCGCAGAGATACCGGTGGCGGTGGCCTCCGTGGCGACCTCGTGGGGGTGGTCGTGGAACCACGCCAAGATCGTCGCCGCCGACGGCAAGGTGGCGGTGATCGGCGGCCACAACCTCTGGACTGCCGACTACCTCCAGACCACCAACCCCATCAGCGACGTCTCGCTGCTCCACCGCGGCCCACTGGTGGCCCAGGCCCACACGTTCGTCGACAACGAGTGGGGCTTCATCTGCGCCAACACCGGCTCGTCGCTCAACGTCGACTACCAGGCCACCACCGCGGTGGGCGACTGCCCGGCCTCGGCCCCCGAGCTGGAGGTGGGCGCCGCTCCCGGCGGGGTGGAGGCGCTCTCGATCGGCCGCCTCGGCATGGGCATCGAGAACACGCAGGTGAACGGCGGCCCCCTTCCCGACGACCTCGTCTCGAGGGCCGACGCCAGTGCCATCGCCTGCTCGTGGATGACCGACGACTACACCAACCGCGACGCTCCCTACGAGCGTGCGAACCCCGGCGAGCCGGCGCTCAGGGCGCTCATCGCCTCGGCCACCACGTCCATCACCATCACCCAGCAGGACCTCATCGGCATCTGCGCGGCCAAGATCGTCCCCAAGTGGGACGTGCGGGTGTTCGACGCCCTCGCCGAGCGGATCGCCCACGGCGTGGAGGTGCGCATAGTCGTCTCGTCGCCCGGCACCAAGGACTACTCCAACGGCGGCAGCCTCTCCGACATCACCTCTTACCTCCTGTCGCGCGTGCAGAAGGTGGTGAGCAACCAGCAAGAGGCCAAGGACCGCTTCTGCGCCCAGGTCGGCGTGGCGCCGCTGCGTTTCAACGACGCCGACGACACCTGGCCCGGTGGGCAGGGGATCGGGAACCACACCAAGGTGGTGGCCGTCGACAGGGCCGCGTTCTACGTGGGGTCCCAGAACCTCTACCCAGCGTGGCTCCAGGAGTACGGGGTGATCGTGGAGGACGCGAAGGCGGCCGACACCTTCTACTCGAAGCTGCTCGACCCCATGTGGGAGCACTCCGAGCGGGC
>CAYNQN010000189.1:0-2599 GCA_964399375.1 uncultured Rhabdothermincola sp. | reverse complement strand
CGCGGTTGATGCCGTCGATGAGCGAGTGGCGGCAGCCGTAGAGGTTGTCGAACTTCGACTTGGTCACCGAGTCGTTCACGTTGATGGCCGGGAACAGGAGCTCGCCCGCCACCTCCATCTGGTAGAGGCGGTGCACACCCGTGGTGGTCTCCTCGGTGACGCCCTTTATGCCCTCGGCCACCTGGTGCCAGCGCTTGGGGTCGTCCTGCAGCGAGCGGGCGAGCACGCCCAGCACCACCGCCCACTCCTCGGCGTCGTCCTCGGTGGGGGCCGGCACCGCTCCCGCCGACTCGTACTCCACGCCCTTGTGCACCAGCAGCGTGGCGTCGCCGCCGTCGTCGAGGATCATGTTGGGGCCCATCACGGAACCGTCGCCCGAGGGCCACAGCAGCGCCTGCTCGGTGCACCACCAGTAGCCCTCGAGGGTCTCGCCCTTCCAGGCGAACACGGGCACTCCCGTGGGGTCCTCCGGCGTGCCGGTGGGCCCCACCACCACGGCGGCCGCGGCGTGGTCCTGCGTGGAGAAGATGTTGCAGCTGGCCCAGCGCACCTGGGCGCCGAGGGCCACAAGGGTCTCGATGAGCACGGCTGTCTGCACGGTCATGTGCAGCGACCCGGTGATCCGGGCCCCCGCCAGCGGCTGCGCGTCGGCGTGCTCGGCCCGCAGCGCCATGAGCCCGGGCATCTCGTGCTCGGCCAGGCGGATCTCCTTGCGACCGAACTCGGCGAGGCCCAGGTCGGCCACCAGGAAGTCGTCGTGCGATCCGGCCTGGGGCGAGCCGGGCGGCGGTGTGCCAATCATCAGTTCTCCTCGGAGAGTCGGGCCTTCATGTCTTCGAGCACGGCGATGGGCCCAGGATCAACGCCGGCTTGATAAGCGAGGTGCAGCGTGGTCACGTCGCCGAAGAACATCAAGTCGAAGAGCTGGGCCAGGGGCCCCTCACCCTGGGCGCGGACCTCTTCGACGCCCGCCACCACCTCCTCGAGCACCTCGGCCACGATGCCGAAGCGGCGCGATATCTGCGGGTGCTCGAAGTCGTGGCGCAGGCAGATCAGCCGCAGGAGCTGGCGGGTGACGTCGCCGTGCTGGCCCCAGCCGGCCAGCTCGTTGTGGCACAGCTCGGGCAGCTGGTTCCAGAAGGCGGGGGCCTTCGCGTTCTCGTTCACCTGGTTCTTCCAGCGCAGCGCCGCCAGGCCGCCAAGGCCTGCCCCGCCGTAGACGAGGGGGAGCTGGCGGCCGATGCGCCGCGCCAGCAAGTCGGCGGCGCTGCCGTCGGCGGCCAGCTCGTCGCGCCGTGCCTGGAGCTGGAGGATGGCCGCATCCACCCAACCGGAGGCACCGGGGAACAGGCCGATGCGCTCCAGCACCAGCAACGGTGGGATCCCCATGGCGCCCAGGCCCGCCCGAGGCATCGGTATGCCGTCGGCCACCTGCACGTGAGCGGCGCCCCACACCGACGAGAGCTCTGCCAGCTCGCCACCGTGGCTGACGCACACCAGGCGCCCGCCTGCGGCAGCGGCCTGGCCGGCAGCCTCGATGGTCTCCTCGGTGGCACCCGAGAACGACAGCGCGAACACCAGGGTGGACTCGGAGATGAAGTTGGGGAAGCCGTAGCCCTTGTGCACCACCACCGGGACGGCCATGAACGGGCCTGCGATCTCGCGCATCACGTCGCCGCCGATGCCGCTGCCGCCCATCCCCAGCACAACCACGTTCTCCACCTCGTCGTGGGTGGGGAGGGGCCCTTCCAGGGCCTTCACGCCGGCGACCGCCTGGGCGATCTGCTCGGGAAGGGCCATGGTGGCCCCGAACATGTCGAGGGTGTCGAGCCTGTCGCTCATCCCGGCTCCCCTCAGGCCTCGAACGTGGGCCGCACGCCGTCGGCGCGCGCCTTGGCCACGAGCCTGGCGTGCTCGTCGTCGGGCACGTCGGTGGCCTCGTCGATCAGCATGATCGGTATGCCGTCGCGCACGTCGTAGCGGCGCTGGAGGCGAGGGTTGTAGAGGGCATCCTCGTCGGAGAGGTACAGGAGCGGCCCCTTGTCCTGCGGGCAGGCGAGGATCTCCAGCAGCTGCGGGTCGAGCGTCATGTCAGCCTTCCTTGTCGTTCGCTCTTGTCGGCTCCGCCGACGGGCCGCTCGGGCCCTGGTCAGAGACGGTGGCGATCAGGTCCCTGACCTCGGCGAGGTGCAGGGCGCACGATTCGGCGTCGGGCGCCTCGAGGTTCAGGCGCAACAGGGGCTCGGTGTTGGACGGGCGCAGGTTGAACCACCACTCGCCCAGGTCGCAGGTGAGGCCGTCGAGGCGGTCCTGGGTGGCGCCTTCGTAGTGGGCTGCCACCGCATCGATCACCGCAGCGGGATCGGGCACCGGCGTGTTGATCTCGCCGGAGTCGGCGTAGCGCTCGAAGGGCTTGCGCAGCTCCGAGAGCGGGGCCCCTGCCCTCGACATCAACTCGAGCACCACCAGCGAGGCGATGATCCCCGAGTCGGCCCGGTAGTTGTCGCGGAAGTAGTAGTGGCCCGAGTGCTCCCCGCCGAAGCAGGCGCCGGTCTCGGCCATGACCTGCTTGATGTAGGAGTGACCGACGCGGGTGCGC
>CAYNQN010000188.1:0-2616 GCA_964399375.1 uncultured Rhabdothermincola sp. | reverse complement strand
CGTTCCTCTACCGCTACACCACGGTGATCCCCACCGAGCTGTAGCCCAAGAGCACTACCGAAGAGAGGGAGGCCGGGGCTCACGCCCCGGCCCCCTCATCTTTTCCTTCTACAAGGAACACGCTGGGCCCATTGACACACCCTGGCGATGGGCGTTGGTTAGGCGAGGAACGACTGCAGGGCGGCGGCGTTGGTCTGGTCGCCCACCAGGCGCTCGAACACCGCTTCCTCACGCGCACGTGCGGCGACCACGGCGTCTGCACGGGCGGCCAGCATCACCTGCTTCGTGGCCACAAGCGAGGCCAGCGGCATGGCGGCGATGGTGGCGGCGAGCTCTCGTGCCTCGCCGATCAGCTCGTCGTCGGGCACCACCTTCCAGGCGATGCCCAGCCGCTTCGCCAGCGCCGAGTCGATCCAGGGCTCGGTGAAGAGCAGGTGCGCTGCTTCCTGCCAGCCCACCAGCTGGGGCAGCAGCAGGCTGGCCGAGGCCTCCGTCGTCACGCCGAGGCTCACGAAGGGAGCCTTCAGCCGGGCGCTCTCGCCCATCAGCACCAGGTCGCAGTGCAGCAGCATGGTGAGCCCGATCCCAACCCCCACGCCGTTCACCGCCGCCACCAGGGGTTTCGAGAAGCCCTCCAGCACGGGCATGAAGGCCCGGTAACCAGGCTCCTCGCCCGCCCTCGCACGCTCGGCCATCAGCTCCAGGTCGGCCATCTCACGCAGGTCCTGGCCCGCGGTGAAGGCTGGCGGCGCGCCGGTGACCACGACGCACCGCACCCCGTCGTCGGTCGACGCCGCCAGCAGGGCGTCTCGCATCGCCAGCCAGAGATCCTGGTTGAAGGCGTTGCGGGCATCCGGACGGTTCATCGTGAGCTGGCGCACCCCGTCGAGGTCGTCGATCAGCAGCACGTCACCGTGGTCGAGGTTGGTCATGGGCCTGATTCTGCCCCTCTCAGGGCAACTATGGTGACTTCCGATGTCGGCCCAGCAAACCAGGCGCCCCGTGATCGGCGTGTGCGTTGCCTTCCTGGCCGTGTTGGTGGGTTCCGTTGCCTTCTGGCTCGGCGGCCTGGCAGCCACCGGCGACACCGGGGTGGGCCCGCCGCCCGTGGGAGCTCAGGAGACGACCACCACCGGCGAGCCCACCACCACCACCGAGGAGCCGACTACCACCACCGAGCCTCCCACCACGACCACCGAGGAACCCACCACCACCACGGAGTCGCCAACCACCACTCAGCGCTCCACCACGTCGACCTCGTCGAGCACCAGCACCTCGTCCACCACCTCCACGTCGTCGAGCACCACCAGCACCACCCTGGCGCCCGTGCAGATCGCCCCGCCGCCGGCACCTCCCACCGAGGAGGTAGACGCTGGTGGCGGGGGAGGGGGCCTGTCCTCCGACGCCAAGCTCGCCATCGTCGTGGGCGGGCTGGCGGTGATCGCAGCCCTCATCGGAGGCCTCACCTACCTCTACTGGCGCCGCACCCGCCCCGCCCCGTATGGATCGGCGCTCGACGCCCTGGCCGACATCACCCTCGTGCCCGCAGGTGCCACTGCCGCCACCTCCACGGCAGCGACCACCGCCATCCCCGCCGTCGGCCCACTCGGACCGTTCCCGGCGCCCCCCGACGATTCCGTGCCGGGCGATACCGGCCTCCTCAACCCCTCGCAGGGCCCCCCGACCCCGCCCATCGTGGGCGAGGCCGAGGGCAATGGAGGGCTCTTCTTCCCGCCCAGGCCCGACGACGACAACGCCGCCTTCGACCTGGGCGACAAGCCCCTGTTCCCTCCCCGCACGGGTGAGCAGCCGCCGGTGTTGCCCGAGCCGCCGCCGCCCATCGTCACCCTGGAGGACCTGCAGGCTGAGGGCCCGCAGGAGAGCCCACCGAGCGAGGGCCTGGGCCACGAAGGCTTCCAGGACGGGCCCCGACAAGAGGAGGACGGACCGGATGGCTGATCAACTCGACGCGCAGGCCATGGTCGAGAGGTTCCAGGAGAGGGCCAAGGCGGTGAAGGACCGAGCGCTCCCACCCGTCTCGGGCGAGGAGCGGGCACGCTTCGTGGATGCCGCCAAGCGCGACTTCATGGACTTCGCCTTGATCGGCGATGCCCAGGTCTCGTGGGAGGACGGCGGGGTCCTGGTGCTGCGGGTGGACCTCCGGCCCAAGACCTGAGTCCCTGACATGGCCGAGCGACCTTCCGGGGAGGGCACCCCGGAAGTCGTGCCCATCGCCGGCTTGCCCTCTGGCGACTGGCCGCACCGGTTGACCGAGGCGCTGGCTGCTGTCGACGCCGCCAACGTCGGCGACCCGTCGACCCTCTGGTTCGAGGGCGTGGAGCATCCCAAGGAGCAGCTGCACGCCGAGCTGATGACCCGGTGGGTCCTGCGGCTCGACCCGGAAGCCGACGAGGCCCAGCTGCTGGCCGCCCGGGCGCATCACCTGCGCCGCTGGGCCCACCCCCGCAGCGAGGAGCCTCCCGGTCGGGTCGGTTACCTGCGCTGGCGTGCCAAGGCCAAGGAGCGCCACGCCACCGAGGTGGCCGCCATCCTCGAGCGTTGCGGGTACGACGCTGTCACCATCGAGCGTGTCCAGCAGATCGTCCGCAAGGAGGG
>CAYNQN010000187.1:0-2627 GCA_964399375.1 uncultured Rhabdothermincola sp. | reverse complement strand
TGGAACCGGGCGCGGATCCGCTCGTCGGTGCGGTCGCTCGGGGGGAGGATCCAGAACCGGTTCTCCTTCACGCCGCTCACGAGGTCGTCGGCCACGTCCTCCACCGGCGTGTAGTCGGGCTCCACCCCAGCAGCGATCAGGCGCGCCTCGATCTCGTCCAGGGTGGCGGGACCCGATGGCGCCGATCCGTCGGACCATCGCTCGGGCCGCCGGGACGACGAGGTCAGCAGACCGGTCTTGAGCACCTTGGGCCCCGGGAACAGCACCGACACGCCGATGTGGCTGCCCGCCTGGCGCAGCTGGCCGTAGAGGACCTCGCTCAGCGTGGTCACGGCCGCCTTGGTGGTGGAGTACACGGCGGTGCTGGGGAGGGGGGCGATGCCGCCGTTGCCCGACGAGGTGTTCACCACGTGGCCCTCGTCGCCCCCTTCGAGCATGCGGGGGACGAAGGCCTTGATCCCGTGGATCGCTCCCCACAGGTTCACCGACAGGCCCCAGCCCCAGTCGTTGACGGTGTGATCCCACACGCGGCCCTTGGCGCCGGCTCCCACCCCCGCGTTGTTGCACAGCAGGTGCACGGCCCCGTAGGTGGAGTAGGCGACCTCGGCCAGGTTCTCGACCGATTCGAAGGAGCTCACGTCGGTGGCCACGCCGGTGGCCTCGTGCCCCTCGGCTCGCAGGGCATCGACCACCTCGGCCAGCGGCTGGGGGGCCACGTCGGCGAGCACCACCGACATGCCCTCCCGGGCCAGGCGGGCCCCGATGGCGCCGCCGATGCCGCCGGCGCCGCCCGTGACCACGGCCACCCGGCCGGCGAGGCGCTCCATCAGCCCCCGATCCCGAAGCGGGCCGCCGCGAAGGCCGGGCACCGCAGGGCCTCGTCGGGTATCTCCTCCACGTCGAGGGGCTGGCTGACCTCGGCGGGGGTGGGCCCGAACTGCTCGGCGAGCGGCGTGAGCGCGTCCATGTCGAAGCCGTAGAGCTGGGCGGCGTTGCCGCCGACCATGGCCCTCACCTCTGCCTCGGGCACGCCGGCGAAGGCGAGGCGCAGGTGGGTGCGGGAGTAGGGCCAGCAGCCCTCGAGGTGCGGGAAGTCGCTCCCCCACATGATCCGGTCGACGCCCACGGCGTGGCGCAGCTCCACCTCCGGGCGGCGGATGAAGCTCGACCCCAGGTGGCACTGGCGGGCCCAGTACTCCGACGGCTTCAGCATGAGCTCACGGGTCGACTCTCCGAACTTCGCCTCCTGGGATCCCGCAGCGCTCCCGGACCCGCCGAGGCGCGCCCGGTAGTAGTCGAGCCTCTGCAGCTCGTCGGGCAGCCATGCCGTGCCCTGCTCGGTGAACACGAACTGGAGGCCGGGGTGCCGCTCCATCACCCCCGAGAAGATGAGGTGCCACAGCGTCCGGTGTGCCCACCACGTGACCTCGAGGAGGAACATGGCCTGGGCGGCGGGGTAGTCGCCGTAGTCGGGAGCGGCGCTGCCGCTGTGGTGGTTGACCGGCATGCCCAGCTCCTCGCACACCGACCAGATGGGCTCGTAGTCGGGCGCGTACAGCGGTGGCACGCCTGAGCCCGGAGGGGCGCCCGGCAGCAGCACGCCCCCGGTGAGCCCGTGCTCGGCCGCCCAGCGGATCTCGGCCACCGAGCCCTCCACGTCGTGCAGCATGATCTGGCAGATCCCCGCCCGGCGCCCCGGTGCCTCGGCACAGAAGTCGGCGAGCCAGCGGTTGTGCGCCCGCAACCCCGCCCACCGGCGCTCCAGATCCCCGGCGCCCGCGCCGGGCGGCTGGTGCACGAGCGAGACCTTCGGGAAGAACGGAGGCACCGTGTTGGGGAAGATCACCTCGGCCACCACGCCGTCGGCCTCCATCTCCCGCAGGCGCCTGGCGGAGTCCCAGTTGCGCGCGGCGCGGTCGTCGGCCAGGTCGTCGAAGGGGTTCTGGAAGATGGAGCGCCACTCGTCGAAGTCGTCGAGGTACCTGGCCTCCAGGTACGGCCTGTAGCCGCCGACGTCGGCGCCACCGTGGCAGTCGGCCGAGATCAAGACGTAAGGCTCGCCGGCCATCACCCCGGTCTAGCAATTGTGGGCACCCTAAACAAGACGTATTCAGAAATTGTCGCATCAATCGAGGTAAGGTTCGCCGATGGCGACCACGGTCGGGCAGTACTGCATCTACGTGAGCGACATCGAGCGCTCGATCGGCTTCTACACCGACGTGCTCGGGCTGAAGCTCCAGGGCAGGACCGAGATCGAAGACGTCCACGAGGCGCACCTGGCGGCCGACGAGGGCGGTGGCCGGCTCCAGCTCGCCGAGCGCCACACCGGGGGCCAGCCGATCGACCACGGCTTCGCCCTCTGGAAGATCTACATCAACGTCGACGACTGCGAGGCGGTCCACAACAAGGTGTTGGCCGCCGGTGGCCGATCCACCATGGCGCCCAGGCGCCTGGCACGCTGGCCGGTCACCGTGGCCTTCGTCGAGGACCCCGACGGGTACGTGATCGAGCTCCTCCAACGCCACGAAACCTGATTGGCGCAGGGCTTTGCGAGCCCGCGCCGAGCCAAGGCGAGCCCGAGAGGAGAATCGAACTCCTGACCTGCTCATTACGAGTGAGCCGCTCTG
>CAYNQN010000186.1:0-2638 GCA_964399375.1 uncultured Rhabdothermincola sp. | reverse complement strand
TCGGAGGGAGACTTGCCCTTGCGGGCGTTGCGGTCGATGAGGACCGTGCGCACCCGGGCGGCCACGGGCGCCGTGGCCAGGACGAGGTCTATGCGCATCCCCTTGCCCTTGTGGAAGTTGCCTGCCCGGTAGTCCCACCACGAGAAGAGCCCTCCCGCTTCGTGCTGCGACCGGAACACGTCGACCATGCCCCACTCCAGGAGGCGCTCGATCTCTGCTCGCTCCGGCGGGCTGACGTGGGTGGCGCCCTCGAACGCCCTCGGGTCCCACACGTCGCGGTCGTCGGGGGCGACGTTGAAGTCGCCGGCCACCACCACCTGGTCCGACGGCGAGACCGCTTTGGAGACCGACGTTCGCAGCCGGTCGAGGAAGGCGAGCTTGTAGGCGTAGTGGTCGCAGCCGACCTCGCGCCCGTTGGGCACGTAGACCGACGCCACCCGCACCCCGCCACAGGTCGCCCAAACCAGCCGGGCCTCGGGGTCGGGCTCGTCGGTGTCGTCGAAGCCGGGGACCACGTCGTCGAGCCCGACGCGGCTGAGGATGGCCACGCCGTTCCAGCGGCCCTGGCCCACGTGGGCGGCCTCGTACCCGAGGGCCTGGAAGGTGAGCAACGGGAAGGCCGAGTCGGCGAGCTTCGTCTCCTGTAGGCAGACCACGTCGGGCTCCACGGCCTCCAGCCACTCCTCGACGCGCTCCAGGCGGGCGTTGAGGGAGTTGACGTTCCAGGTGGCCAGGCGCATCGGGCCACTCTACGAAAACTGCCCAGTTGGGGCACCGGTAGGATCAGGGGGTGACTGACGGTCTTCCTCCATCCTCCTTCGCCGGTCCCAACGCTTGGCTGGTCGACGAGATGTACCACCAGTACCTCGACGACCCGTCCTCTGTGAGCGAGAGCTGGCAGGAGTTCTTCAAGGACTACCGGCCCTCCTCGGAGCCCGGCCCGGCCCCCACTCCCGCCCCGGCGAGCGCCACACCGCCGGGCACCGGCGCGCCGGCGACCGGCGACGGCGCCAAGGCGCCCGTCGAGGCCACCGCCGCCACCGAGGAGCCCGGGCAGCCCCTGCGGGGGGCAGCCGCACGGGTGGTGGCCAACATGGAGACCAGCCTGAGCGTGCCGACGGCCACGAGCTTCCGCGAGGTCCCCGCGAAGCTGCTGGAGGTCAACCGCTCGATCATCAACGACTTCCTGCACCGCAAGCAGCAGGGCAAGGTGAGCTACACCCACCTCATCGGCTACGCGGTGGTGCGCGCCATCGCCGACGGTGTGCCCGTGATGAGCTCGACGTTCGTCCAGGGCGCCGACGGCAAGCCCCGGGTGGTCCGCCACGAGCACGTGGGCCTCGGCCTGGCGGTCGACGTGGAGAAGTCGGACGGGAGCCGCACCCTGCTGGTGCCCTGCATACGCATGGCAGACACGCTCGACTTCGACGCCTACTGGCGGGCGTACCAGGACCTCATCCGCAAGGTGCGCAACAACCAGCTCAGCCCCGACGACTTCAGCGGGGTCACGGTCACCCTCACCAACCCCGGCACCATCGGCACGGTGCAGTCGGTGCCCCGCCTGATGGTGGGCCAGGGGACGATCGTGGGGGTGGGCGCGCTCGACTTCCCCGCCGAGTACCAGGGGGCAGACCCCGCCAAGCTCGCCGACCTCGGCGTGTCGAAGATCATGACCGTCAGCTCCACCTACGACCACCGCATCATCCAGGGAGCGGAGTCGGGGCTGTTCCTGCAGAGGGTGCACGAGCTGCTGCTGGGCTCGCACGACTTCTACGAGCGCATCTTCCGTGACCTGGGCGTGCCCTACGAGGCGGTGCGCTGGCGCCGCGACGTGAACCCCGCCGAGCACGACTCGGCGATGCTGCGCAAGCAGCTCAAGGTGCAGTCGCTCGTGAACATGCACCGCGTGCGTGGCCACCTGATCGCCGACCTCGACCCGCTCTCGGCCGAAGAGCCGGTGATGCACGCCGAGCTCGATCCCGCCACCTACGGGCTCACCATCTGGGATCTCGACCGGGAGTTCCTCACCGGCGGCATCGCCGGGCGCGAGACGATGCGCCTAGGCGACCTGCTGCACCTGCTGCGCGACGCCTACTGCCGCTCCATCGGCATCGAGTACATGCACATCTCCGAGCCGGCGCAGAAGCGCTGGATACAGGAGCACGTGGAGGGCGTCTCGTTCGAGCTGACCACCGCGGAGAAGCGCCACATACTCGAGCGCCTCAACGCCGCCGAGGCCCTCGAGCAGTTCCTCAACACCAAGTACGTGGGCCAGAAGCGCTTCGGCATCGACGGGGCGGAGTCGGCCGTCCCCCTGCTCGACGCCATCCTGAGCGAGGCGGCCGACACCCACATGGACTCGGTGATGATGGGGATGGCCCACCGGGGCCGCCTCAACGTCCTCGTGAACATCGTGGGCAAGAGCTACCAGCAGCTCTTCAGCGAGTTCGAGGGGAACATCGACCCCGAGTCGATCCAGGGCTCGGGCGACGTGAAGTACCACCTGGGCCAGAGCGGCAAGTTCGTGAGCCCCAAGGGCAACGCCATCCCCGTGGAGCTGGCCGCCAACCCGTCGCACCTGGAAGCGGTCGACCCGGTCGTGGTGGGCATGGCACGGGCGAAGATGGACCAGATAGAG
>CAYNQN010000185.1:1306-2681 GCA_964399375.1 uncultured Rhabdothermincola sp. | reverse complement strand
GTGGGCGTGTACCACCCGATGGAACGCCAACCCGGGAGCGTGGTGATGGAGGCCGAGCCCTCTCCGCTTGGCAACGATGAGCGCGCCGAGCCCACGCCCCTGGGCCCGTCGGAGTTCAGCGAGTTCTACAGATCGTCCTGGGACGGGGTGGCACGGGGCCTCGCCCTCACCCTCGGAGACAGCGACCTCGCAGCCGAGGCCACCGACGAGGCGATGGCCAGGGCCTACCCCCGCTGGGCCACGCTGCACGCCTACGACAACCCGGCCGGCTGGGTGTATCGCGTGGGCCTCAACTGGGCCCGCTCGTACCACCGCCGCATCTCCCGGATCATCCCCTTCACACACCACGACACAGCCGAGCTGGGCCACGTGGGCGACCCGTCGGTCTCCGAAGCGCTCATGGCCCTCGGAATCAAGCAGCGCTCGGTGGTGGTCTGCCGGCTCCTCCTCGACTGGTCGGTCGAAGAGACGGCCGAAGCCCTCCAGATCAGTCCCGGCACGGTCAAGAGCCGCCTGCACAGGGCGCTGCGCGCCCTCGAACCAGCCCTATCGCACCTGAGGTGAACGACATGGACCACGAAAGCCAGCTCCGTTCCAGGCTCCACGCAGAGGCCGATGCCCTCGACATGCAAGGTGGAGGCGTGACGCACGTGATCCGGCGAGCGCACCGGCTCCAGCGCCGGAGGCGAGGGGCTGCGGCCGTGATGACGGTTGGCGCCCTCGCCATCGCCAGCGCAGGCGTGGTCCGCTTCGCCACCGAGCGCTCCGGCGACACGACTTCCATCGCCACAGGTGAGATCCCCCTGCCGGACACCGGTCCGCTCGACCTCACGTGGCAGCAAGTCGACGGTGGCGTGACGATGGTGAGGGGGCACGTGGAGATGCCCGACGGCACGCTCTACGCGCTCTCGACGGCACCCGGTGCGCGCTGGACACCCGGGGGTGATCCTGCGAAGGCGTTCCAGCAGGCCATCTACCGCCTGACCGACGACGGCACCTGGGAGCCGGCGGTTCAGGCGCAGGGCGGTCCTCACATCGCAAGCCTCACGGCGTCGAGCTCCGAGGGCCTGCTCTACGCCATGAGCACCGCCCCCGCCAACGGTGGGTCGTCGTACGTGCCCACCGTCTCGACCTCAACCGACGGCGGGGGCTCGTGGCAGGGCGAGGACCTTCCCTCGCCTGCGGTCGAGCCCCCCAGCGATGCGATCCGCTGGACGGCCAGCTCGAACCTGGCCGTGGAGAGCGTCCCGGGAGCGACCGTCGCCTTCATGTCGACCATGTTCGTCCCGGACCTCCAGGGGATCACCGACGAGGTGCGGGAGCTGACCCCCGACGGGAACCTGATGGTGGAGCATTGGGACGAGGGCATCGCGTA
>CAYNQN010000185.1:0-1206 GCA_964399375.1 uncultured Rhabdothermincola sp. | reverse complement strand
TGCGCGACGACGGCCAGTGGGTTCCCGCGTCACTCCCGGTGGACGGGTTGTGGGTCTACGAGGTCACCACGCTGGGCGACGAGATCGTGGTGCTCGCCTCGTCGGCGAGCCTGCAGGGGATGGACTCGACGCGGGGGTTCGCGTCGTCCGATGGCCGTGACTGGCGTGAGATCATCGTGCCGGAGGCCCGTGGCGCCGTGCTGACGAGCCTCGGCGACATGTGGCTGTCGCTCTCGTTCGGCGACCTCTCCACCGACAGCCAGGCGTTGCAAGCTTCGGTCGACGGCGGGCGCACCTGGCACCCCATCGACCTCTCGGGTGTGGAAGCGCTCGACGGAACCGGAAGAGTGGTCGCTGCCGATGCCGGCCCGCTGGGCCTGGCCGTCGTGACCCGCCAGGAAGACGGGGCGTTCAACATCGGCGTTACGAGGGATCTGGTGAACTGGACGGTCAGTCCCCTCGCAGAGCTGGCCGGTCCCGCATCGAACACCATGCCGACCGTCGTGGTGGGCAGCGACCGAGTGGTGGTCACCGCCACCCTCGCCTCACCCGGCCAGACCACCGACGCTCCCGCCCCCACGGTCACCCTCGTCGGCACCCCCACCCGCCCCTGACGAAGGCACCGGGCTCGGAGAGGGGTCGCCGAGCAGCTATCGTGATCGCTCCCGGGCGATTGGCTCAGTTGGCTAGAGCGCTGCCTTCACACGGCAGAGGTCGTGGGTTCGAGTCCCGCATCGCCCACGAACTGCTCAGCCTGGGCTCGCCCAGCCTGCTCGCCCGGCTGAGCCGAGCGTGAGGCTGCCGGAGCGTTGACCCGGGCCGTGTCCCCCGGCAGGACCCCCCAGCGAGACTCATCGCTCTGTTGCGGTCTCTGGTGGCTCGTTTATCGTGGGTGTCGATGGAGTGCCATCACATGCCACCGGTGGAGACCCCGGGACCATGAGCGCCCGGGTGAGCCTGGCGGTGGGCGACGACGGCCAGCTCCTGGCCGTCAAGAGATCCCTCGACCGGGCCGACGCTGCCAGGCTGGCCACCGAGGCCAAGATCATCCAGGCCATCTCGCATCCCGGCATCGTCACGCTCCACGACGTGCAGGCTGCACAGGCCGGCTTCGAGCTGCGCACCGTGTGGGTGGGCACCCGCTCGGCCGCCGACCTCGCCCACATCGAACCTCGAAGGGCGGGGGCCATCTGCGCCGCGGTGGCC
>CAYNQN010000184.1:0-2685 GCA_964399375.1 uncultured Rhabdothermincola sp. | reverse complement strand
GGCGACGGTGTTCTGGAACGGGCCGATGGGCGTGTTCGAGGACCCCCGCTTCGAAGCCGGCACCAGGGCCGTGGCCATGGCGATGGCCGAGGCGCGGGGGTTCACCATCGTGGGCGGTGGCGACAGCGCTGCTGCGCTCGACCAGTTCGGGCTGGCTCGCGAGATCGACCACGTGTCCACGGGCGGGGGAGCCTCACTCGAGCTGCTGGAGCTGGGCGACCTGCCCGGCCTCGAAGCCCTGGCCGGAGCCCTCGGGCGAGGGCCTGGCAAGCATGGAGGAGCATCGAATGCCTGAGACCACCGGCTCGCCTGGGCCCGGCTCCGCCGGAGGCGCGGTCCGCAAGCCGTTGATCAGCGGCAACTGGAAGATGCACCACAACCACTTCGAGGCCATCCAGACGGTCCAGAAGCTGGCATACCGGCTCACCAAGGACGACTACGAGGCGGTCGACGTGTCGGTGCACCCCCCGTTCACCGACATCCGCTCGGTGCAGACCACGCTCGAGAGCGACAAGATCGGGATCTTCCTCGGAGCGCAGAACTGCTACTGGGAGGAGAAGGGGGCCTTCACCGGTGAGGTGTCGCCGGCGTTCCTGGCCAAGCTCAACGTGGGTTTGGTGATCGTGGGCCACTCCGAGCGTCGCCAGCTCTTCGGTGAGACCGACGACGAGGTGAACCGCAAGCTCCACGCCGTGCTCAAGTTCGAGATGATGCCCATCATGTGCGTGGGGGAGACCCTCGAGGAGCGCCAGGCCGGGATCGCCGACGAGAAGGTGCTCGGCCAGGTCCGTGCCGGGCTGGCCGGCCTTAAGGCCGGCCAGATGGGCGACATCGTGATCGCCTACGAGCCCATCTGGGCCATCGGCACGGGTGAGACGGCCACCACCGAGGATGCCCAGGACATGTGCGGGAAGATCAGGGGAGCCGTGGCCGACCAGTTCGGCACAGCGGGAGCCGATCTCGTGCGCATCCAATACGGGGGATCGGTCAAGCCCGGGAACATCGTGGAGCTCATGGAGCAGCCCGACATCGACGGCGCGCTCGTGGGTGGTGCGAGCCTCGATCCCGACGACTTCGCCAAGATCGTCCAGTACCGCCTCCTCATCGTCTGATCCTCTGATCCTCCACGGTTCCTCTCCAAACTTCTGTCATCTCTATTGACAGAAGTTTGCGGTTCTGCAAATCTGTGCGAACGAGCCACACATCGGATGGTCGAGGGGGAGAGATGAGAGGAAACCGTTTCTTGGCTGGCTCTCTTGCGGTGATCGCACTCACCGTGGGTCTGGGAGCGTGCAGCAGCGGCGGCGACGAGACGTCCGCGGCTGCGCCGCCGGCCACCGGGGCTGGGACGAGCTCGGGGGGCATGCAGAACCTGCGGGACGTGCGGTACTGCGAGGTGCTCCCCTTCGTGCGTGAGCGGTTGACGGTGAAGGCAGGGGTCTACAACACGCTCGGTTTGAACGACTGCCCGGCCGATCTGTGGGACGCCCTGACCGAGGACGACGTGAACGAGGCCTACGGTTCGATGTCGGCCAAGTTGAACGGGCCCCGCCACATGGTGTTCGACGCCAGCGTGGCGTCGGGGGCCTCGGCCGACGGAGACATCTTCGACTTCGGCGGGATCGAGATGAAGAGGCGGGCGACCGTCGAGATGAGCCTCTTCGGTGATCGCCCGGGTAGCGAGCCCTACGCCCCCACCGAGGTGGAGCGTCAGACCATCTTCACGTTCGATGCGGGCAAGCCCGTCTTCGAGCTGACCTCGGCCGACGGCGAGGTGTACATCATGCAGTCCTACGCCCAGATCGTGGACCCGACGCTGGACTACTCCGATCTGGCCACCCTCGGTGCCCGGTTGTCGCTGCCCGAGGGATGGAGCTTCTCCACCCGAGTGCTCGACGAGGAGATCCGCCTCGACAGCGGCGGCCTCGCCTTCGTGATCCAGGACGACCTGCTCAACTCCTACCAGCGCCGCAGCTGACCCCGCTCTGGCCTACCTGTCTGCCCGTTCCTCCCCCAACCGGCGTGCCTGCGTCATCGGATCACGGGTCATCGGATTGATGGCCAGCGCACGCCGGTTCGGGGGTCGTGGGTCACCTCTGGTCCGCTGGTGGCTGCCGGCGGGGCCTGACTGTTAGAGTCGTCTGCTGTGTTGACCGCCATCGTTCTCGTCTTCCACATCGCCGCCTGTCTGACGCTCGTGTTCCTCATCCTGCTGCACAGCGGCCGTGGTGGGGGCCTTTCGGACATGTTCGGCGGTGGGCTGGGGGCCTCGGCGGCAGGCTCCACGGTGGTGGAGAAGAACCTCGACCGGATCACAGTGGTCGCATCGGTCGTCTTCGCGTTCACCACCATCGGCCTTGCCTTGATGCTCGACCAGTAGCTCGGGCCATCGCCCATCGCTGGCACCTGGGGTGGCGTAGCTGTGCTGTTCCGCCTCGAGATGCTGCCCAGGGAGGCGTACCTCGAATCGTCGTCTTGAGGCTCTGCTGGAGGCCTCTACGAGCAGGCGGTTCAGCGAGGCCCTGCGCTAGAGTGACCCTTCGCTCAGGCAGGCCAAACGGGCCCGCCAGGGGCGCCACGTCGGAGTGGCGGAATTGGTAGACGCGCTAGCTTGAGGGGCTAGTGTCCGCAAGGACGTGGGGGTTCAAGTCCCCCCTCCGACACCACCTGACCAGGGCAAACGCC
>CAYNQN010000183.1:0-2735 GCA_964399375.1 uncultured Rhabdothermincola sp. | reverse complement strand
TACCCACCGGGATGTAGCGCAGCGGGAGGGCGTTGCCGGACTTGATGTCGGAGCCCTGGCCGTTGCGGAGCACCTCGCCGACCGTGAGGCCGTTGGGGGCAAGGATGTAGGCCTTCTCGCCATCGTGGTAGTGCAGAAGGGCGATGTTGGCGTTGCGGTTGGGGTCGTACTCGATGGCCGCGACCGTGGCGTCTACGCCGTCCTTGTTCCGGCGGAAGTCGACGATGCGGTAGCGCTGCTTGTGGCCGCCCCCTCGGTGGCGGGCGGTCTTGCGGCCGTAGTTGTTGCGGCCGCCGGTGCGCGACTTCTTGGCGAGCAGCGAGCGCTCGGGCTTGCGGTCGCTCAGCTCGGCGAAATCGGACACGGTCTGGAACCGGCGTCCGGGACTTGTGGGCTTGCGCTTGCGGATGGCCATGTCGCTATCCCTCGAAGAGCTCGATCTGGTCGCCCTCGGCGAGGGTGACGTAGGCGCGCTTGGTGCCGGAGCGCTGCCCGAAGGTGCCCGAGCGGCGGTTCCGCTTGCGCTTGCCGGCGCGGTTCAGCGTGTTCACCTTGGCGACGCGCACATCGAAGATCTTCTCGACGGCGTCGGAGATCTCGGGCTTGCTCGCGTCTGGGTGGACCACGAAGGTGTAGACGCCCGTGTCCTGCAGAGCGAACGACTTCTCGCTCACGATGGGCTTGATGATGACCGAGCGGGGATCCCTCACGAGCTCTCACCTCCCTCGTCTTCAACTTCGACCTCGGGAGCCGGCTCGTCGCCGGTCGGCTCCGCTGTGCTTCCTTGCGCTGGCTCCGCGGTGATCGGCTCCGCAGCGTCACCCGACTTCTCAGCTGATTGCGGGAGGGTCTCGGTGGTGAACACCACGTAGTCGTTCACCAGCACGTCGTAGGCGTTGAGCTCGCGGGCCTCGATGATCTGGACGCCGGGGAGGTTGCGGAAGCTGCGAGCCGCGTTCACGTCGTCGGGGCCGAGCACGACCAGCACGGTGCCCTCGATGCCCAGCGACTCGATGGCGGCGACCGCCTCCTTGGTCCGGGGCTTCTCGAAGGCCCAGGCCTCGACCACGATCACCTTGCCCTCGGCGGCCCTGTCGGACAGCGCCGAGCGCAGGGCCAGGCGCACCATCTTCTTGGGGGTCCGCTGGCGGTAGTCGCGGGGCTTTGGCCCCAGCGCCACACCGCCTCCCCTCCACTGAGGCGCACGGATCGAGCCGGCACGGGCGCGGCCGGTGCCCTTCTGCTTCCAGGGCTTGGCCCCTCCGCCTCGCACCTCGGCTCGCGTCAGCGTGCTCTGCGTGCCTGCCCGGCGGGCAGCCAGCTGGGCCGTGACCACCTGGTGCATCACGGGCACGTTTGGCTCGAGGCCGAAGACAGCCTCGTCAAGGGTGACCGAGCCGGCCTCGGCGCCGTCGGGGGTGCGGATCGCGAGCTCGCTCACGACGCTGCTCCCTTCGCCACCGGCGCCTTGACGGCGTCACGGACGATCACGGTGCCGCCCTTGGGGCCGGGCACGGCGCCCCGGATGAGCAGCAGCCCACGCTCGGCGTCGGCCTCCACCACCTGGAGGTTGAGGGTGGTGACCTTGGCAGCGCCCATCCGCCCGGGCATCTTGCGGCCCTTGAACACCCGCGCAGGCGTTGCGCAGGCGCCGATGGCCCCGGGAGCCCGGTGGATGCGGTGCGCTCCGTGGGATGCCTTCTGGCCGGAGAAGTTGTGGCGCTTCATGGCGCCTGCGAAGCCCTTGCCCTTGCTGATGGCGGTCACGTCGACCAGGTCACCAGCGGTGAGCACGTCCACCCCGACCTCTTGGCCGACCTCGTAGCCGTCGATGTCGTCGAGGCGCAGCTCCACGAGCTTGCGGCCCGGCGCTACGCCGGAGCTCTCGAAGTGACCCCGCTCGGGCTTGTTGAGCTTGGAGGCATCGCGCTGGCCGATGGCCACCTGCAGGGCGGCGTAGCCGTCGCGCTCGGTGGTCTTCACCTGGACGATGCGCATGGGCGCGACCTTGAGCACGGTGACGGGGACGATCTTCTGCTCGTCGTCCCAGATCTGTGTCATGCCGACCTTCTCGCCGACCACTGCCAACTTCGCCATCGCGGCAACGTTCTCTCTCTGCTCAAGCGAACGCTCCGCTCGGGGAGACCCCGGCGGAGCGCCTGTCTAGGTTTGCTGCGAGGTACCCGCTCGGCGGGCCGCCGCAGACGTCTGTTGAGGGACTTTCAGGACTGTTGGCCCTGAGGCTGAGCCTCTGGGCACGGAGGAGAGATATTACCCACCTCTCCCCCACCTGCCAAACCGTCTCCCGCTCGGCGAACGAGCGAGTGGAACCGATCAGGCGTGTTGGATCTTGATCTCGATGTCGACGCCCGCCGGCAGGTCGAGCCGCTGGAGGGAGTCGACGGTCTTGGGCGACGGGTCGAGGATGTCGAGCAGCCGCTTGTGGATCCGCATCTCGAAGTGCTCGCGGGAGTCCTTGTCCTTGTGGGGCGAGCGGACCACCGTGAAGCGGTGCTTCTCGGTGGGGAGCGGCACCGGCCCCCTGATGGTCGCGTTTGTGCGCACCACCGTCTCGACGATCTTCTTCGTCGACTGGTCGACCACCTCGTGGTCGTAGGCCTTGAGCCTGATCCGGATCTTCTGCTTTTCGGCCATGGGGGGAGCGGTCCTCAGTCTCTTCTACTTGATGATCTTGGTGACCCGGCCGGCGCCCACGGTGCGCCCACCCTCACGGA
>CAYNQN010000182.1:0-2758 GCA_964399375.1 uncultured Rhabdothermincola sp. | reverse complement strand
CTGGAAGGTGAAGTCGGCCCCTGTGGAGAAGCGGGTGAGCAGCACCTCGTCGGGCTCGGGCCGCGGCTCCGGGCCTATGGCGACCTCCCAGGTGCGGCCGGCACCGTCGGCGTCACCCTCGTCCACCACGGTGCAGGTGGCACGGGGGTCGACCTGGCCCACGATGGCGTCGAGAGCCCTCGTGCCACCGGGCCTGGTGGCGACCAGCATCGGCCACGAGGGCGCCACGGTCTCGTGCAGAGCCTCGCAGTCGCCCAGTCGGACCCTGAGAGCATCGCCACCGCGCTCCACGCCGAGGTCTACGTAGGCACTGGGGCCGAAGACCGGGTGCAGCTCCAGCACCGCGGCCACATCTTCGAGGATCGCCGAGTCGTCGAACCGATCGGGGCCGGCTCCGGAGCCGGTGCCCAGGCTGAGGGCGCGGCGGAGGCGATCGGCGGTGAGGCCGGCTATCCCCACCAGCTGTGCCAGGCCCACCTCGGCGGCCTCGTCCCAGTCCGAGCGCTCGGCCACCGCCGCCATGAACGACATGGCCAGCAGGTGCCCCTGCAAGCACACCTCCTCCAGCACCTCCACGAGCTTCGCCGGAGCCAGCGCGTCCAGCCGCAGGTCGGCGTCGAGGGGGCCCGCGTAGTCGGTGCGACCTGCCTCTTCACCCCATAGAGACGTGCGGTCCACCGGCGCCAGCACCACCTGCGCTGCGCGGCTGGCGGCCATCCGGACGGCCCCCTCGGGTTCGGGGATGGGCTCCGCACCCGGGTCGATGTCCACCGTCCAGTGGCAGTGGGGGTGGCGGTCGGCCGGCTCCCGGGGAGGGCGGTGGATGGGCAGCATCCTCGCCCTGGGGTTGGTGGCGGCAGCGGTGGCGTCGAAGGTGGGGTCCTCGATGTGGTGGCACATGGTGACCACGTAGTCGTCACCCATGGGCTCCACGTCCATGAGCGCCCCGCACGAGTCGAGGTGGAACTCGCCGTGGAGCTCGTCGTGCACGGTGTAGCGGAAGTCCATGAACTGGGGCGGAGCCCCTATGTCGAGCTGCATCCCCTTGAAGATGGTGGCCACGTCGGTGCCCTCGAAGCCCAGGGCTCGTTGCATGCGACGGGTGTAGACGGGGCTGGCGCTCATCCACTCCTCGATGGCCACGTCTCGCATGGTGTCGATGCCGTACCGGGCGATGAGCTGCGGCATGCCAGCCCGGTCGATCAGGTGCCCCGCCAGCAGGTACTCGTGGCCGAGCGTCACCAGCTGGTCGGCCGTCAGCCCCGCCAGGGGCGAGACCTGGGCCGGCGCCCTGCCAGCCACGACGTCAGCCGCCGTCCTTGCCGGCGCCCCCGGCACCGGCCCCGCCGTCGCCGTTCTCGCTCGGGAGCTTCGCGATGAGCTCCTCCACCTGGGTGTTGAGCTTGGCCCCCTTCGGCCAGCCGGCGTAGTGGGCCAGGAAGATCACGGCCTCCCGTAGGTCGTGCGGGGTCATGTCGCCCTGGCGCAGGGCCGCGTCGAGCTGCAGGCCCACCACGTCGTCGAGGCCCATGCCAACCAGCAGGCCCACCAGCATCAGCCGCCGCTCGCGGATGGTGAAGCCCTCCCTCGTCCAGACCTCGCCGAAGAGGTGGTCGACGGTCATCTCCACGAAGTCGCCCGAGATCTCCTCGCCCACCTCCCATCCGTAGACCTGCTCCATGACCTTGCGGCCCCGGGTGCGCTTGTCGTCGGCCATGTCAGGTCTCGTCTCCTCCGGTAGGGGTGCTCGTGTCGGGCACGCCGAGCGCGGCGCCCAGGTGATCCAGGGCGAACCGGGCCATCGGCACGTCCACGCCTAGCACGTCACCCAGCTCGATCGCGAGGCCCAGGTCTTTGCTGCCCAGGCTGCTTGCGTGCTCGAAGACGTCCCTCAGGCCATCGCCCGCGGGTATGGGGGCGGTCGTGTCTCGTATCACCACGGCCCCCGGGCCACCGGTGACGGAGTCGGTGTGCCGGATGATGCGGCCCAGCTCCACAAGGTCGATCCCGGCGGCCTCGGCCAGGCGCTGGGCCTCGCCCGCCGCCGTGAACGCCACGAAGTGCAGCAGGTTCCGGGCCAGCTTGGCCTTGGTGCCCGTGCCCACGGGCCCGAGGTGCGACACCAGGGCCGCCCAGGTCTCGAAGGGCCCCCGGCACCGCTCCACCGCATCGGGATCGCCGCCCACCATCACTGCCAGGTTCCCTGCGTGCGCTCCCATGAAGCCCCCGCTCACGGGGGCGTCGACGACCTCTATCCCCTGGGCCGATGCCGCCTCGGCCAGGGCCACCGCCGTGTCCAGGCCGATCGTGGAGTGGACGGCCACCACGGTGCCGGGCCGGGCCTCCACCAGCACCTCCTGGAGCACCTCCCACACCTGGGCGTCGTCGCGCACCATCACCGAGATCACGTCGCAGGCCGCCGCCAGCTCCCTCACCGAGCCCGCTCGGTTGGCGCCGTTGGCCACGAGGGGGTCGCACGCCTCGGAGCGAACGTCGAACACGGTTAGGCCGCCCGGCCAGTCCACCAGGTGGGCAGCCATGGGCGCCCCGATCTGGCCCAGGCCCACGAAGCCCACCGCCGGGGCGTCCGGCTCGCCGTCGCGCTCCGCCAGGAGCTCGACCACCTCCCCGCCGGTGAGCCCTGCTTCGCTCATCTCCCGACCCCCTTCGAACCCCGCTTGGCACACCAACGCGCTGTTTTGAGCGCGATCGTGTGCCAAGAGCAGCGGGAGTGGGCGGTGGCGGCCGCTAGATCGCT
>CAYNQN010000181.1:1365-2777 GCA_964399375.1 uncultured Rhabdothermincola sp. | reverse complement strand
TGGCCGAAGCGGTAGCCCACGGAGCGGACGGTCTGGATGAGGTTGGCGTGCTCCTCGCCCAGCTTGGCCCGCAGCCGCCTCACGTGGACGTCCACCGTCCTGGCGCCCCCGTAGTACTCGTAGCCCCACACCCGTGACAGAAGCGTCTCGCGGGTGAACACCTTCCCGGGGTGCGAGCTCAGGAACTTCAGCAGCTCGTACTCCATGTACGTCAGGTCCAGGGGGTGGCCGTCTATCGCGGCCTGGTACGTCTCGAGGTTGAGCACCAGGCCCCCGTGCTCGACGAGCTCCGGCCCCGCCCCGTACCCCGAGCGGGCCAGCAGGTGCTTCAGCCGAGCCTCCAGCTCACGGGGGTGGAACGGCGTGAGGCAGAAGTCGTCGAAGAGGTCGTCGCGCATCTCCAGCTCGCCCAGCTGCGATCCGCTGATCAACAGCATCAGCGGCTCCACCCTCAGGTCCCGCTTGCGCAGGGCACGGCACAGCGTGAACGCCGCCTCGGCGTTCCTGTCGGCGCAGACCACCGCACCGGTCCAGCCCTCGGGAGGCTCGGCGCGCCCGGCGGCCACGTCACTGCTCACCGCTTTCCAGGTGTAGCCAGCGAGGTCCAACACCTGCGCCAGCTCCGGGGGAGCCGGGTCGGGGAAGACCAGCAGCGAGTCCATGGCGATCGTCAGAGGTTGGGCAGGTACCGGTCGAGCTCGAACTGGGAGACCTGGGTCTTGTAGTCCATCCACTCCGAGCGCTTGTTGCGCAGGAACCACTCGAAGATGTGCTCGCCCAGCGCCTCGGCCACCAGCTCGGAGCTCTCCATGACCTCCAGGGCGTCGGCCAGCGACTGGGGCAGCGAGCCGATGCCCACGGCGGCTCGCTCCTCCCGGGTCATCTCGAAGACGTTGGCGTCGGCCTCGGGCGGTAGCTCGTAGCCCTTCTCTATGCCTCGCATGCCGGCGGCCAGGATCACCGAGAAGGCCAGGTAGGGGTTGCAGGCGGCGTCGGGCGCTCTGTACTCGATGCGCTTCGACGACTGCTTGCCGCGCTTGGTCACCGGCACGCGCACCAGCGCCGAGCGGTTGTTCCGGGCCCAGGTGACGTACACGGGTGCCTCGTAGCCGGCGATCAGCCGCTTGTACGAGTTGACGAGCTGGTTGGTGACAGCGGTGATCTCGGGTGCGTGCGTCAGCAGCCCGGCGATGAAGCCGCAGGCCACCTTCGAGAGGCCGATGGTGCTGTCGTCGTCGCTGAAGGCGTTCTCGTCGCCCTCGAAGAGCGATATGTGGGTGTGCATCCCCGAGCCGGGTATGTCGACGATGGGCTTGGGCATGAACGTGGCGTAGGCGCCCTGCTCCAGGGCGATCTCCCTCACCACCAGGCGGAAGGTCATCACGTTGTCGGCCATGGTGAGGGCGTCGGTG
>CAYNQN010000181.1:0-1355 GCA_964399375.1 uncultured Rhabdothermincola sp. | reverse complement strand
ACGAGTACTCCACCGGGATGCCCATGGCCTCGAGCACCTGGATGGTGCGCTTGCGCAGGTCGCTCGACGCGTCGGCGGTGGTCAGGTCGAAGTAGGAGCCCGAGTCGAGGGGTTCCAGCGGACGGCTGGGGTCGCCACCGGCGAAGTAGAAGAACTCCATCTCGGGCGCCACCATGAACGAGAAGCCCCTCTCGCGGGCCTTGTCGGGGTTGCGCTTGAGCACGTGGCGGGGGTCGCCCTCGAAGGGCGTCCCGTCGTGGTTCAGCACGTCGCAGAACATGCGGGCCGACACGTCCTCCGAACCGCTGCCCCACGGCATCAGCTCGAAGGTGTTGGGGTCGGGCATGGCCAGCACGTCGCTCTCCTGGACGCGGCTGAAGCCGTCTATGGCCGAGCCGTCGAAGTGCATGCCCTCCTGGAAGGCGCTCTCCAGCTCGGCAGGCGAGATGGCCACCGACTTGAGCTGGCCGAGGACGTCCGTGAACCAGAGGCGGATGAGGCGCACGCCCCTCTCCTCGACGGTCCGCAGCACGTAGTCCTGTTGGCGTTCCATGGACTGCATGATTGCATGCTCGCCCGCCGGACGACCTGCTCCAACTGCGTTCACACAGCGTTCACATCGGAGCAACCGCCGGGAAATCGCACGTTGCCAGCCTTTGCCCAACTCGATTTGCCAGCCCCGTCGGAGGAGGACTCCCTTGAGCTACCGCGCTGAGTACATATGGATCGACGGCACGGAGCCCACTCCGCTGCTCCGCTCCAAGACCAAGATCATCGCCGACGGGGAGGAGCCGGGCATCTGGGGCTTCGACGGTTCGAGCACCAACCAGGCTCCCGGCAAGGCGTCTGACTGCGTGCTGCGGCCCGTCTACGTGTGCCCCGACCCCATCAGGGGAGGCAACGACAAGCTGGTGATGAACGAGGTGCTCCTCACCGACTTCACGCCTCACCCCACCAACACCCGTGCAGACTGCGCGGCGGTGGCCGAGCGCTACGCCGACCAGGAGCCCCTCTTCGGGATCGAGCAGGAGTACACGTTCCTCCAGAACGGCCACCCGCTGGGTTGGCCCCAGGGAGGGTTTCCCGGTCCGCAGGGCCCGTACTACTGCGGGGTGGGATCCGACGAGATCTGGGGGCGTGAGGTGGTGGAGGCCCACACCAAGGCGTGCATGGACGCGGGCCTCTCGATCTCGGGCACCAACGCCGAGGTGATGATGGGCCAGTGGGAGTTCCAGGTGGGCCCGGTGGCTCCTCCCCAGATCGGCGACGAGATCTACCTCGCACGCTGGCTCCTCTACCGGGTGGCCGAGGACTTCGACATCTCCGTGACCATCGACCCCAAGCCCATGCCCGGC
>CAYNQN010000180.1:0-2791 GCA_964399375.1 uncultured Rhabdothermincola sp. | reverse complement strand
CAGGTACATGTTCAGCGGCGAGGTGAACATGTGCCGCAGCATCGTGACCGGGAGGATCGCCAGGAAGGCCACGAACGTGAGCACGTGCGTGATCCACCAGAACTGGTACCAACCTGCTAGGTGCGAGGAGCCGTCGACGAGCCCGGCCACCACCCACCCCACGAACGCCCACTGCTCGAACGACGGCGAACCGTCGAGGGCGATGCGGAAGCCCTCGGCGACGAAGCCGGTGACCGGCAGGGCCAGCAGCACCAGCAGGATCACGGCGTGCTCGGGCTTCGACTTGATGCGGATGCGGTAGGGCCGCTGCACGTAGCGCCGCAACAGCGCCCACACGACCCCGACCACCATCGCCAGCCCGGCGGCGTCGCCCACGAACGAGTACGCCTCGTAGACGCGCCCGTTCAGGAACTTCCACGCCTCGGGCACCTGGTGGTTGATCTCCAAGATGGTGGTGACCGCCAGCAGCACCAGGAAGCTGAAGTAGATGAGCGAGTGCATGATCCCTGCTGCGGGGTCGCGCAGGAGGGTCTGCATGTACACGCCCGCCCGGAAGTCGCGCAGGCGGCGCCCCACGTTGCGAACGGTGGTGGCCCGGTTGTCGGGCCGGCCCCGCTCCCAGTTGCGCGCCCGCAGCGAGAAGACCACGGCGCCGTACAGCAGGGCGGTGGGGATGACGATGTAGAAGGTCGTCTTGATGACCGACGGGATGCCGCCGAACACCACACGGGTGACGGTGGAGTCGTCGTGCTGGTCGAACACCGCGCTGGCGATGCCCGATGCGACGGTGACGAGGGCGATCGCGATGCCCAGGATGATCACCGCCGCCTGGCCCTTCGACAGCCTCCAGGACTTGTCCGGGTTGTCGTCGGCTTGGGTGTCGGGTTTCTCGTCCGTGGCCACGCTCATCAGGGGACGAAGTTACATCGCCCCGCTGCCCACCTCACTTCCGTGATTCGTGACAGGTTCAGAAACCCGTGCCCGGTCCGTCGAGCGAGCTGCCCAAGGTGTTGCTCACCGGGCCGGGGAGGGTCAGCCGTAGGCCTTCTGGTCGAGCTCGCGGATGCGGGATGCGAGGCTGGCCATCACCTTGCGCGAGAGGCCGGGCACGTCGTCGAGCACCGACACCAGGCCGCGCTGGGTGAGCACGAGCACCTGCATGGGTGTGGCCGCCTCCACCGTGGCGGTGCGGGGGCCGCCGTCGAGAAGGGCCAGCTCGCCGAACTGGTCGCCCGGGCCGAGGGTGGCCACCTTGCGCCCGTTGCGCTTCACGTTGGCCTTGCCCTCGAGGATCACGAAGGCCTCACGGCCCATCTGCCCCTGCTCCACCAGCACGCGGCCGGCATCCACCGAGACCTCGTCGGAGGCACGGGCGATGCGCTGCAGGTCTCGCTTGGAGCAGGCGGAGAAGAGGTGGATCTTTGCCAGGTGGTCCGGGATCGCCATGCTTGGAGCTTACGATCTGCGCCCCGCCCGTGCTCGGGAAGGTGCCCGATGCCACCCCTGTCAGCCGGCCTGGCGCGCCACGGCCTCGGCGGCCTCCTTGGCAGCTGCCACGTCTCCCACGATCCGGTCCAGCAGGCCCTTGCGCTCCAGCGGGCGCAGGTCGTCGCCCAACTCGTAGCGGATGGGTCGCCCGGTGGGGATCTCCACCCCGCTGATCTCGTCGTCGGCGATGCCGTCGAGGTGCTTCACCAGCGCCCGCAGGCTGTTGCCGTGGGCAGCCACCATCACTACCTCGCCGGCCGCGAGGTCGGCGGCGATGGCGTCCTGCCACCACGGGAGCATCCGCACCAGGACGTCCTTCAGGCACTCCGAGGAGGGGAGCACCTCGGGGGGGAGGCCCGCGTAGCGCGGGTCGTTGGCGGGATGGCGCGGATCGTCGGGCGAAAGCGCGGGGGGAGGAACGTCGTAGGAGCGCCGCCAGACCTTCACCTGATCCAGGCCGTGCTCGGCGGCCGCAGCCTTCTTGTCCTGTCCCTGGAGGGCTCCGTAGTGGCGCTCGTTGAGCCGCCACGAGCGCCGCACCGGCAGCCAGAGGCGGCCGAGCTCGTCGAGGGCGATCTGGGCGGTGCGGATGGCTCGGGTCTGCAGCGAGGTGTGGACCACGGTGGGGGCGATGCCGGCCTCGGCCAGGTCCCGCCCGGCCTGGGCGGCCTCCTGGCGGCCGAGCTCGGAGAGGTCGGCGTCCTCCCAGCCGGTGAAGAGGTTGGCTTGGTTCCAGACGCTCTGGCCGTGGCGGACCAGCAGGAGTGTGGCGGGCATGGCCGCAGAATAGAGCGCGATCGGGAACAACTGGGGCGCCGACCAAGTTGATAGCGCACGACTCAACTTTTATGATCGACTGAGATCACACCGATCGAAGAAGACAGCTAGGAGAAGCAGCACATGGCCAAGGCCGTAGGAATCGACCTCGGAACCACCAACTCGGTGGTCTCCGTCCTGGAGGGCGGCGACCCCGTCGTGATCCCCAACGCCGAGGGGTCGCGCACGACCCCGTCGGTGGTCGCCTTCTCGAAGGGCGGCGAGGTGCTCGTGGGAGAGGTGGCCAAGCGCCAGGCCATCACCAACCCCGACCGCACCATCCGCTCCGTGAAGCGCCACGTGGGCACCAACTGGACCATCGACATCGACGGCAAGGCGTACACGGCGCAGGAGATCTCCGCCCGCATCCTCCAGAAGCTCAAGCGTGACGCCGAGGCGTACCTGGGCGACACGGTGAACCAGGCCGTCATCACCGTCCCCGCCTACTTCGACGACGCTCAGCGCACCGCCACCAAGGAGGCGGGCC
>CAYNQN010000179.1:1422-2804 GCA_964399375.1 uncultured Rhabdothermincola sp. | reverse complement strand
TGGAGCGGGTGTCCCTTCGACCCCCCGGGGACTACGCGAACCACAGGTAACGGGCTGCCACAACGACCGCTACCAGGGCCGAGGCCACGAGCTGCTTCCATGGGAGGCGGGCCTCGACACGGCGGCTCTCGTCCAGATCGCGCTGGAACCGGATGGCGCCTTGTTCCGGCCCAGGTCCGCTGGGGGGCGGGAATCCACGCGACCCGCCGTCGGGTCTCACGAGCGGATCCCCACAGAGCCCACCTTCTCGGTCTTCTCCCAGCGCTGCTCGCGGTGGCGCACCTCGTGCACGTAGGCCGTGAAGGTCACCGCGCAAAGCAGCGGCCCGTAGCCCACCAGGTAGACGAGGGCACGGGCGGCCCTGGGCAGACCCCAGTCGTCCACCTTCTTCGCCAGGTACGCGCCGGCCATGCACCCGGCGACCCACAGGTAGGCAGCGATCATCACGGCGCGCACCTGCGCGTCGGTCACCACAAAGCCGGTCCAGCGAGCCAGCGCGTCCTCCAGCACCACCAGCAACGCTGGGCAGAGCGTGAAGACGATGATCAACACCGAGAACAGGCCCGGGAACATGATCGCCTGGCGCCATGCCCGCCTCGCGGTGGGAGGGTCGATGAGCAGCGCGAACGCCGTCGTGAACACGAAGGCGAGAGCGTTGAGGATCCACAGTTGCCTGAACGCCTGCTGGGCCAGGCCGAAGTCGGTGAGGAACAGCACCACCAGCGCCGCCGACGACAGCACCATCACGGCCGGCAGCAGCAAGATGCTGAACCAGATGAGCCCGAAGGTGATCCCTCCCAAGCGGTGATCCTGCGAGGGCCTGAACCACACGCCCTTGAAGCGCCGGGTCACCTGCACGTTCCCCCGCGCCCAGCGCAACCGTTGGCGCCACAGCGCCGACACCCCCGAAGGTTCCTCGGCCCAGCACACGGCGTTGGGCTCGAAGATCACCCGGCGGCCCTGGAGCTGCGTGAGGAACGTGGTGACGGTGTCCTCCGCCAGGGAGCTGGTGTCGATCCGCCCACCGATGGCCTCGAGGTTGGCTCGGGTGTGCAGCTGGGCCCCTCCCGCCAGGCAGGCGAGGGCGCCGATCACGTTCTGCGCACGGCGCCCCGCTGCCTGCGCGGTTGCGTACTCGTACGCGATGAAGCGGTTGAACGACGTGCCCGGCCTGCTCCCCTCCTTTATGTAGGCGGTCACCGCCCCCACTTCGGGATCGGCGAGGTGCCGGGCCATCTTGCGCAGCGAGTCGGGCTCGTAGACCACGTCGGCATCCATGATCAGCACGGCCTCTGCCCAGCTCTCGCCCAGCACCACCGCCAAGCCGTGGTTGAGCGTGTGGGCCTTCCCCTCGCCTCCCCTCTCCCGGCGGAGGTGGAACA
>CAYNQN010000179.1:0-1412 GCA_964399375.1 uncultured Rhabdothermincola sp. | reverse complement strand
TTCCACCTCCGCCGGGAGAGGGGAGGTGGAACACCTGGCCCGGATGCTCCCGCGCCTTGCGATCGAGCAGCTGGGGCGTCTCGTCGGTGCTGGCGTCGTCGATCACGTACACACGCAGGCGATCGGCCGGGTAGTCGAGCGCCACCAGCTGATCGATCGAGGCATCCAGCACCAGGGCCTCGTTCCAGGCCGGCACCAATATGGCCGTGCGTGGGAGCGCGTCTCCGCAGCGGTCGTAGTGGTTGCGCCAGCGGCACAGGCCGATCAGCGCGAACTGGTAGGCCCCGATGACCAGCGGGACCGCGCCCGCCAGCACCACGACCACCAGCAGAGCCGCACCGAGGTCTCCCAACGCCGACCCTCAGCGATCAGCCGGCTCGGCGTGCCTGCGCTCCACCTCTCGCGCCACATCCTCCACATACGAGTAGCGACCCACGCGCGACTCGTGGTGGGCATCGGTGCTGAGCGTGATCCTCACACCGCAACCGTCGATGATGTCCGCCACCCGGGCCGACGGGCACGTCCACTTCTCGTTCACCTCCACCGCGGCGCCCGCCCTGCGAGCTGCGTCACCCAGGCGCCGCACCAGCGCATCGGGCACCTGCTCCTCGTCGAGCCCGCACTTGGGCAGGATGCTGAAGAGGTGGGCGAGGACGATCCGGTCGTAGCAGCCGAGAGCGTTGACGGTGGCCTCGACCAGGTCCTCGATCACCTGGTCGGCCTTCAGCTCACCCGTGCGCAACGCCTCGGTGGCGTCCACCGGGTTCATGGGCCCGCCGGGGCGCGGCAGCTGGTGGTCGGCAACGAGCACGTAGTCGAGCGTGGGCATCCCGAGCGGCATGTCGACTTCGCCCTCCACGTCGAGGATCTTCGCCTCCACCCCGCACAGAACCTTCATGCCGTCGAGCCCGTCGAGGGCCCGCACCGCCTCGACGAAGCCAGGCACCCATGTGGTGTCGCGCCTCACGTGGTCGACCATCCCGATCGTGTGGAGACCATGACCCACCGCCGACACGAGGTTCTCGTCGATGGTGCTGGCTCCATCGGAGAACGTGGAGTGCACGTGCAGATCGGAGCCCCGATCGAGTACCGGGGCCTCGAAGGTCACCACCGTTCCCCTTGCTCCGCCGCCAGGGCCTCTTCGGTGAGCGGCAGCGGACGGCCCTCCTCGACGTCCATGAACACATCGTCCCAGAACCGGACCATCGCCAGGTCCCTGAAGGCCACCTCGGCCGGGACGGGCAGGCCGAGGACCTCCGACAGGGCGAGCGTGGGCATGTCGACGCCGCTGGCCACCGTGAGGGGCATGCTCCCCGGGAACCGGGGGTTGACCTCCAGGAGCTTGTGCCTACCCGCGGGATCGGCCTTCACCTGCACGTTGGCCACCGAGGTGAGGCCGATCGCAGCGGCGA
>CAYNQN010000178.1:0-2815 GCA_964399375.1 uncultured Rhabdothermincola sp. | reverse complement strand
CTACGAGTCGGGCGACGAGGTCAGCCAGTACTACGACAACCTCGTCGGCAAGCTCATCGTGTGGGGCGCCGACCGGCCCACCGCCATCCGCCGCATGCTGCGGGCCCTTCGCGAGATGCGCATAGAGGGGATCGCCACCACGATCCCCGCCGACCTCGCGATCCTGGAGCACGCCGACTTCCAGGCCGGCGAGCACTCCACGAAGTGGGTGGAGGAGCGGCTCGACCTCTCCGCATCGAGCGCCGCCCCCAGGCCTTCCGGCTCGGACGACGAGGGCGACGGCGAGGCCAAGGTCCGGCGTGACGTCGACGTGGAGGTCAACGGCAAGCGCTTCGCCGTGAGCGTCTGGGCTGCCCCCGGCGCAGTCGGCGCGGCCGCTCAGGCCAAGGCCAGGCCCCGCCGCTCCAGCTCGGGCTCGGTGGCTGCGTCGGCCGGGCCGGGCTCGGTCACCGTGCCGATGCAGGGCACCATCGTGAAGGTGCTCGTGGAGGTCGGCCAGGCCGTCGAGGCCGGCCAGACCGTCTGCGTGCTCGAGGCGATGAAGATGGAGAACAACATCTCCTCCGACGCCGCGGGCACCGTCAAGGAGGTCCGGGTCTCCCCCGGCGACTCCGTCGGCTCCGGCGACATCGTCCTCGTCGTCGAGTAGCCCCAGCGGGATCTCCCGCCTCGGGGCAGCCAGCGCCAGCCGATATCAGGGCCGGATCGGTGTCAACGGGGGCGGTGTTCGGTGCCGAGGCCGGGGGTTATCGTGAGGACAAGGCCTGGCTCGATGGAGTCGGCGGTGTGCCAGATGCCTGGCGGGTTGATCAGCGCCTCGCCCGGGCCGATCCGATGACGAGCACGCACCAGTTCGGACCGGTGTGGGCTTCCAACCGGTGGTGGAGCCTCGGTGAGGCTGGCTACTCGGCGGCGTCGGAGATGGCTTCGGCGAGGGAGGGGTGCACCAGCAGCGTCTCCACCAGGTCGACCACCCGCAGGCCGGCGGTTACCGCGAGCGCTATCACCGAGATGAGCTCGGCGGCGTTGCGGCCGACGATCGAGCCGCCCAGCACCACACCGGTGGCGGGGTCGGAGATGATCTTCACGAACCCGCGGGGGTCGTTCTCGATGAGAGCCTTGGCGTTGGCCGAGAAGGGCACCTTGGTCACCCGGATCTTGCGGCCCTCGGCGAAGGCGTCGGCCTCCGCCAGGCCCACGTCCGCTATCTCGGGGACCGTGAATATCGCCGAGGCAGCCTTCTCGTAGTCGAGGTGACGGTGCGGCCCTGCGTGAAGGCCCATGGCGTGCTCGGCCACCTTGCGGCCCTGCATGGCCGCCACCGACGAGAGCGGCAGCTTCCCCGAGAGGTCTCCGGCCGCGTAGATGTGCGGCACGGTGGACTGGCAGTTGTGGTTCACCACCACGTACCCACCGTCGGTGGCCACGCCCGCCTCTTGGAGGCCGAGGCCCTCGGAGTTGGGCAGCGAGCCGATGGCCAGGATCACGTGCGAGCCCTCCACGGAGCGCCCGTCGTTGCATCCCACGATCACACCGTCGCCGCGGACGTCGGCCGAGACCGCTCGCGCACCCTTGAGCAGCCGGACCCCACGTGAGAGGAAGTCGGCCTCCAGAGCAGCGGCCACCTCGGGGTCCTTCTGGGGCAGCACCTGCTGGCGGCTCACGATGAGCGTCACCTCGCTGCCGAACGACGAGAACATGTGCGCGAACTCCACCCCGGTGACGCCAGAGCCGACCACCACGAGGTGCTCGGGGAGCTCGGGTGGCGGGTAGGCGTCGCGGGTGGTGAGCACGCGGTGCCCGTCGAGCGGCGCCCAGTCGGGCACGCGGGGGCGGCTGCCGGTGGAGAGCAGCACTGCGTCGGCCTCCAGCTCCTGTGATCCCTCCGCCGTCTCCACCACCGCCTGGTGGGGCCCCACTAGCCGGCCCGCGCCCTGGAGCATGCGAACGCCCTGGCTCTCGAGGAGGCCCACCGTCGACGCCCGGAGCTGGTCCTCTATGCCAAGGATCCTCTTGCGGAGCTTCTCGAAGTCGAGCGTGGCCGACACGTCGGACAGGCCCATGGAGGCCGCCTCGTTGATCATGTGGAGCGCCCCGCCGGTGGCGATCATCGCCTTGGAGGGCACGCAGTCCCACAGGTGCGCGGCACCTCCCACGATGTCGCGCTCCACCAGGGTCACCTCGGCGCCGAAGCGCGCCGCCTGGGTGGCGCACTGGTGGCCCGCCGGGCCGCCACCGATGATCACGAAGCGCTTGGCCATCACCGAGACGCTACCCGGGGCAACCCCCTCGCCGTCCCGGTGAGACGTAGGGCACCCGTCTCGCCACCGCGATCGACCGCCTCGTACGCTGGGCTCGTGGAAGACGGCACAGAGCAGGACTGGAAAGAGCTGGCTCGCAGGGATCTGAAGGGTGCCGAGCCCGAGACCCTCACGTGGCACACGCCGGAGGGGATCGACGTGAAGCCGCTGTACACAGCGGCCGATCTCGAAGGCATCGACTTCGTGGGATCGATACCCGGAGCGCCCCCGTTCGTGAGGGGCGTGCGGGCCACTATGTACACCAACCGGCCCTGGACCATCCGCCAGTACGCCGGGTTCTCGACCGCCGAGGAGTCCAACGCCTTCTACCGGCGGAACCTCGCGGCCGGGCAGATGGGCCTGTCGGTGGCCTTCGACCTCGCCACCCACCGGGGGTACGACTCCGACCACCCCCGGGTGGAGGGCGACGTGGGCAAGGCGGGCGTGGCGATCGACTCGGTGGAGGACATGAAGATCCTCTTCGAGGGCATCCCCCTAGAGAAGATGTCGGTGTC
>CAYNQN010000177.1:0-2830 GCA_964399375.1 uncultured Rhabdothermincola sp. | reverse complement strand
GTGCCTGGCGCTGCCGGCGCCCCTCTCTCAGGGCGCTGCGCGCGAGCGGTATGTACGTGATGGCCGCGTACACCGCAAGCACCAGGCCCGGTATCCCCACGACCCACGCCAACACCCCGAACACGGGCGCCATCGCCAGGTCGGTGGCGCCACCGAGGAAGAGCGGGAAGGCGAACATGAGCAGGAAGGTGGCGGCCTTGCCCACCCAGGTGACGTCGATGCGGACCGCACCCAGGGCGGCGAGCACCAGGGTGGTCCCCGCAACCGCCACCTCCCTGGCCAGCACCGCAAGGCAGAACCACGCAGGGGCGGCGCCCACCGCCATCGTCCCAGCTATGGCGAGGAAGATGAGGATCCGATCGGCCACCGGGTCGAGCACCTTGCCCAGGGTCGAGACCTGGCCCAGGCGGCGCGCCAGGTAGCCGTCGATCCAGTCGGTGGCACCGAGCACCGAGAGCAGGATCCCTGCGGCCACGATCTGGTCGCGGCCAACCAGGAGCCACAGGAAGACCGGCCCGCAGGCCAGGCGCACCAGCGTTATGAGGTTTGGGATGGTGGCGATGCGATCTTCCCGGCTGTCCACAGCCGCCCAGCCTACGATTCGGGCATGGCGACCGTCTTCACCAAGATCATCCAGGGCGAGCTACCCGGCCGCTTCGTGTGGCGCGACGAGCTCTGCGTGGCCTTCCTCACGATCAACCCGGTCCAAGCGGGTCACTCGCTGGTGGTCCCCATCGCCGAGGTGGACCAGTGGACCGATCTCGACGACGACCTGGCGGCTCACCTCATGGTGGTGGCCCGCCGGATCGGGCGCGCCCAGGTCGAGGCGTTCCGGCCCGAGAGGATCGGCCTGATGATCGCCGGGTTCGAGGTGCCGCACACCCACCTTCACGTGCTGCCCATCGGCGACATGGGAGACCTCGACCTCGCCAACGCAGCCGAGCCCTCGGCCGAGGCCCTCGACGCCGCTGCCGACTCACTCAGGAAGGCTCTGGGGACCACCCACCTAGCCTGACTGGGGCCCCGACTCGGACCCCAGCCCGGGCCCTGGCCCGGGCACCGTCTGGCGCACCAGCACCACCACCCCCCGCTCGTCGAACGCCGCGACGAACCCGTCGGCGGCCAGCACCCGGCGCAGCCGCGCCAGCTCGCCCAGGGGCCACCCTGCCGTATCGGCGCCGTCGAGCACGACCACCTCGGTGTCGTCGGGGATCGAGGAGGCGTCCAGGCCCTCTTCACGCACGATCATATGGACCTCGGTGCGCTCGGCCAGGAGCTGCAGCATCGACGAGGTGGTCCACACCGAGGCCTCCCGCCCCACGATGTCTGCCGCGTCGTGGCGCGCGGCATCCACCCTGTCCTGGCCGCCCCAGTTCCAGGGCTCGCGGTAGGGCGAGCTGGCGGCGTCGCCCACGAAGAAGAGCGATCCCGCCAGTAGCAGGGCGCCCAGCACCCGCTTGTCCACCGTGACCTGCGCTATGCCCATGCGACCGATGCGCCCGAGCGCGAACGCCGTAGCGATGAACACGAAGGCGGTGATGGCCACGGTCTGCGCCCCGAAGCGCGACTCGGACGGCACGTCGGAGACCAGGTAGAGGATCTCGAGGGGGATCACGGGCAGCAGGAAGCGCGGGGCGAGCAGCGGCAGGAAGATCACCGGGGCGAGCAGCGTGATGAGCAACCGGAAGTTCTGCTCGTCGACGAGGCGGCCCAGCACCTCGGCGGGGTGGGTGATCATCCCCCACACGACCGATCCGGGCGTGTGGCCGAAGGAGGCGAAGGCGGTCAGGTAGGGGAAGGTGCCGTCACCGAAGGCGGGCGCCAGGACGAGGCCGGCAACGAGGAGCCATGCCAGGCTCAGGACGAGGGTGATGAAACCCGCCCGGCGGTGGCCCTCGAAGGCCATGAAGGCACCCAGCCCGGCCACGGCTATGGCCAGGTCGGCCCGCGACGCCACGACCACCACGCAGCAGAGCCCGAAGAGCCACCACCTGCGAGCCGGTATGGCGTTCATCCCGAACTTGGCCATGAAGCCCACGTCGATCGAGCGCCCGCTCTCCGACTGCGGGCCGGCGTCGGTGGGACGCGAGAAGGCGAAGTAGAAGGCCGCGATGAGCCCGGGGACGGCCACGACCTCGGGGTGGAACCCGTCGAGGTTGAGGTTGTGCAGCGTCGGGTACAGGGCGTAGACGGCCAGCAGCACGGTGGCGGCACCCACCCGCAGGTTGACGAATCGCCTGCTCACGCGCCACAGCGGCACCACGCCGAGGGCCAGGGCCGCCGACTGGAGCATGAGCAGCGCCGGGACGATCGGCACCACGTAGGTGATCGCCAGCATCGGGTAGAAGAGGAAGGCTGCCTGGTGGGCGAGCAGGTTGGTGGGCCCGTCGCTCCCGATCGTGATCAGGGGCTCTCGGCCCTCGCGGATCAGCCAGGCGGCCTGGTTGTAGATCGAGAGGTCGATCGTTCCCTCCAGCGAACGGGCCTTGGCCAGCGCCAGCGCCGCCAGCACGAGGAAGAGGAGGCTGGCCGCGATCCACGGCAGCATCCGGTCGACCCACTCCCCCTCCAGGCGCGCCTGGGCCCGCAGGGCGACGTTGTCCAGTCGCCTCCGCAGGGTGGCCGTCAAGGGGCTGTATCCCCGCCCTCGGGGCGGAGCGTCGGGAAGAGGATCACCTCTCGGATGCTCTCCACCCCGGCCAGCAGCATCACGAGCCGGTCGATGCCGATGCCCAGGCCCCCGGCCGGGGGCATGCCGTACTCCAGTGCCCGGATGTAGTCGAGGTCCACGTCGCCGGCCTCCAGGTTCCCGGCTGCCTTGGCCCTGGCC
>CAYNQN010000176.1:0-2841 GCA_964399375.1 uncultured Rhabdothermincola sp. | reverse complement strand
GCCCGGTTCCGGGCCGGCGCCTTGAACGTGCGGGCCAGCTCCAGCAGGGTCCTCACGCCCCAGCCGGTGCCACCGCGGCTCATCTCGCCCTCGGGCGAGTCCTTCCACCAGGCGGTGGAGGCGATGTCGAGGTGGGCCCAGGGGATGCCCTCGCCCACGAACTCCTTCAGGAAGAGGGCCGCCGTGATCGTGCCCCCGTCGCGTGTCTTGCTCATGTTGCGCAGGTCGGCCACGTCGGACTCGATGCGGGAGCGGTAGTCGGCGGGCAACGGCAGCTGCCACACCCTCTCCCCCACCTTGTCTGCAGCTTCCCGGACCTGGTCGATCCAGCGCTGGTCGTTCCCCATGAGGCCCGTGACCCGATCTCCCAATGCGATGGCCACCGCGCCGGTGAGCGTGGCCAGGTCGACGATGGCGTCGGGCTCGGCCTCGCTGGCCAGCGACAGGGCGTCGGCCAGTATCAGCCGACCCTCGGCGTCGGTGTTGAGAACCTCCACCGTGGTGCCGTTGCGGATCCTCAGCACGTCGCCTGGGCGGGTGGCGTCGCCGCCGCTCATGTTGTCGGTGGTGGGTATGTAGCCGCGCACCCGGCACCGGGGCGACACCGCGCTCATGGCGGCGAAGGCGCCGATCACCGCTGCGGCCCCGCCCATGTCGTCCTTCATCGTCATCATCGAGTCGGCCGGCTTGATCGACAGCCCACCGGAGTCGAACGTGATCCCCTTGCCCACCAAGGCCAGCGTCCCGCGCGGGTGCTCGGGCTCCCAGCCCAGCTCGATGAAGCGCGGCGGCTGGTTGGAGCCCCTGTTCACGCCCAGGAGCCCTCCCAGGCCCGCCGCGCGGATGTCGTGCTCGTCGAGCACGCTTATCTGCAGGTCCTCGCGCTCCGCCACCTCCACGGCGGCCTCGGCCAGAGCGATGGGCGTCAGCTCGCCCCCGGGCGTGTTGACCAGGTCACGAGCGAGCGCCACCCCCTCCACGATCCGCATGGCCCGCTCCACAGCCGTGGCGGCACGCTTCCCACCCTTCGAGACCAGCACCAGCTGCTCGACCCCCGCCGGCTCGGGCTTGGTCCGGTAGCGGTTGAAGCGGTAGTCGGCGAGGCCGGCCCCCTCCGCTATGGCCTGCACGGCCTCGGGCACGTCGCCACCGGGAGGGAGGGCCTCGAGCAGCCGGCTGGCCACCACCGAGCGCCGCTTGGCCGCTCGCAGCGCGTGCGCAGAGGCCCGGCGCAGCACGCCGGCGTCCACGTCGGCCGTTGGGCCCACGCCCACCAACAGCAGGTCGGGCGCCCAGGTGTCGGGAGCCCACGTGCCCACCGCGCCCGCGCCGAGCGCAGCGGCGCGCAGCAGTGCCGTCTGGTCGGCCTTGCCCTCGAAGCCCTGGGCCGCCAGGTACTCGGCCACGCCGGGGCGGGTCAGCTCGCCCGGGCGCTCCCCGTCGGAGCTGACCGGCACAACGACCGCCTCAGCCCCCTCCGGCACACGCGCCGCCAACTCGACTCTCAGGCTCATAGCTCGCTCCCGCTCGATCGTGGCGAGGCCTGGCGGACCGCCAGCGACTCGCCTTCCTGCCACCGGGCCAACGTCCAGAGCAGATCGCTCAGGCGGTTGAGGTATCGCAGCGCCAGGGGTGACCGGTCGGCCATGCCGACCACCTCGCGCTCGGCCCGACGCACCACGGTGCGGGCCACGTCGAGCTGGGCCGAGACGAGCGTCTGGCCCGGCACCACGAACTCGGTGGGGGGCTCGAAGCGAGCGCTCACCTCGTCGATGAGGGCCTCGAGCCGGTCGACCATCTCGGCGGTCACCTGGCTCTGGCCGGGCGTGAGCTTGTGGTGGTTGGAGGGGTCGGTGGCCAGCTCGGCCATCAGCACCCACAGGTCACGCTCGATGGAGACGAGCATCACGTCCAGCTCGCTGCCGGCGCCCGAGCTCGCCCGTGCGACGCCGATGGCCGCCTGGGCCTCGTCGACCACCCCGTAGGCGACCGGACCCGGAGCATCCTTGGCGACGCGCCCGCCGAAGAGCAGGCCGGTGGTGCCGTCGTCTCCCTTTCGCGTGTAGATCTTCACGACTCGCAGCCTACGTGCCGACACCTCCCCACCCGGCCTTGGCACACGATCGCGTCGTATCCAGCGCGATCGTGTGCCAAGGCGAAGGGGGTCGGAGTGGGCCGGTAGCCTTCGTGTGTGGTCAGCAGCTACTTGGAGACGGTGAGGGAGAGGGTCGTCGTGTTCGACGGCGCCACCGGCACCTGGATCCAGACCCAGGACCTGAGCCTCGACGACTACGGCGGGCCGGCCTTCGAAGGCTGCACCGACATCCTCGGCGTCACCCGGCCCGACGTGGTGGCGGCCCTGCACAACGCCTACCTCGAGGTGGGCGCCGACGTGGTGGAGACCAACACCTTCGGCGCCTTCGCCGTGCCGCTGGGCGAGTACGACATAGCCGAGCGGGCGCACGAGGTAGCGCTGGCCAACGCCCGCATCGCCCGCGAGGTCGCCGACCAGCACTCCACGGCCGACCACCCCCGGTTCGTCGCCGGCTCGCTCGGGCCCGGCACCAAGTCGCCCTCCCTCGGCCAGATCCGCTTCGCCGACCTGCGCGACGCATACGAGGTGGCCGCCCACGCCCTCATCGAGGGCGGGGTCGACCTGCTGATCCTCGAGACCCACTTCGACCTGCTGGCCCTGAAGGCCGCCGTCATCGGCGCCCGCCGGGCCATGGCCGCCCACGGGCGCCCGGTGCCCATCCAGGCCCAGGTCACCATGGAGCTCACCGGCCGGATGCTGCTGGGCACCGAGATCGGGGCCGCCCTGGCCGCCATCGATCCCTTGAA
>CAYNQN010000175.1:0-2841 GCA_964399375.1 uncultured Rhabdothermincola sp. | reverse complement strand
CGTGTTCTGCGGAACGGGAACGGTCGCTCCTGGCACGGTGGCGGAGGGAAGATGTGGGGGTGACCGACTGGAAGGCTCGATCCGACAGCGCCGAGTTCGCAGCAACCCGCCAGCGGTTGGTGGACGCAGCGGAGGAGATCGTGCGCGAGCAGGGTGCGGCAGCGCTCCGCCTCGACTCGGTGGCCGAGGCGGTGGGCCTTCACCGCTCGTCGGTGTACCGCTACGTCGACTCGAAGGAGGAGCTGCTCACCGCCGTGGTGGTGCAGGTGACGTTCAGGGTCGGCCGCGAGGTAATCGACACCCTGGGATCGCCGGCCCCGCCCGAGCGCTTCCTGGTGGAGGGCCTTGCCATCGCTATGGCTCGCATAGCCACGGAACCGGGCCTGCGCTCGCTCATGGCCCCGGCGTCCAGCGAGGCGATGGCAAGGGTGGGCACGCGAGCGGTGCTGGAGGGGATCCGGCCCCTGGTGGAGCCTCTGTTCGAGTCGGCAGAGGAGCAGGGCATGCTCCGCCCTGGAGTCAGCACGGACGATGCCCAGAGGTGGTTGATGGTGGTGGCGGCCGGGCTCTTCCGGGTACCCGACGTGATCCCCGATCCCGACGAGCTGGCCCGCCTGCTGGAGCTCATGTTCCTGCCCGTCCTCTTCGACGAGCACCCGGAGCTCACTGAGAGGCGTATGCCCTAGGTGAGGGGCCGGCGGAGCGGCACCTTCATCATCGAGCAGTCGGCGACGGCGATCAGGTGGCCCTCGTCGTCGCTCACGTCGCAGGTGACCACCACGAGCTGCTTGCCGGTCCGCACCACCTTGGCCTCGGCCTTGACGGCGTCGGTGTAGGGGCGGCCCAGGTAGCGCACGTGCATGTCGATGGTGATCAGCGAGTCGGCCTTGGGGTCGTGGCCGCTCGTCTGGGCGGCGGCCAGCGCGCTGGCCAGGTCGACCATGGTGGCGATGGCGCCCCCGTGGAGGTTCCGCGTGAAGCCGAGGGCCGCAGGCCGCACCGGCATCCGCACCTCGGCCACACCAGGCCCGTCCTGCCACTTGAACTCGAGGCCCAGGAAGTCGTGCAAGGGGATGCTCGTGCCGGCAACCTCGGGATCGGTCTCGGTCTCGCTCACTGCGGATTCTCCGTCTACGTCGGTCATGGCCGTATCGAGCACCGCACGGGCAGCGACGACAGGCCGCGGATGAACATGCGCGTGCTCCACACTGGCTCGCCGGCCAGCTGGAGCCCGTCGAGCCTGGCCAGGACGGCGCCCAGCATGAGCTCGGCCTGCAGGCGCGCCAGGTGCGAGCCGATGCAGGCGTGGGCGCCGCTGCCGAACTGGACGTGCTCGGCGGCGTCGGGCCGGTCGACCACCACCTCGTCGGCGTCGGGGCCCCACCGCCGTGGGTCGCGGTTGGCCGAGGCCAGCCCCACGTAGAGCACGGCTCCGGCCGGGATCTCGACACCGCCGAGCCGCAGCGGCTGGGTGGTCACCCGTCGGATGAACTGGTTGGGCCCGTCGTAGCGCAGCAGCTCGTTCACGGCGTTGCGCACCAGCTCGGGCTCCGCCTGCAGGCGCTCGAGCTGGTCGGGGTGCTGCATGAGGGCGAGGGTCCCGTTGGCGACGAGGCTGGCGGTGGGCTCGTGGCCCGCCATGTAGAGCGTGATGAGCTGCGACATCAGCTCGTCCTCGCTCATCTTCTCGCCGTCCTCGTCGGCGTGCACCAGGTACGAGAGGAGGTCGTCGCGAGGCGAGCGCCGCCGCTCGGCGACCTGCTCGGCCAGGTAGTCGTACATGGCGTCGAGCGCCGCGAACAGCTCGTCCCGTTCCTCTGGTGGCATCGGGTCGCGGCTGCGCGCCACCCAGCTGGTCCACACCCGGAACTGCGGTTCGGCCTCGGCGGGCATGCCCAGCCATGTCGAGAAGATCTCCACCGGGAGCGGGTAGGCGAGGTCGGCCACCAGGTCGACGGTGCAGGTGCCCTCGCCGTGCTCGGAGCGCAGCCGCTCGATGGCGGCCTCGACGCGGGACTCCACGAGGCTGGACAGCCGGTTGATCTCGCGCACCCGGAAGGGCGCCGCCAGGATCTTGCGGACGCGCGCGTGGTCGGGGTCGTCGAGGTGCACCACCGTCTGCGACGCCCGGGGGTGCTGGGCCAGGCCCTCCAGCTCCATGTCGACGATCGGGTTGGGGGTGGCCCTGCGTACGTCGCTCGACATCGACGGGTCGCGCAGCACGGCGCTCACGTCGTCGTAGCGCGTGATCACCCACCCGCAGAGCAGGTCGGACCAGTGGACCGGGTCCTGGTCGCGCAGCGCGCCGTAGAGGGCGTAGGGGGAGGCGACGAACCCGGCGTCGAGGGGGTTGAACCGCACGGTGGTCGCGGCGGCGGCCGTCGTGGAGGGGGCGGGGTCGACCCCCGAGTCGGTGGTCACGGCGTGGGTGCGGCCGTGGGTGCCGCCGCCGGCCAGGTCTCGATGCCGGTGAGCCAGGGCCGACCCGCCCTCTTGGCGTCGGCCCACTTGGCGGAGTGCTCCACTGCCTGATCGGCCCGCTGGCCCAGCTCGTCAGGCGTGGGGCCCACCCGGTCGACCAGCGGCTGGAGCGCCTGGGCGTCGAAGCCGTAGACGTCCACGGCGTTGCCGCCCAGGATCGCGGCGGTCTCGTCGAGGGGGATGTCGTGGAAGACGTTGGCCAGGAACTCGCGGGTGTGGGGCCAGGTGCCCTCGGGGTGGGGGAAGTCGTTGCCCCAGCACAGGTTGCCCACGCCTATCTCGTAGCGGCGAGCCATCTCCACCCGCACGATGTTGGAGGCGCCGATGAAGCAGTTGCGGTCGAAGTAGTCGCTGGGGCGC
>CAYNQN010000174.1:0-2850 GCA_964399375.1 uncultured Rhabdothermincola sp. | reverse complement strand
CATGGACATGACCGATGAGCTGTTCGACCGACGGCGTGCAGAGGTGATAGCGACGTTGCTCGCCGCCGAGCAGGAGCTCGACTTCGAGCGCTTTGCCGAGGTGTTCCCCCACCCCCGCTACGAGCTGATCGGCAACGGTCGCGTCTACGACGGGATGCAGGTCTGCACGCGCTACCTGAAGGAGCGCCACAACGCCTTCCCCGACTACTCGGTGGAGGTCATAGCGCTGCACCACGCCCCCACGGCGTCCGTCGCCGAGTCGTGGATCAGTGGCACCCACGTGGGGCGCATCGAGGGCATCGAGCCCACCCGGCGAGGCTTCCGGGTGCGCATGGCTTCCTTCTACATCTTCGAGGAGGGCAAGCTGACCTGCGTGCGCAACTACTTCGACCACGCCACGGTCGCCCGCCAGCTCGCCTGAGCCTCCGCTCCCCCGCCGGGAGCTCGTGGGGGTCCGTACGGGGTTGCCCGGATGCCGGCCGGACTATGCGAGAGTGACCACATGACCCGGCTGCCCGACGACTCCCAGTTCCCTCCCCGCCACATCGGGCCCACCCCCTCGGACCGGGCGGAGATGCTCGATGCGCTCGGGCTCGCAAGCCTCGACGAGCTGATCGACGCCGTGGTACCGCCCTCGATCCGCTGGGACAAGCCCCTCGACCTGGGCCCGCCGACCACGGAGGCCGGGATGCTGGCGCAGCTGCGGTCGCTGGCCGAGCGCAACGAGGTGCTCACCTCGCTCATCGGCACCGGTTACACGGGGACCGTCACCCCGCCGGTCATCGCGCGCAACGTGCTCGAGAACCCGGCCTGGTACACGGCCTACACGCCCTACCAGCCCGAGATCTCCCAGGGCCGCCTGGAGGCGCTGCTCAACTTCCAGACGATGGTGGCCGACCTCGCCGGCTGCGACCTGGCCAACGCCTCGCTGCTCGACGAGGGGACCGCCGCAGCGGAGGCCATGGCCATGGCCAAGCGGCTGGCGCCCGGTGCCGGCGACACCTTCATGGTCGACGCCGACTGCCACCCCCAGACCATCGCCGTGGTGGCCACCCGCGCGAAGCCCCTGGGGATCCACGTGGAGGTGGTGGACCTCGACGATCCCGGCGACATGAGCGGAGCCTTCGGGCTGCTGGTGCAGTACCCGGGATCCAGCGGTCGCCTGCGCGACCTCGCTCCCCTGGTGGACGCGATCCACTCTTCGGGCGGCCTGGCCTGCGTGGCCGCCGACATCCTCGCCCTCGTGGCCGTGACATCCCCAGGAGAGGCGGGGGCCGACATCGTCGTGGGCTCCACCCAGCGCTTCGGCGTCCCAATGGGCTACGGCGGCCCCCACGCAGGCTTCATGGCCACGCGCGAGGCCTACCAGCGCAACCTGCCCGGGCGGCTCGTGGGCGTCTCGGTGGACTCGAAGGGCAGGACCGCCTACCGGCTGGCGCTGCAGACCCGCGAGCAGCACATCCGCCGGGAGCGAGCCACCTCCAACATCTGCACGGCCCAGGTGCTCCTGGCGGTCATGGCCGGCCTGTACGCGGTGTGGCACGGCCCCGAGGGCCTGCGCCGGATCGCCCTGCGAGTCCATCAGCTCACGGCGACCCTCGCTGCCGGCCTGCGTGCCGGCGGAATCGAGGTGGCCCACGACACCTATTTCGACACCCTCACGATCACCGAGCCAGGAGCCGCTTCCGGTCGCCTGCGAGCAGCCCTCGACCTGGGCCTCAACTTGAGGTTGAGAGACGAGGGCACCCTGGGTATAACCCTCGACGAGACCTGCAGCCCCGAGGTCGTCGAGAAGCTGTGGGCTGCGTTCGGACTGGAGCTCTCCTTCGACGACGTGGAGCCCGAGCCCGGCGCCATCCCCTCTTCGCTCGTCCGCAGCGATCCGATGCTCACCCACCCGGTGTTCCACAGCTACCACTCCGAGACCGAGATGCTGCGCTACCTGCGCCGCCTGGCCGACCGCGACCTGGCGCTGGACAGGGCGATGATCCCCCTCGGCTCGTGCACGATGAAGTTGAACGCCACCGCCGAGATGATCCCCATCACCTGGCCGGAGCTCTCCGACCTGCATCCCTTCGCCCCGGTCGACCAGGCCGCCGGCTACCTCCGCCTCTTCGACGACCTCGAGCACATGCTCGCCGAGATCACGGGCTACGACGCCGTCTCACTGCAGCCCAACGCCGGATCCCAGGGCGAGCTGGCCGGACTGCTGGCCATCCGGGCCTACCAGCACAGCCAGGGAGAGGGCCACCGGGACATATGCCTGATCCCGGCCTCGGCGCACGGGACCAACGCAGCCAGCGCCTCGATGGCCGGGCTACGGGTGGTGGTCGTGCCCTGCGACGAGGACGGCAACGTGGACGTCGAGGCCCTTCGCCAGGCGGCCGAGGAGAGCTCGGAGCGCCTCTCGTGCCTGATGGTCACCTACCCCTCAACGCACGGCGTGTTCGAGACCGCCATCGGGGAGATGTGCGAGATCGTCCACGACAACGGCGGTCAGGTCTACCTGGACGGGGCGAACCTCAACGCCCTGGTGGGGCTGGCCAAGCCCGGCCAGTTCGGCGCAGACGTCTCACACCTGAACCTCCACAAGACGTTCTGCATACCCCATGGCGGCGGTGGGCCAGGCGTGGGGCCGGTGGCGGCGAGGACGCACCTGGCCCCCTTCCTGCCCAACCACCCGCTCGTGCCCGAGGCGGGGCCGGCCACCGGCATCGGGCCCATCTCGGCGGGGCCGTGGGGCTCGGCAGGGATCCTGCCCATCTCGTGGGCCTACATCACGATGATGGGGGCAGAGGGCCTGCGCGAGGCCACCGAGGTGGCGATCCTGTCGGCCAACTACGTGGCCCG
>CAYNQN010000173.1:0-2859 GCA_964399375.1 uncultured Rhabdothermincola sp. | reverse complement strand
CTCCAGGCCGATGTTCCCCTCCTGCACCAGGTCGAGCAGCTCCATGCCCGGGGGGAGGGGGTAGCGGCGGGCCACGCTCACGACCAGGCGCAGGTTCGCCCGGATGAAGCGGTCCTTGGCCTCCGCCGCTGCGCGCACCGCACGCTGCAGCTCTCGGCCGCTCTCACCGGCTTCGAGGCGCTCCCGGGCTTGGGTGCCGGCCTCGATGATCTGCGCCAGCTCGCGCTCTTCGTCCGCCGTGAGGAGGGGGACGAGACCGATCTCGTTGAGGTACTGGCCGACTGAATCGCTCATGACACCTGCTCTCAACCGGGAACCCTGCTTTTGGGACTTCCCTGATTACGGGGGATGACACCGATGTCAGCACCGCCCCTACCCGGAAATGTTCCGAATATGAGCGGTGACGTGTGTCACCTGGGGTTGCGACTGGGGGGACGGTCTTGTTGGGGGAACCTCTAACACTAGGACACCCCGCTCTGCGGGTCACGTCAATAGCGCTCCGACCCCTTGACCAGGGCTTTCGTGGCGGGTGGCACGCAGGGTGGCAAAATCGCCAGATGGCAGCGGCCACCCAGAGGGTGGGGGTCTTCGGAGGCACCTTCGACCCTCCCCACATCGGCCACCTGGTAGCGGCGCTGGAGGTGCGCTACGCCCTCGGTCTCGATCGCGTCCTGATGGTGGTGGCCAACGAACCCTGGCAGAAGGTCTCGGGTCGGCCGGTGACCCCTGCGGCGGACCGCCTCGCCATGGTGGAGGCGGCCGTGGCGCCACTGGATGGCCTGGAGGCAAGCGACCTCGAGATCCGCCGTGGGGGCCCCTCGTACACCGTCGACACGCTCGTCGAGCTGCGTGGTTCGGGCCTCTCCGAGCTGTTCCTCGTGGTGGGGGCCGACGCCGCAGCGGGTCTGGAGAGCTGGCGCAGGGCTACGGAGCTGAGGGGCCTCGCCGAGCTGGTGCTGGTCGACCGGGAGGGCGCCATGCCGGCCGAGGGCCCTGACGGGTGGCCCTCCACGAAGGTGAGGGTGCCGAGGCTCGACGTCTCGAGCACCGACCTGCGCGACCGGTTCGGTCGTGGCGCTCCGGTGGAGCTGCTCGTGCCGCGCGGGGTGGTGGAGGTCGCACGCCAGCGCGGACTCTATGGTTGAGCCGTGCAAGTCACCACGGCCCCCGAGGTCGACGATGAGCCGCGGCCGTCTTCCAACGGCGGGGGGCGCTATCGCGGCCGCTACAGCTCCCGTTCCTCACCCTGGTGGCGCTGGGGTTTCCCCGTGTGCCTCACGCTCCTGGTGGTGGCCGCGCCCGTGCTCGTCCTCGTGGGCATGAGGGTGGTGCTCGGCAGCAGCGACGGACGCCTCATCCGCACCATCGACGACCCGGCCGCACCGGGGTGGCAGGCCATCGTGGAACCCACCCCCATCCACGGGCTCGCGCTCGTGGACTCCCAGGGAGCTCTCGACAGCGTGTCGGTGCTCATCCTGAGCGGCGAGGGGGCCGGGGCGGTCATAGAGATCCCCGGCTCCACCATCGTGGCCACCGGCCCTGCCTCCGAGGGAGCGCCGGCCGCTCAGGCCCAGCTCTCCACGATCTTCGCCCAGGAGGGGATCGATGCCCTGGGCTCTGCCACCGAGCGCCTGCTGGGCGTCGGGCTGGGTGGCATCGACGAGATCAGGCCACCTCGCTGGGGTGACCTGGTGACCCCCGTGGGCACCCTGCGTGTCGACAACCCCGACTCGGTCACCGGCTTCCCGGTGGGCCAGGTCGACCTCGCTCCGTCGAAGGTGTGGGAGTACCTGAGCGCGCAGGACTCCGACGAGAGCGACCTGGCGCGCCTCGCCCGGAGGGAGGCCTTCTGGACGGCGTGGCTGGGTGCGGTGAGCAACGACCTCTCGCGCCCCGGCGTGGTCCCGGGCGAGGTGGACGTGGGCGTGGGCAAGTTCGTCCGAGCCCTGGCGGCCGGCAACGTGGGCTTCGCGGTGCTGCCGGTGACATCGGCTCTCGACTCGCTCGACAGCACCGCCGAGACCCACATGCCGATGGGCGAGGAGATCGCTGCCTTGGTGGCGCGGTTCGTCCCGTTCCCGTCGGGGCCGGAGGGAGCGCGGCTTCGGTCGGTGGTGCTCGACGGCACCGGCAAGCTCGATCACGGCGTGGGCGCCGCCATCGTCATCGGCAAGGTCGGGGCGCAGGTCGACAAGGTCGGCAACCACACCGACTTCGACGTGGCCACCACCCAGATCGTCTACTACGACCCGGCCTCGCGGGCCCGGGCCGAGCTGTTGCGGGAGGCCCTGGGTGTGGGCGAGCTGGTGCTCATAGAGGAGCCGGGCTCGGCCATCGGGGCCACCGTGATATTGGGTCGGGATTATCTGGATGGCCTTGGCCGCTGAGGGTCGGATGCCCGAGGAGGTCGCCCTGGCAGGCGACGCCCTGGCAGCCAAAGGCGAAGAGGGCACCATCGCTCTGGAGGTGGGAGACGTGCTGGCCATCACGTCGTGGTTCGTCGTGGGAAGCGGCAGGAACCCGCGCCAGGTGAAGGCCATGGTCGAGGAGGTCGAAGCTGCCGTCGCCACGGCTACGGGCAGGCGCCCGGAGCGTGTCGAGGGCCTCGACACCTGGGAGTGGGTGCTGATGGACTATGGCGACTTCGTGGTGCACGCCTTCCAGGACGACGTTCGCCGGCACTACGAGATCGAGCGTCTCTACAGCGACGTACCCCAGGTCCCTTGGTCTCCCGGCATGGGCTCGATCGCCCAGCGCCGTTCCCACTAGCCCCCAGCCAAGCCCAGCCCCTGACCAGCTCCGCTCTCCCGAGCGGTCCCGGTCGACAGCTCTGGATGACCCCTTGAGGTCGAGTCGCTT
>CAYNQN010000172.1:0-2861 GCA_964399375.1 uncultured Rhabdothermincola sp. | reverse complement strand
CTCCGCCGGCCTCCGCCGGCCTCCGCCGGCCTCCGCCGGCCTCCGCCGGCCTCCGCCGGCCTCCGGCTCCTCAGTCGATCGTGCCTGCGGGAACCACCCAGTCACACCGTTGACCCGTAGCATCGGAGATGAGGTCGAAGTCGGAGTCGTAGTGCAACACGACGAGGTCGTTCCCTTCGGCGGCGGCAGCGATCAGCAGATCGGGGACCTTGCGGCCACGTTGGTGTCGCGTAGCCAGAAGGCGCTGGACCTGGCGAGCGCGACGGATGTGCTCGGAAGAGGTCTCGACGAGCTCGAAGATCTCCAGGGAGTGGGTCAGCTTGTCCCACTCAGGGGCGCTCCGTGCGGAGAATCCGATCTCCAGATCGCTGATCCCCGCCCTGGCGATCCGGCCCACCTCGGCGAGAGGTTCCACCACTTCACGCACGGAGGATCGGTCGAGACGCGTGAGAACGCTCGTATCGATGAGGTGCGTCAGCGCCACGCGTCTTCACGCTCGATGAGATCTGCAGCCGCTAGGGCATCCAACGACTTCGCCACTTCGGATGACCGAGTGCCGCCCGCTCGGGTGAGCGCAGTGTTGATCGTGTCCTTGATCGTCTTGGTGCCCAGCTCCCGCCGTGCCGAGCGCAGAGCAGCCTCGTCGATGTCCACCAGGTGCTTCATGGCCGGGAGTATATACAAAGGCATATCAATATATCCGTTGGCGGCTAGGACTCTGGCCAGGGGTTGACGAGCTCGACCGATGTGCCGACGAAGTCGTGGGTGTTGCGGGTGACGAGCACGGCTCCGTGACTCCGGCAGGTGGCGGCGATCTGGCCGTCAGCGGCACTGATCGGCCGGCCCTCCCTTTCCCTGTTGGCCACTATGTCGGCGTAGTGGGCCGCAGCAAGCTCGTCGAAGGCCACCACTCTGTGGTTCAAATCCTCGGCCACCATCTCCTCGATCAGCTCCGCCAAGGTACGCCTGCGACGTCCGTCGGGGAGCCGGGCGATCCCGTGCAGAAGCTCTGCGAGGGTGATGGCGCTCAGGTGGAGCTCTCGTGCCTCTGGGTCTCTGACGGCGACCATCAGCTCGCCAATAACGGTGGCTGTGCTGGACCTGAGATCAGGTGCGCAGGCCAGGGTGGCGGTTGGAGAGGATGGGGACCAGGAGCGACTTGGGCGTGATGGTCGAGAGGTTGGCGCCCACCCGGTTGGCGAGACCGGGCAGGGCCACGGCCTTGCCCTTGGCCAAGGCCGCCACACCCTCCTTGGCGACCTTCTCGGCGCTCTCCCACATGAAGCCTGGGAGGGCGTCCTCGAAGTCGCCCTCGGCGAACCCGGCCACCTCGGCGAACTCGGTCTTGACGGGGCCGGGGCACAGGGCGGTGACCGCCACGCCAGAACCGCTCAGCTCCGCCCGCAGCGCCCTGGAGTACGAGAGCACGAACGACTTGGCCGCCGCGTAGCCGGCCTGGCCGGGCATGGGTTGGAAGGCCGCCGAGGATGCCACGTTGAGGATCGCCCCTCGGCCACGCTCCACCATCCCCGGCACGAACCGGCTGCACAGGTCTGCCACGGCCACCACGTCGATCTCGAGCATGTTCATCTCGGCCGCCGGGTCGGACCGTGCCACGGCGCCCAGCGTGGAGAGGCCCGCGTTGTTCACGAGGATGTCCGGCACCAGGCCGAGATCGGTGACGCGGTCGAGCAGGTCGGCCCGCGCAGCTCTGTCGCACAGATCCGCAGGTAGCACCTCGGCCCTCACGCCGGAGCCGGCCAGCTCCGCAGCCAGGTCTTCCAGTCGCTCGCGCCGTCGGGCCACGAGTGTGACGCCGTGACCCCGGCGAGCCAGCTCCCTCGCTATCTCGGTGCCTATGCCCGACGATGCACCCGTGACCACGGCCGTTCGTCCGGCACCCGGATCGGGTAGTCCCACACCTCGAACGCTAGCTGGCACCGCCACGGTGAGCCGGGTGGACCGCTAGGGAGCAGAGCTCAACAATCCGCCATCGCCCTGAGGGTGGAACACAACTCGGCCATCCGGCCGTCCATGTTGCCTAGCTTGCGCACGAGGCAGGACTTCGGGACGCTCTGCAGGTCGTCGAAGTTGGCCACCGATTCCACGGCGAGACCTTCCTCTGGGCCTACAGATAGCTGACTGGGGGTGAATCTCACCGTCGTCGTTACGGGGGCCACCATGACCCGCTGCATCACCGCGATGGCGGTATCTCTGGCGATCACCAGGACCGGCCGGCCCTTCTCGTGAGGGACCTCCAACCACCAGAGCTCGCCCCGGGCTACCACCACGGTTCCCACGGCTCTTCGGCCACCAGTCGCCTAGCGTCTGACGACCGCAATCTAGATCGTCATGAGATCTCGGTCAATTTCCTTGCACGCTGCGCCGACCCGATCTGCTGCGTTCCAGGGTGCAACACCAGAGGGGGCCTCGAGATCGACCACATGGTGCCCTTCGCCGAAGGTGGCCCCACACGCTTGGACAATCTCTGTCGGCTTTGTCGCTGGCACCACCGGCAGAAGACCTTGGGGGAGTGGCGCCTAGAGGGCGAACCTGGGGACTGGCGATGGGTTCCGGGGCCGTGAGCGATCAGTTGGATGGCGGTCCCGTAGCCGACGGCTGAGACGGGGGAGGGGGAAGAGAGCTCCAGCGGGTTCGGTGGCGGTGGTCCAAGACCAGGCGGGTCACACCGAGGAGCACGGCGAGCGGGATGGCGACCTGGGCCACGAGGAACAGCCAGAAGCCGGCCTGGGCATAGCTCATGGGCTGCACGCTAGTGGGCGAGCGAAGGGCGAAACCGGGCTGCAACGAGCCCGCAACCACAGGCAGGGCTCGACGTCGTAGCCTGAAAGAGGGATAAT
>CAYNQN010000171.1:0-3026 GCA_964399375.1 uncultured Rhabdothermincola sp. | reverse complement strand
TTCGTCGACGTAGTCCCCGACGACCAGCTGCGCCTGATGTTCCTCTGCTGCCATCCGGCGCTCAACCCGGATGCGCAGGTTGCCCTCACACTCCGCCTCCTCGGAGGGCTGGAGACCCCGGAGGTCGCCAGAGCCTTCCTGGTGCCCGAGTCGACCATGGCGCAGAGGATCGTGAGGGCCAAGCGCAAGCTGCGGGACAACCACGCCCCATACCGGATACCCAGGGACGCCGAGCTCCCCGACCGCCTCCGCCTGGTGCTGGCAGCGCTCTACCTGATCTTCACCGAGGGCCACACCGCCACCTCTGGCGACGCCCTGGTGCGGACCGACCTGTCGGACGAGGCCATCCGGCTGGGCCGTGTTCTGGTGGAGCTGATGCCCGACGAGCCAGAGGCGGCGGGCCTGCTGTCCCTGATGCTGCTCACCGACGCCAGGCGACCCGCCAGGTTGGACTCCGAAGGCTCGATGGTGAGCCTCGCCGAGCAGGACCGCTCGCTGTGGGACCGCGCTCTCATCGCCGAGGGTCACCACCTTGTACGGGCCTGCCTCCGGCGGAACCAGCCCGGGCCCTTCCAGATCCAGGCGGCCATCGCAGCCGTCCACGCCGACGCAGGCACCGCGGAGGAGACCGACTGGTCGCAGATAGTCGCCCTCTACGACCAGCTCCAGGTGCTGCGCCCCAACGCAGTGGTGGCCATGAACAGGGCCGTCGCCATCGGCGAGCTGAGCGGGCCAACCCAGGGCCTGGCCGCCCTCGACGCGGTCGACACCTCCCAGCTGCAGGCCTACCAGCCCTACCACGCCGCCCGCGCCGACCTGCTGGCTCGTGCGGGGACCACCGGCGAGGCGCTCGCCGCCTACGACGTTGCCCTGGAGCTGACCACCAACCCCGTGGAGCACGACTTCCTCACCCGCCGGAGGGCTGCTGTCGCGGGTTGACCCAGGAGCCCCATGAGCGGCATGAGGGGGCCCGGATTAGGGTTCCTGTCAGCGAACGCCACCCGTTCGCGAAGCTCGTGGAGGGGGAAGCTCATGGGTGAGGTGTCGGAGAACCTGCGGCTGCTGGGCGAGTACAGCGCCCGGATGGAGGCCGGCGACGAGCAGGCCGTCTACGAGCTCTGGGGTGACGACTTCGTGAGCCACGTGACCCCCCGGGTCAACCCCGACGCCGTGGGCACCGACGTGCGGGGCCAGGAGGTGAAGTACTGGAAGGCAGCGCGCCTGGCCTTCCCCGACATGACCTTCAAGGTGAACCTGCTCATCGAGTCGGACGACCTGGTGGTGTCGAACTGGACCATCGAGGGCACCCACACGGGCGACGACTTCTACGGCGTGCCCGCGTCGGGTGAGCGGGTGGAGATCAACGGAACCGCTGTCCTGCGCATCCGGGACGGCAAGATCGTGGAGCACTGGGGAGGGCCCCACTGCCAGAACGGCGTGGGCCTGGTCGCTCAGGCGACGAGCGCTGAGGCTGCCCACTCGCTCGCCGCGCAGTCGGCCTGAGCCCGAGCACACCGCCTTCCGCCGCTTGGTTGCCAGACAGGTGGCCGAGATCACGCATCGGCTGAGAGCTGAGAGGGCCCGCCGAAACGGTCAGCTCTCGGTGGACTTGATGGCCGAGATGTCGAGCTCGAGGGTGACCTTCTCGCTCACGAGCACGCCACCTGCCTCCAGCGCTGCGTTCCAGTTGACGCCCCAGTCCTTGCGGTTGATGGTGGTGCGTCCCTCGAAGCCCACGCGCTGGTTCTGGAAGGGGTCCACCGCGGCACCGGTCATCTCGAAGTCGACAGTGACGGGCTTGGTGACGTCCTTGATGGTGAGGTCGCCCGTCACCTTGTAGTTCTCGTCGTCGACCTTCTCCACCGAGGTGCTGGAGAACTTGATCTCCGGGTACTTCTCCATGTCGAAGAAGTCGTTGCTGCGCAGGTGGGTGTCGCGATCGGGGTTGCCCGTGTCGATGCTGTCGGCCTTGATGGTCAGCTCCACGCGCGACTTGGAGGGATCCTCCTGATCGAGGTGGCCGCCGCCCTCGAACTCGTGGAAGGAGCCTCGCACCTTGGTGACCATGGCGTGCCGGGCCACGAAGCCCAGCCTGGTGTGGGCGGGGTCAAATGTGTAGTCGCCTGTCAGTGAGGTGGTGCTGGTGTCGCTCATCGGAAGCTCTCCTCGTGGGGGGTGGATTGCTACCTACCCGTAACGAGATCGCGCCCAACAACATTCCGCAGGCCTGTCTGACAATGAGGAGGGGGCCGGGGCTCACGCCCCGGCCCCCTTCAGTTGGTCTCTGCTCTTGGGCTACAGCTCGGTGGGGATCACCGTGGTGTAGCGGTAGAGGAAGGCAGCCATGGCCTGGCGGGTCAGGCTGTCTGAGGGTCGGAAGTCGTCTCCAGGCGGTGTGGTGGTGATGCCCACCTCTCCCATCCAGGTGATCTGCGGGCAGAACACGTTGGATGTGGGGACGTCTGGGTATGGAGCCACCGTGCACTCCGGCGGGGTGTCCGGGCCATTGGCCAGCCTGTAGAGGAACGCACTCATCGCTTGGCGGGTCAGGTTGCCCGTCGGGTTGAAGGTGCCATCCCCGTTGCCTTGCGTGATGCCTTCGTCTTTGAGCCACTGGATCTCACCGCAGAACGCGTTGTCCAAGCTCACGTCGGTGAATGGCATCTCTGTGCAGGTCGGGTCAGCCCCGTTGGGGCTTCCCTCGAGGCGGTAGAGGAACGCTGCCATTGCCTGGCGTGTGAGGTTGAGGTTGGCCCCGAACGAGCCGTCTCCCATGCCCGTGGTGATGCCCGTTGCTGCCAGCCATTCGATCTCCGCGTAGAACGGGTGATCTGGCTGGACGTCGGAGAAGTTCTCTCCAGCTCCGGGTGTCACCGAGTTGGAGGGCTCGGAGGCTTCGCCTTCGCCGACCTCGTTCACTGCCTGGACACCGAAGGTGTAGTCCTGGCCCTCTTCGAGGCCGATCACGTCGACGTGGGTCACCTCAGCTGAGGTGTGGGTGGTCTTGCCCCCTGGGCTCGCCGTGA
>CAYNQN010000170.1:0-3036 GCA_964399375.1 uncultured Rhabdothermincola sp. | reverse complement strand
GGGTCCTTCCAGCGGAACCGAAGCGCTCGATGCGGCTGAAGGCCTCTACGAGAGTTGCTGCCTGGGATCCGTGGAGGATCTCTGGATCGAGTGAGCCGACGAGGGTTCCGAGGTGTTCGCAAAGGGCCTGAACGTCGGGGACGGGGTCGTGGGCAGGGATGGGCGCCGGGTGGGCGCTGATCTGGTCGGGCTCTCGGGAGAGCACAGCCGAAGGGAACATGTGTTCGATACTACCGTGGAAAGACAGCAGAATGCAACGAAACTCACTGAATTTCTGGTAAGCGACTCGACCTCAAGGGGTCATCCAGAGCTGTCGACCGGGACCGCTCGGGAGGGCGGAGCTGGTCAGGGGGTGGGCTGGAGGAGGACCGAGTCGATGAGGTCGATCAGGAGGGGCTGGTCGAGGACGGCGAGGTGGCCGGCGTTCAACACCTTCACCCAGGTCAGGCCGTCGCCCTGCTGCAGGTAGCCGAGCACGTCGTCGTCGGCCTTCCACTGGGTGGTGGGCGCCGAGTGGAAGGTGTCGGCCCGGGGGCCGGTCAGGAGGTCGAGCCACAGCTCCGTGCCCATGAAGTTCACGTCGGTGGCGTCGTCCAGGCCCGAGATCACCATTGTGGGCACGCCCGCGTCCAGGAGGCTCTGCACCACCGGGCGATACGAGTCCTGCACCCCCACCTCGTAGCGGTCACCGATGGCCTCGGAGAAGAAGTCGAAGGTTCCCAGGGGCCGGGCGTGGATCGCCGCTCGCACGTCCGCTCGGTTCAAGTACGCAACCACCGGGTCGGTCGGCGGATCGGCCGAGACGCCGAGGTTGAGCAGGTAACGGCCGCTGATCCTCGCTATGCCGTCCTTCACCTGGCTGCAGACGTCGTTGGCCTCGACCGAGGACGGCGACTGCGCCTCAACGGCCACCCGGCACGATTCGTAGGTGGCGTCGAGCTGCTCCTTGTCGGCAGCGGTGATGAGCCCGTGGCTGAGGGCGTAGGTGGTGTCCATCGATTGCTGGACGACGGGATCCACCCATCCCGCCGCGATGATCGTGCCGCCGAGGCGGACCACCTCTCGCCCGGCGCGCTCGTTGCCCTCCAGGATCGCCTGGGCCAGCAGCGGCACGTAGGTGCCGCCGTACGACTCGCCCGCCAGGTAGATCGGGTTCGCCGCCACCTCGGGATGGGCCTGAAGGAAGTTGGCCAGCGCCGAGTACCACTGCTGGGTGCCCTCGGCCACGTTCGCCGGGATCGGCTGGCCCGAGTCGGGCCCGCCGCCAGACGGGGCGAAGGAGAGGCCCACGCTCATCGGCTGCTCGAAGATCATGTAGTTGGCGGTGTCGTTCCAGGCGTCCTGCCGTTCCCGCAGCTGGCCGGAGTCGCCCACCTCGTAAGGGCCGTTCTCGAGGAAGAAGCCCCAGAAGCTGCTGGATCCGGGGCCGCCGTTGGTCCAGATGATGGTTGGCGCCCGGTCGTAACCCACCTTGGTGCCCACGAACCAGTAGCAGAGGCCGGCCTCGCCCTGCCCATCGCAAGAGACGCCGGCGCACGGCTGCTCGGTGACCGAGGAGTAGCCAGCGAACTGCGGCTGGGCTACCGGTCCGAACCCGGGGAGCTCTGCTACCTGGTCGTCGGGGCCGGTGAGGGGAACGGAGGGTCGGCCGGGGTCTTGGGCCGATTCGGACCCCGACGAGCATCCCGCTGCCGTAGCGAGGAGCGCCGCCGTCGCAAGGATCGTGATCAACCAGGTGGGCAGCGACCTGTGTTCGCCCAACACCGTCCCCCAGATCACCACGCCCGCAGGTTAAGCGACAGGTTCTCAGCCGTCGTCGGAGATCCGGCGCTCTTCGAGGCGCCGGGAGCGAGCCTGCTTGTCCCTCGCCCGGCGGCGCCGCTCACGGAGCGGTACCGACGTGGGCGCACGGTAGGTGGGCTCCACGAGGGCATCGTCGATGCGAGCCAGGAGCCTTGCCATCGCCTCGGCCCGGTTGCGGTGCTGCGAGCGGTGCGTGGAGGCCGTGGCCCGGACCGTGGGGCCGTAGCGCTCTCGCACCTTGGCAGCGACGCTCGGCGAGAGCCCCGCGCTCACCTCCAGCACCACGGTGACCTTGGAAGACGTGGTGTTCACGTGCTGCCCGCCAGGCCCGCCCGATCGGGCCACCTCGAGCCTCAGCCCACTCCCTCGCACGAGCACCCCTCCCGGAGTGCGAACGTCGTCCACCTAAGGGACGGTATCCAAGAGAGCTTCGACTCGCCGGTCACATCGCCAGCTGTGGCAGCCGAAGATCCGCGCAGCTATGCCGATGCTGAACAAGAGCACCACCAAGCTCGCCAGCTTCCAGAACTGGGAGTCGATCACCTTCCGCAACTCCTTGAGATCTTCCTTGGTGGCGAGATCGTTGGAGAAGAGGCTCTCGGCCAGTGCCATGGCTGTCTCCTTCCCGTTGGTCTGCTTGAACGACTCGATCATGTTGTGACGCTGTTCCTGCGTGAGCACGATGCTCCCTCTCTACTCCCGAAGACAGTCCTGGTTGAGGGCCCGAAAGCCGAGGCGCCACTGATCGCTGCGGGTGGCGGAGGGAGCTCGAAGCTCCTAGGTGCTGCTTATGTTGCTCATCATATCATAGCTATCCGGTGTGTCAATAGGCCCAGTGTGATCCTTGTAGAAGGAAGGCAAAGGAGGCCGGGGCGTGAGCCCCGGCCTCCTTCGGTTGGTCTGTGCTCTTGGGCTACAGCTCGGTGGGGATCACCGTGGTGTAGCGGTAGAGGAACGCAGCCATGGCCTGGCGGGTCAGGGCGTCGTTGGGACGGAAGTTGTCTCCAGGTGGTGTGGTGGTGATGCCTGTCTCGCCCATCCATTGGATGTAGGGGCAGAACTGGTCTGCTGCCGGTACGTCTGGGTATGGAGAGGTCGTGCAGGCAGCTGGGGCATCTGGGCCGTTGGCCAGTCTGTAGAGGAACGCTGACATGGCCTGGCGGCTGAGGTTGCCCGTGGGGTTGAAGGTTCCGTCTGGGTTTCCTTGGGTGATGCCTTGGGCCTTGAGCCAGG
>CAYNQN010000169.1:0-3094 GCA_964399375.1 uncultured Rhabdothermincola sp. | reverse complement strand
CTAGGCCTGGGCCTCTCCCTGCGAGATGTTGCCCACCTTCTTGATCTCGCCGTTGGGTACGTGCCACACGGTGCCGTCGTCGGCTCTCAGCTGGATGGTGCGCAACGTCACGCGCTCCACCCTTCCCTTCACCTTCACGTCGTCACCGAGGTTCACGTAGTCGCCCACGCCCAGCTGGTCCTCGGCCACGATGAAGAAGCCCGCCAGGAAGTCGCGCACTATGAACTGCGCACCGAAGCCCAACGCCACGCCCACGATCCCCGCCGTCGCGAGCAGCGGCCCCAGGTTCACGTCGAGCACCGAGAGCACCCAGAAGAGCGCGATGATCCACACCAGCACCGAGACGAGGCTCTGGAGCACCGTGGTGAGGGTGTGGACCCTCGCCTCGGTGCGCAGGCTCGGGTGCTCGCGACTGACCACGAAGGGCGCGGGTGCCCTATCCCTCAGACGGAGGTGCCGCTCCTGCGCCCTGGGCCCCAACACCCTGTGCATCGAGCGCTTCACCGACCACCTGGCCACCCGGGCGGCCACGAAGGCCACCACCACGATGACCAGGATGGTCAGCGGCTTCGTGAAGTACCAGTGCTCGTCGAACCACTGGTCGTCGAACCAAAAGCTCACGCCGAGGTGCTCCTGACCCGGTGCCCGTCGTCAGCCCTCGGCCGCGGTGACCTCAGAGGGCAGCAAGGTTCTCGCCCACGAACTCCCAGTTGATCAGGCTGTCGAGGAAGGCGTCGATGAACTTGGGCCGGGCGTTGCGGTAGTCGATGTAGTAGGCGTGCTCCCACACGTCGAGCGTCACGAGGGCCTGCGCGCCGTGCTTCAGCGGGAGGTCGGCGTTGGCCGTCTTCATGATCTGCAGCTTGCTGCCGTCGTGGGCGAGCCACGCCCAACCGGAGCCGAACTGCGTTGCAGCGGCGTCGGCGAACTGCGAGCGGAAGTCGTCGTAGGAGCCGAAGGCCGAGTCGATGGCGTCGGCCACCTCGCCGCTGGGCTTGCCGCCCCCACCCGGGGTCATGCACTTCCAGAAGAACGAGTGGTTCCAGTGCTGGGCCGCGTTGTTGAACAGACCGCTGGGGTTGTCGGCCGAGGCGATGATCTCCTCCAGGCTCTTGCCCTCGTTCTCGGTGCCGTCCACCAGCTTGTTCAGGTTGGTCACGTAGGCCTGGTGGTGCTTGCCATAGTGGTAGTCGAACGTCTCGGCGCTCATCACGTCACCGAAGGCGTCCTTTGAGTACGGGAGTGCGGGGAGCTCGAAAGCCATGGCAGACACCTCTCGTCAGCCGGGGATGGGACGTGTCCCACGCTAGCTAGTTCAGGCCGTCCCTAACCACAGCCGCCACCACCCGCAGCATCAGCACCGCCGCCCCGAACAAACCCAGGTACCCGAAGAGCTGCAACAAGGTGACCTCGCCCGCGAAGGGAAGACCGTGCGTGGTGCTGAGCAGAAGGGCCGACACCACGCCCAGCACGGCCCCCAGGAACGCCAGCACCACGCGGTTGACCATCTTGGATACGAACTGCGTGTCGCCCTCGCGCGAGAAGAGAGAGGTGCGCACCGAGATGTCGCCGTGCTCCAGCTGGCGCAGCGCCCCGTCGACACGGGTGGGGAGCGAGCGCAGCGTGGGCAGCAGGCTCAGCACCTCCTTGCGCACGACCCGGTCGAGGTCGCCAAGGCTCGTGGGTTGCTCAGCGGTGACCCACTCCTCGGCCAGGCGCTGCGCGGCGTCGGTGAAGCTGTAGCCGGGCGCCAACGTGCGCAGGGTGCCCTCCAGCTGCACAAGGGCTCGCCCGAAGGTGGTGAGCTCCACGGGCACGTTGATGCCGAACGTGGCCAGCATGGCCAGCAGGTCGGCCACGGCATGAGCTCCCACTCCCCCTCCGGCCGGCACGTTCATCGCGAGGAAGCGGGCCAGCGCCCTCTCGAGCGCCTCGTCGTCGACCTCTCGGGGGATGTCGCACACGTCCGACACCGCCTGGCGGAGCAGCACGGGGTCGCGCAGCGAGGTGGCGATGAGCATCTGGCGCAGGGCCGACTGCTCCAGGGGATCCAGGCGCCCGCACGCACCGAAGTCGATGATGCCGAGCTCGTCGGCCGAGAGCACCACCACGTTGCCGGGGTGGAGGTCGGCGTGGAACCACCCGTCGACGGTCATCTGCTTGAGGGCGGCACGCAGCAGGTCGTCGGCCAGCTCCTCGCGGTGGGGGTTCATGGCGTCCACCGCCTCCCAGTCGGCCACCGTGGGACCGTCGAGGCGCTCCTGCACGAGGACGCGGGCGGTGCTCAGGTGCTCGTAGACCTTGGGCACCCGCACCCGCTCCACCACCTGGGTGTTGGCCCTGATGGCCTTGGCGTTCTCGGCCTCTGAGCGGAAGTCGAGCTCGGCCTGCACCCCGGCGACGAACTCACCTGCCAGGGCGCCGATGTTGTACTCGGCCCCCCAGGTGGTGTTGCGCTCGGCCAGGCGGGTGAGGCGCACGAGCACCTTGCTGTCGCGCTCGACCACGGCTGCCACGCCGGGGCGCTGGGCCTTCACCACCACCGGCTCGCCGGTGACCAGCGTGGCCCGGTACACCTGGGCGATGGAGGCCGTGCCCATGGGCTCCCAGTCGAAGGCGGCGAAGACCTGGTCGACCGGGGCGCCCAGCTCCTCCTCGATGAGGGCGCGCATGGCCTCGGGCGGCTCGGGGGCCACCTCCTTCTGGAGCTTCGAGAGCTCCTCCGCGTAGTCCTTGGGGATGAGGTCGGTGCGGGTGGAGATGAGCTGGCCCAGCTTCACGAACATGCCACCGCACTGCTCCAGCACCTGGCGCACCCGCACGGGCTCGGCCTGGCGCCGGGCCGCAGCCCAGTCGCCCCGGTGGCGCAAGCCGATGTGAGGGCCGAACCCGTTGCGGTTGGCGACCTCGACTATCTCGCGGGTGCGGCGCACCACGTCGAGCCGGGAGCGGATGTAGCTGCGGGGGTTGGGGAGCCGGAAGGCAAGCGGGTCGCCGGCCTTGCCGAACGAGCCGGGCCTGGCCAGCAGGTCGATGGCCACCTCGGTCGCCATCGTGAACACGAACGCCAGGATCACCGTGTTGCGGAAGAGGC
>CAYNQN010000168.1:0-3114 GCA_964399375.1 uncultured Rhabdothermincola sp. | reverse complement strand
CGGTTGCGAGGGGGGTGGGGTCGGACTACTTTCTGGACAGATGTCCAGTTCGGTAGTTGAAGTAGATGCGGGAGGTCTGGGGGAGCTCGTCTCCCTGGAGCCGACCCGGCGCCATCTCTCGGTGCGCCAGGCACGCACGGTGCAGCGGTTGACCGAGGCCGCTCTCGACGAGCTGCGGCAGGTGGGCCTCGACGGGCTCACGGTGCGCAACGTGGCCCGGAGGGCCGGCACCGCCCCCGCCACTGCCTACACGTACTTCACCTCCAAGGAGCACCTGGTGACCGAGGTGTTCTGGAGGAGGCTCCAGGCCCTGGCGCCCACCGAGCTGGGCGACGACATGACCCCCGAAGCTCGGGTGAGCGCCACCCTGGCCGACCTCGCCCTGATGGTGGTGGACGAGCCGGAGCTGGCAGCGGCCTGCACCGTGGCGATGCTGGCTCCCGATCCCGAGGTGAAGCTCCTGCGCGACCAGATAGGCGCCGAGATGAGCCGCCGCCTGGGCCGGGCGCTGGGCGACGGGGCCGAGCCGGCGACGAAGGCGACCCTGGACCTGGTGGTCACCGGAGCCTTGCTGCAGGCGGGCATGGGACACGTGGCCTACGAGGACCTGCCCGACCTGCTGGCCGCCGTAGCGAAGGTGGTCCTACGCCCGAGCGGCGAAGAGCGGGAGATACGCCCGAGCGGCGAAGAGCGGGACCTACGCCCGAGCGGCGAAGAGCGGGGGAAGCGCCCATGACCACGACGGCCATCGCCTACAACCCGTACGCATACGAGATCCACGAGGACCCGTACCCCACCTACGCCCGCCTTCGCAGCGAGGCCCCCCTCTACCGCAACGAGGAGATGGGCTTCTGGGCGCTCTCGCGTCACACCGACGTGGTGGGGGCGTTCCGCGAGTCCGGCACCTTCTCGTCGGCCGAGGGGGTCTCGCTCGACCCCGCCGCCTCCGGGCCCCACGCGCACCGCACCATGTCGTTCCTGGCCATGGACCCGCCGCGCCACGGCCGCATGCGCTCGCTGGTGTCGAGGGGCTTCACGCCCAGGCGGGTGGTGGAGCTGGAGCCCCGCATCCGGGAGCTCTCCCGGGAGCACCTGGCCAGGGCGGTGGAGAAGCGCTCGTTCGACTTCATCGGCGACTTCGCCGGCCTGCTGCCCATGGACGTGATCTCCGAGCTGATCGGCGTGCCGAGGGCCGATCGTGCCGAGGTGCGCAGGCTTGCCGACCTGCTCGTGCACCGCGAGGAGGGTGTGAACGACGTGCCGCCCGCCGGCGTGGAGGCGGCGCTGACCCTGGTGGGCTACTACAGCGACATGCTGGCCGAGCGCCGGCGCAAGCGCACCGACGACCTCACCTCGGCCCTGCTCGACGCCGAGATCGACGGCGACCGCCTGGCCGACGACGAGATCATCGGGTTCATGTTCCTGATGGTGGTGGCCGGCAACGAGACCACCACCAAGCTCCTGGGCAACGCCTGGTACTGGGCGTGGCGCAACCCCGGCGAGCGTGCGCTGCCCTTCGCCGACGCCGAGCTGGTGCCCACCTGGGTGGAGGAGACGCTGCGCTACGACACGTCCACCCAGATGCTGGCCCGGGTGACCACCACCGACGTGGAGATGCACGGCCAGGTGATCCCCGCCGGCGACCGGGTCCTGTTGCTGGTGGGATCGGCCAACCGCGACGAAGAGGTGTTCGCCGATGCCGACGCCTTCGTGCTGGACCGGCCCGACAGGGAGCGCCAGCAGCTGGCCAGCTTCGGCTTCGGCCGGCACTTCTGCCTGGGCGCCTCGCTCGCGCGCCTCGAGGCCAAGGTGGCGCTGGAGGAGCTGGTGGCCGCAGTGGCCGACTACGACGTGGACCCCTCGGGGATGAGCCGCGTGCACTCGGTGAACGTGCGGGGCTTCGCCAACCTGCCCACCACGGTGGTGCCGCGCTGATGCCCAGGTTCGAGCCGCACCCGCAGCGCCGTCCGGTGGTGGTCACCGGGGCCTCGTCGGGCATAGGCCGGGCCACGGCGATCTCGCTGGGGGCGGCGGGCCATCCGGTGGCGCTCGGGGCTCGCCGGGTGGAGCGCTGCGAGCAGGCGGTGGAGGAGATCCGCTCGGCCGGGGGAGAGGCGGTGGCCCTGCCGCTCGACCTGCTCGAGGCCGACTCGGTGGCCGCCTTCTGCAAGCGGGCCACCGACGAGCTGGGCGACATTGAGGTGGTGGTTTCGAACGCGGGCGACGTGCGGCCCGTCACGGGCGTGGGCGCCGATCCCGAGGTGTTCGAGCGCCAGCTGGTCGTGAACCTGGCCGGCCCCCAGCGGCTGCTGCACCACCTGGTGCCGCCGATGGTGGAGCGCCGGCGGGGAGACGTGGTGCTGGTGACCTCGGAGGTGGCGGTGAGGGCCCGGCCGAGGATGGCGGGCTACGTGGCCGGCAAGTCGGGCCTGGAGGGCCTGGGCCGGGCGCTGCAGATGGAGCTGGAGGGCACCGGCGTGCGCGTCGGGATGATCCGGCCGGGCCCGTCGAACACCGAGCAGGGCACCGATTGGTCTGAGGATGACGTGAACGCGGTGATGGCCGACTGGGCCAGGTGGGGAGTGATGCGCCACGGGGGCTACATGCGCCCGGGTGACGTGGCCGCCGCCGTGGTGGCGATGGTGTCGGTGCCGAGGGGTACCAGCTTCGCCCTGCTGGAGGTCCAGCCGGAAGCGCCGGTAGAGCAGCGAGGAGACGGATCATGACGGCTACAGAGGCATCTCTGCTCCCGCCACCGAAGCTCTCGGGGGACGACGGGGCCACGGGGCACCTGGAGGAGCTGAGGCGCGACCCCATTGGGCTGATGCAGCGCGTGCGCGACGAGCTCGGCGACGTGGGCGAGCTCCGCCTGGCCGACAAGCCCGTGGTGCTGCTCTCGGGAGCAGTGGCCAACGAGATGTTCTTCAGGGCGGCCGACGAGGAGCTGGACCAGGGCGAGGCCTACCCCTTCATGACGCCCATCTTCGGCGAGGGGGTGATCTTCGACGCCCCACCCGAGCGGCGCCGCGAGATGCTCCACAACCAGGCCCTGCGCGACAAGTACATGCGCGGGCACGCCGAGACCATCTCCGCCGAGGTGGAGGCCATGGTGGC
>CAYNQN010000167.1:0-3161 GCA_964399375.1 uncultured Rhabdothermincola sp. | reverse complement strand
TGAGGACCCTGCTGGAGCTGGCCCGCACGTTCAAGGCGCCGGCCCGGAACCGGGCTTCGCGCCAGCGGGCCTAGGAGCCGACCTACTAGGGGCCGGCCCAGTGGCGGGCGACCCAGTGCGGCCCGGCGCGCCTCCTCCGGCCCCGGCTTGTTGGTAGCGATCGAAGGCCCAGCGGGTTGCCTCGTGGGCCACGGCGGGGTGGAAGTGCCAGCGCTGCAGCTGGTGCTCTGTGACGGCGAGGTCTTCCCCCAGCTGCAGGAGGGTGAGCGCCAGCTGGCGAGCCCGGCCCCGGATCTCCTTGGAGCTGGGACGGCACGACGGGCTCTTCGCCACCTCCCGATGCTCCCGGCGGAGCTCGCTTGGTAGGCGGGAGGCGAGGTTCGAGCTGAGGGTGGGCAGCGTCCTGCGCACAGCGAGGGTGCTCGGTCCCACGAAGCGGGCAGCCCCGAACCTGCACGTGCGCTCGATCGACCTGATGAAGGGAGCCTTCTGGCCGGTGCCCACGCCCATCCCCAGCGAGCGGGCCGTCTCTCGCATGTCGAGCTTGAACCCGGTGGGGTTCCGGTCGAGCTCGTTTGCGAGGTGGCGGACCAGCCACATGGTGGACGGCCCGAGGATCGCCAGCCAGTAGCGCTCCACGTACTCGGAGCGGGGGTCATGACCCGCCGGGTCGTTGATGGGGTCGAACCAGGGCTCGATGCCCAGGTTCGGGCACTTCGGGAACAGCGCGACGTTCGTCATCGGGAGCTCCGGTGAGGTAGCGGTCGTGGGGAGGAGAGCCGGGGAGACCTTCATGGCATCTCGATGCATCTCAACATCTCACGGGCCGCGACGGTTTGTCAACGCCGGTGTGAAGAGGTTGCGGGCTCAGCGATCGCTATGGCCCACCGCCGGGCGGCCGCCAGTGCCGACCACCACGGGCGGGCACGACGGAGGGGCCGGGTGGCTAGCTGCTGCTGGGCGGGGTGCTCAGTCGAGCGGCTTCCACTCGCCCGAGGCGGCGTCGTGGATGAGCCACGCCGAGCGGGAGGCGTCCCAGTAGATGTAGGCGTTTCGGGCCGGGTCCCACTGTGGCCCGGATGCCTGGCTGAGCCCGGGCGTCGGTGGCGACGACTCGCCGGCTCCGGCCCCTGGCTCGCCCGCCGAGCCGGCAGGTGGTTGCGACTGGCCGGCGGGGCCGGCCATTGGGGAGCCGGGGCTCTGCGAGGGATCCCCGTAGATGGGAGGACCGGAGGGGGCCTGCCCGTAGGCACCGGCACCTGCCGCGGGAGCGGCCACCACTCCGCCGGCCTGCGGCACCAGCACGGGAGAGCCGGCGTCGGCCGTTCCGACCACGTAGGTCTTGGCGGCCATGTCGCCGAGTCTGCGATGACCCTTCGACATGAGGATGGTGAGGATGGCGATGAGGGGCACGCCGCAGATGGTCAAGCCGTCGACCACCCAGAGGATCCCTCGGATGAACTGCTTGCCGATGCCGGGCGGGCCTCCCGCCTCGTCGACGGTGCGGATGCCGAACAGCGCCTTGCCGGCCGTGGCTCCGGTGCTGGCCTGCACGAACCAGAGGATCCCGACCGTGTAGATGAAGTGCAACCCGCCGAAGAGCCCGATGGCCACCCACAGCGAGCTCTTCTTGAACACCACGGTGGAGTGGTCGGCGTTGGCCTGGGTGTTCGAGCTCTGCACGTCTTCTATGCAGAAGTAGCTGGAGCTGGAGAGGTTCTCTTCCACGAGCACCTCGCAGGGCGGGCCGCCCGTGTACTCGGTGAGGTCGGCGGTGGCGAAGAACACGACGAGCGGCACCACTGCCAGCACGATCGGGATCAACATCATGTCGATCACGTAGGCACCGAACCTGCGGCCTACGACTGCGGTGGGGTCGTGGGAGTACTGGGGGATCGTCACGGCGACATTCTGCCCTACGCTGACTCGCCATGTCGGAGATCTCGCAGGCCCCGGACCCGGGCGTCATGGACAAGGTCGTGAACCTCTGCAAGCGGCGGGGCTTCGTGTTCCCCTCGGCCGAGATCTACGGCGGCTTCCGCTCCACCTACGACTACGGGCCGGTGGGCGTGCTCATGCTCCGCAACGTGAAGGACGCCTGGTTCAGGTCGATGGTCCAGATGCGCCACGACGTGGTTGCCATCGACGCGGCCATCCTCTCGCCACCCGCCATCTGGGAGGCGTCCGGCCACCTGAAGAACTTCACCGACCCCCTCGTCGACTGCAAGGAGTGCCACGAGCGCTTCCGGCTGGACCAGCTGGAAGACCCCGAGGTGTGCCCCAACTGCGGGGCGCGCTCGTCGTTCACCGAGGCCCGCCAGTTCAACCTGATGTTCAAGACCCACGCCGGGCCGGTGGAGGACGCCGCCACCGTGGCCTACCTGCGTCCCGAGACCGCGCAGGGGATGTTCGTGAACTTCTCCAACGTCCTGCAGACGTCGCGGCGCAAGCCCCCCTTCGGGATCGCGCAGATCGGCAAGTCGTTCCGCAACGAGATCACCCCGGGGAACTTCGTGTTCCGCACGCGTGAGTTCGAGCAGATGGAGATGGAGTACTTCGTGCCGCCCGACCAGGCGGAGCACTGGTACGAGTACTGGTGCGAGCAGCGGATGAACTGGTACCGCGACCTGGGCATCCCCGACGACAGGCTCCGGCTGCGCCCGCACGAGGCCGACGAGCTGAGCCACTACTCGCGTGGCACCTCCGACGTGGAGTTCCTGTTCCCCTGGGGCTGGGGCGAGCTGGAGGGCGTGGCCAACCGCGGCGACTACGACCTCACTCAGCACGCGGAGAGCTCGGGCGAGCGCCTCGACTACTTCGACCAGGCGACGGGTGAGCGCTACGTGCCGCACGTGATCGAGCCCGCCGCCGGCGCCACCCGGACGATGATGGCGTTCCTCCTCGCTGCCTACGACGAGGAGGAGGTGCCCACCGCCCGTACGGCCGAGAGCGGGGAGCCAGGGGAGATGAGGACCGTCCTTCGGCTGCACCATCGCATCGCCCCGTACAAGGTGGCGGTGCTGCCGCTCTCGAAGAAGGCCACGCTCATCCCCCTAGCCGCCGAGGTGCTGGGCCGCCTGCAGCCCCACTTCATGTGCGACTACGACGAGACCCAGGCCATCGGCCGCCGCTACCGCCGGCAGGACGAGCTGGGCACGCCT
>CAYNQN010000166.1:0-3179 GCA_964399375.1 uncultured Rhabdothermincola sp. | reverse complement strand
CACCTTGTCGCGGTTGTCACGGATCTCCATGTCGATGAAGTCGATCACGATGATCCCGCCGATGTCCCGCAGCCGCAGCTGCTTGGCGATCTCCACGGCGGCCTCGAGGTTGTTCTTGAACACCGTCTCCTCGAGGCTCGAGGAGCCCACGTTCTTGCCGGTGTTCACGTCGATCACCGTGAGCGCCTCGGTGTGCTCGATCACCAGCGACCCTCCCGACGGCAGCCACACCTTGCGGTCGAGCGCCTTGTGCAGCTGCTCGTGGACGTGGTGGCGCTCGAAGATGGGCAGCGGGGACTCGACGGGGTCGTACAGCTCGACCCGCTCGGAGAGGGCGGGCGAGATGGCTCCCACGTAGGAGTGCACCTCCTCGTAGAGGGCACGGTCGTCGATGATCACGCCGCGGTAGTTCTCGTTGAACTCCTCACGGATCACCCGCACGGCCATGTCGGGCTCGCGGTACAGCAGGGCCGGGGCGGTGGCCCCCGCCGCCAGCTTCTCGATCTGCGCCCACTGGTCGAGCAGGCGCAGCACGTCGGCCTCGATCTCCTCGGAGGTGACGCCCTCCGAGGCCGTCCTCACGATCACGCCGTGCTGCTTGGGCTTCACCCTGTCGAGCACGTCGCGCAGTCGCTTGCGCTCGTTGTCGGGAAGGCGCTTGGAGATCCCGTAGACGCCGCTGTTGGGGATGAGGACCACGAACCGGCCGGGAAGCGACACCTCCTGGCTGAGCCGGGCGCCCTTGTGGGCGATGGGGTTCTTCGTTACCTGGCACAAGATGGTCTGCTTGGCCCGGAGGATCTGCTCGATGCGGGGGTTGGCCCCCTTCTCCTCGATGTCCTCGGGGTCGTACTGCACGTCGCCCCGGTAGAGCACAGCGTTCTTGGGTGTGCCGATGTCGACGAAGGCCGCCTCCATCCCCGGCAGGACGTTCTGCACCTTCCCCAGGTAGATGTTCCCGTGGATCTGCGAGACGTCGTCGGCGGGGCGCGACACGTAGTGCTCGATGAGGTTGCGGCCCTCCATCACGGCGATCTGCGTGGCCTCGGGCCTCACGCTCACCGTCATGAGGTAGCGACCCACGGGGCGGCCCTTGCGCTGCTTGCCGCGGCGGCGCTCCAGCTCCTCCTCGTCGAGCTGCACGCCACCGGAGCTCAAGATGGCCTCCACCGGCGCGTTGGAGGAAGGTGTGGCGGATCCAGTGGATCCGGCAGATCCAGCGCCTCCGCCGCCTCCCTTGCCGCGCCTGCGACCGCCCCGGCGGCGGCGCCGCTTGGGGCCGTCGGGGCCCGAGGGCTTGTCGTCGGAGTCGGCCTGTGGGGTCGGCGAAGGTGGGGCGGGCCTGGTGTCGCCTATCTGGGGCCGGCGAACGAGTGCCCTCTCCGCTGCCTCGGGGTCACGGGGGCGACCCTCGGTGATCCTCTCGGGCAGCTCCTGGGGGGTCTGATCGGTCGGCTCGCCTGCCTGCGAGCCACCGTTGGCAGCCTTGGCGCCGGAGCGGCCACGGCCGCCCCTCGAGCCCCTGCGCCTCTTCGGCCTGGGAGCCTCTTCAGATCCGGGTTCACCCTCGGCGCTGCCCGAGCCGCCCCCTGCGCCGGAGCGCTCTGGGCCGGTCGAGCTGGCCGGGGTCGGGCTGTCCGATCCACTGGGGCTTGCTGGTGCCTCTGAGCTCGCTGAGGTCTCTGGCTTGCCTGGTCGCTCTGATCGTTCTGGGTTGGTCGAGCTGGTTGGGTTGGTCGGGCTGGTAGGACCGGCTGGCTTGTGCTCAGCCGGAGCTTCCGGCTTGGTCTCTTCTGTTATCGGCTCCGTCATGGAGTTGTTCCCTTCTCATGATGCGCACGCCTTCGCATGCGCCCCCGACATCGCGGTGAGCGGTTCACGCTTCGCGTCGTCGGTGTTGATCCATTGGTGTGTTCGGCAGGCGCGGGCCACCACCGCTTGGGGCGCCAGCGCTGCCATCAGCTCCGAGGGCCGGACACCACGTGGTTGGGTGGCCAGCTCGGCATTGATCTTCAGGCCGGTCGCCTGCAGGTGCAGGACCCCCGGCCGGATGTCGTCCACTACTTGTCTTCCCTTGCGCTCCCGGGCGATCTCCACCCGGTCCGCGTCGAGCAGCTGTTCGATTGCCACCTGCAGCTGGGCAGGTTCGATCTCGTCCAGATCGATCACCCACGCGCAACTGGTGACGGCCTGTTGGAGGGAGGGCTCCCTGGGGTCGACCTCTACCGCCGCCTCCATGTCGATCCCCTCGGGCAGAAGGGGCGAGAGGCGAGCCGGCAGGGCCACGAGATCGGAGGAGGAGAGCGCGTCGTCGCCCACGAGGTCGACGTCGAGGTACTCCCCGAGCGACTCGCACCCCATCGGTAGCGCCAGGCCGAAGTGGACCTTGGGCCGGGGCGAGAAGCCCTCCGTGGAAGCCACGGGAAGGTTCCCTCGCCTCAGTGCCCTCTCCCAGGCCCTCGCCACGTCCCGGTGGCCGAGGAACCTGATCTTGCCCGACTTGCTGAACCGCACCCGGATCCGCATCACACCGGGCCTCCCGCTCCAACGGGGCTGCCGGCCGCCACGGGCACCTTGGAGCCGGCGGGTCGACCGATGGTCGGGTTGCCGATCGCCACCGGTGCCTCCCCCGCGCTGGTGAGGTCCTGCCCTGTGCCCTGCGAGCCTCCGGCAGGCGGCACGGCGGAGGCGACGATGTGCTCTATGGAGTAGCCGGTGCAGGCCCCGCAGTCGTAGCAGGGCGTCCAGCGGCAGTCCTCCAGGCCCACCTCGTCAAGGGCATCCCGCCACTCCTGCCAGAGGAAGTCCTTGTGCAGGCCCGCAGAGATGTGATCCCAGGGGAGCACCTCGTCCTCGGTGCGGTGGCGGTGCACGTACCAATCGACGCTCAGGCCGTGGCGGGCCATCGAGTCGGTCCAGAGCGAGAGGTCGAAGCACTCCGACCACTCCTGGAACGTCCCGCCTCGCCGCCACACGTCCTCGATGACGGGGCCCAGCCGCCTGTCGCCCCTGCTGGTGATGCCCTCCGCCAGGGTCGCACCCGGGTCGTGCCACTTGAGGTTGACGCCCCTGTCGCGACGGAGCTCGTCTCGCAGGAGGTGCACCTTGCGGCGCAGCTCGGTGTCGGTGTTCTGGCCGAACCACTGGAACGGCGTGAACGGCTTGGGCACGAACCCGCC
>CAYNQN010000165.1:0-3197 GCA_964399375.1 uncultured Rhabdothermincola sp. | reverse complement strand
GGTGAGGATCGCCGCGATCGTCGTGAGGCTGATCCAGATGGGGAAGTGGTACCACTCGACGATGAGCATCTTGATGCCCACGAAGGCCAGGATCACCCCGAGGCCCTGGTTGAGGTAGCGGAACTTCCCCGCCATGCCCGAGAGGCAGAAGTAGAGCGCCCGCAGGCCCAGGATGGCGAAGGCGTTCGAGGCGAAGACGATGAAGGGCTCGCGCGACACGGCGAGGATGGCGGGGATCGAGTCGACGGCGAACACCACGTCGGTGCTCTCGATGAGCACGAGCACGGCGAACAGCGGCGTGGCCAGCAGGGCGCCGGTGCGGCGGGTGAACATCTTCTGGCCGTCGTACTCCGCGGTGGAGGGGATGATCTTGCGCATCACCTTGAGCACCACGTTCTTCTCGGGATGGATCTCGGTCTCGTTGTGCCTGGCGATCTTCCACGCCGTGAAGAGCAGGAACGCTCCGAAGATGTACAGCACCCAGCCGAAGCGCTCGATGAGGCTCACGCCGGCGAAGATGAAGATGGCCCTCAGCACGAGGGCCCCGAAGATGCCCCAGAAGAGCACCCTGAACTGGTACTTCCTCGGCACGGCGAAGTAGCTGAAGATCACCGCCCAGACGAACACGTTGTCGATCGAGAGGCTCTTCTCGATGAGGTAGCCGGAGAGGTACTCGCCGGCGGCCGCGCCGCCCTGCCACCAGCCCAGCACCAGGGTGAACGAGAGCCCGATGGTGATCCAGGCGGCCGACTCGATGGCGGCCTCCTTGAAGCTGATGGCATGAGGTCGGCGGTGCACGATGAGCAGGTCGCCCACGAGGAGCGTCACGATCACCCCGAGCAGGGCGGCCCACGCCCAGAGGGGCACCGGGAAGGAAACGAACTGGTGGGTCATCGGGTCTCGTGGGTCTCCTGAGTAGCTGCGGTCGGGGCGCTGCCGTCGGGCGGCGGCGCTGCGGGCTTGGGCGAGGGGAAGGCCCGGAGCCGGGAGATGGCGTGGCCCTTGATGGCCAGCACCTCGAAGCCCCATGCGCCCTCGTGCACACGGTCGCCCGGCGAGTCGGGTATGCGGCCCAGGCGGTCGAGCACCAGGCCGGCCACGGTGGCGTAGGAGCCCTCGGGGATGTCGTCGATGCCCAGGTCGATGAGGTCGTGAACTGGGAAGCGGCCCGAGAGCACGTACGAGCCGTCGGGCAGCCGCTGGGCCCCCACTACGTCCCTGTCGCTCTCGTCGTAGATCTCACCCACCAGCTCTTCCACCAGGTCCTCGACGGTGACGATGCCCGACGCCGAGCCGTGCTCGTCGACCACCACCGCCATCTGCACCCGCTTGCGCTGCAGCTCGTGCAGCACGTCGAGCACGTCGGCAGCCTCGGGGAAGACGATGGGCGAGGCCGCCAGCTCACCCACCGTGCGGTCTTCGCGACCGAGCAGGTCGCGCAGGTGCACCACCCCTATGACCTCGTCGAGGCTCCCGTCGTGGGCCACGGGGGCCCGGGAGTGCCCTGAGGCGGCCAGCTGGCCCAGGGCGGTGCCCGCCTTCTGGGCCGAGTCGAGCACGAACACGTCGGGTCGGGGGCGCAGCACCTCGTGCAGGGTGCGCTCGGAGATCTCGAACGCACCCTCGATGATGAGCCGCTGCTTCGGGCTGAAGGTGGTCTGCATGGCCACCAGGTCGCGCAGCTCCTGCTCGGTCACCTCCTCGCGCTGGCGGGAGGGGTCGCCGCCGAAGAGCCGCACCACCACGTCGGTGGAGCGGGAGAGGAACCAGATGACCGGCCTGGTGATGGTGGACAGGGCCGAGAGGGGCCGGGCCGCCACCAGTGCCCAGCTCTCGGCTCGCTGCATGGCCACCCGCTTCGGTGCCAGCTCGCCCAGCACCAGCGTGACGTAGGAGAGGATCAGCGTCACCACCACTACGGCAGCGGGCTCGGCCGCGCCGCCGAGGAACGAGAGCGGCTCCTCCAGGGGTTCGGCGAGAGAGACGGCGGCGGCCGCCGAGGCCAGGAAGCCTGCGAGCGTTATGCCCACCTGGATGGTTGCCAGGAAGCGGTTGGGGTCGCGGGCCAGCTTCGCCACCACGGCCCCCGTGGCGGAGCGTTGCTCCATGCGCTGCAGCTGGCCTTGCCTGAGCGACACGAGGGCCAGCTCGGTGCCGGCGAACGCGGCGTTCAACACCACGAGCACGGCCACCAGGGCCAACTGGGGCAGGACGCTGCTCAAAGGCTGTCGCCCGGCGAGCGCAGGGTTGGCGGGGGTTCGTCGTCGTCCACTTGATCTCGCTCCGAGCCTACAAGCGGGGCTCTCCTGGTGCTTTCAGCGAGCGAGCTCGTGGCGCATCACCTTGCCCAGGGCGTTGCGGGGCAGGGATGTGACGAAGCGGATCTCCTTGGGCCTCTTGTACGGCGCCAGCTCGGCGGCGGCCAGGGTGCTCAGCTCCTCTTCGAGGGCGTGCAGGCCGCCCACCTCGCCCACGTCGGCAGGGTCGCCGGCTCCGTCAGGCCCGTCGACTGCACCGGCCTCGCCGGCCCCGGCGCTGGGCACCACGAAGGCGGTGACGGCCTCGCCCCACTCGGGCGACGGCAACCCCGCCACGGCCACCTCGGCCACACCCTGGTGCCGGGCCAGGACCTCCTCGACCTCTCGCGGGTACACGTTGAGCCCGCCCGTGATGATCAGCTCCTTCGACCGGCCCACCAGCTCCAGGTACCCGTGGCTGTCGAAGCGGCCCACGTCGCCGGTGTGGAACCAGCCCTCGGCGTCGAACGACGCCCGGGTGGCCTCGGGGTTGCGCCAGTAGCCGGAGAACACGTTAGGTCCGCGCACCAGCACCTCTCCGGTGCCGTCGCCACCCGCATCGCCCTCGTCCTCACCGGCTCCGCCAGGCCCGTCGGTCGCACCGGGCTCGCTGGCTGCACCAGGCTCGCCGGGGGCAAGGGGCTCAAGGCGCAGCTCCACCCCCGGCAGGGGCATGCCCACCGTGCCGGCTCGGCGCTCGCCCTCGTAGGGGTTGGAGATGAGCATGGAGGTCTCGGTCATCCCGTAGCGCTCCAGGGGCACCTGGCCGGCGACCTCTCGGATCTGCTCGAACAGCTCCGTGGGCAGCGGCGCAGATCCCGACACGCAGAGGCGCAGCTTCGCCAGCTCGCCGGCGAGGGGCGAGCGCACGAGGCGCGACCACATGGTGGGCACGCCGAA
>CAYNQN010000164.1:0-3243 GCA_964399375.1 uncultured Rhabdothermincola sp. | reverse complement strand
ACCTCCTCTACACCCACCGCTTCCCCCTGGAGGGCCAGGGCGTGCTGGTGGTGGGTCCCAACCGCCTGTTCCTGGGCTACATCGAGCAGGTGCTCCCGTCGCTGGGCGAGGCCGGCGTGGAGCTGGCGGTGCTGGCCGACCTCGTGCCCGACGCCCGCATCGCCGGCTACGAGCGGGGTGCGGCTGCGCGGGTGAAGGGCGACCCCCGCATGGCCGAGCTCCTGGCCCGGGCGGTGCGCGACCGGCAGCGGCCCCTGCGGGGAGACCTCGTGGTGGGCTACGGCCTCCAGCGCCTACGCCTACCCAGGGCGGCCAGCGAGCGCATCGTGGGAGAGGCCCGGCGCCGCTACAGGCGACACAACCCAGGCCGGCGCTTCGTCGAGCAGGAGGTGTACTCGGTGCTGGCGGCCTCGGGCAGGGGCGACCTCTCGCCCATGGTCGTGCGCGACCGCCTGCGCTCCACCCCCGAGCTCCGTGAGGCCCTGGAATGGATGTGGCCGGTGCTCACGCCCGAGCAGCTGCTGCACGACCTGCTGGGATCGAGGGCCCTGCTCCGCAGCGCCGGTGGGCGCCTCTTCGGCGACGAAGAGCTGGAGGCCCTCCATCGGCCCTGGGCTGCGAGCCCTGCCGAGGCGGTCTTCACCCACGACGACGCACCGCTCCTCGACGAGGCCAAGGTGCTGCTGGGCCCCCGGCCCAAGCGTCGCAAGGGTCAGTTGCCGCCCGACGACGAGATTCGTACCTACGGCCACATCGTGGTGGACGAAGCCCAGGATCTCTCGCCCATGCAGCTGCGCATGATCGCCCGGCGCTCGCTGAACGGCTCGATGACGGTGGTGGGCGACATCGCCCAGGCCACTGGGCAGTGGGCCAGCTCCAGCTGGGACGACGTGACCAGCCACCTCGCCCGCAAGAAGCCTCCCCGCCGCGCCGAGCTGACCATCGGCTACCGGCTTCCTGCGCCCATCATGGACCTGGCGGCGCGGGTCCTCAGCGAGGCCACGCCCGGCATAACGCCCCCCGTATCCATCCGCCAGGATGGGTCCGAGCCCAGGATCATCGAGGCCGGGGCGGCCACCGGGCCCGGCGGCCTGCTGGAGTCGGTGGCCGATGCGACGCGCGTGGAGCTGGCCGCAGTGGATCCTGGTCACGTGGCGGTGGTGTGCCCGCTCTCGCTGGTCGACGCGGTGAGCGAGGCCCTGGCCGCCCACGGAATCGAGCACGGCCAGGCCACCCGGCACGGCCTGGACCAGCAGGTGACCGTGGTGCCCGTGTCGCTGGTGAAGGGCCTGGAGGTGGACGCGGTCGTTGTGGTGGAGCCGGGCTCGATAGTGACCGAGGAGGCCCAGGGTCTGCGAGCCCTCTACGTGGCCCTCACCCGCGCCACGAAGAGGCTCACCATCGTCAGCTACCTCCCCCTACCACCCTGTCTGGGCGACCCAGCTGGCGGGTGAAGGCGGACATCGGCCCGCCTGCCTAGCCGGTGGTGACGAGGATGCGGTGGCTCGCGAAAGAGCCGATACCCACGTGCTTGCCCTCGATCTCCACCGTGGTGGTGCCGTCGGGCGAGGTGGCGGTGACCTTCCCCACGTGACCGGGCAGCAGTGCGGAGGTCTCGAGGAAGTCGAGCAGGCCGGGCTCGAACTCGAGCTCCTCGGGTATGCGCGAAACGGTGAACGTCTCACCCACCGGAAGCTCGCGGAGCGTCACGGCGTCGGGCGGCTGGTAGTCGGATCCAGGGATGGGGTTGCCGTGGGGGCACGTGGTGCGGGTCGCCCAGCACCCGCACCATGGCCAGCTCCACCGGTTGCGAGATGACGTGCTCCCACTTCCCGGCCTCGGTGTGGGCGTCTGCCCACGAAAGGCCCAGGATGTCGGTGAGGAAGCGCTCGGCCAGGCGGTGGCGCCGGACCACCCGCTCGGCGAGCATGTGGCCGTCGTCGGTGAGCCGGATCACCCCGCCATCGGTGGTGACGAGGCCCGTGCGCTCCATCTTCCGGATCATCTCCGACACGGCCGGCCGCGAGACCTCGAGGCGCTCGGCGATGCGTGCCTGGATGACGTCGACCTCGTCCTCGCGCAGCTCGTAGATCGTCTCGCAGTACTCCTCGAACGCCGGATGCCACTCGGGAGTCTCGTAAGTAGCCATCCCTAACAGCCTATGTCAGACAGACCGTCTTCGCTCTGGTGCATCATGGTTGCCGAGGGGCCCCCAGCCGGAGGCCGCCGGTACCGCAGGACGAGAGGCGGAGAGGACGAGATGGCGAGCAGCGAAGAGATCCGGGCGACGGTGGAGCGCTACGCAGAGATCTGGAGCAGGGGAGCGGTCGACGAGCTGGTCGAGCTCTTCAGCCCCGACGCCACGATCGAGGACCCGGTGGGCAGCGAGCTGCGCCGCGGCCACGACGGGCTGCGGGAGTTCTGGGAGCTCGTGCACGGCATGTCGGACGGCCTGGAGATGGTGATCACCGGGCCCATCCGCGTCGCCGGCCACGAGGCCGCCTTCCCGATGCAGGCCCTCAGCAACGTGGGCGACGACCGGCTCGTGCTCGACATCATCGACACGATGACCTTCGACGAGGCGGGCCGCATCACGACCATGCGCGCCTACTGGGACGCGGCCGACATGCGCCCTGCCTGACTCAGCAGGCGACCAGCGCCCTGGGCTCTAGATCTCTAGATCTCTAGATCTCTCGACGAGCCCAGGGCGCGGGCGGCTGCTACTTGTTGGGCTGGGGGGTGACCCTCAGGTAGGGCTTGAGCGCCTTGTAGCCCTTCGGGAAGAGGTTTGCTGCCTCGTCGTCGGAGACCGCGGGCACGATGATCACGTCGCCACCGTCCTGCCAGTCGGCGGGCGTGGCCACCTTGTGCGAGTCGGTGAGCTGGAGCGAGTCGATCACGCGCAGCACCTCAGCGAAGTTGCGGCCGGCGCTGGCCGGGTAGGTGAGCGTGAGGCGCACCTTGTTGCTGGGGTCGATCACGAAGACCGAGCGCACCGTGGCGGTGTCGCTGGCGTTGGGGTGGATCATGCCGTAGAGGTCGGCGACGGTCCGCTCGGGGTCGGCGATGAGCGGGAAGTTGGGGGCGGTGCCCTGGGTCTCGGCGATGTCGGCCGACCATCCCTCGTGCGACTCCACGGGGTCGACGCTCAGGCCGATCACCTTCGTTCCCCTGCGGTCGAACTCGGGCTTGAGCCGTGCCACGGCACCCAGCTCGGTGGTGCACACCGGGGTGAAGTCCTTG
>CAYNQN010000163.1:0-3260 GCA_964399375.1 uncultured Rhabdothermincola sp. | reverse complement strand
AGCTGAAGGTGGCCGGCGAGGCCCTGGGCATCGGCCACGTGGAGGCCAGCCCCCTCACCCGCTCCAGCTACCACGCCCGCCAGGCTGCCGGCGCCGCTACCGGGAACCAGGGCACCTCGGCCCAGCTGGTGAGCTGACCCGCTCGTGCAGCCAGGAGGAGCGACTTGATCGGGTTCGACGCGGCCTCCCTCCTGCTGCAGTGGGCCGCCGGGGGCATGGCCTTCTGCTGGCTGACGACCCGTCGCCAGGAGCTGAGCCTGGGCTACGGCTGGCTCCTGCGGGGCCTCTACGGGCTCATGGCCCTGGGGGCCTTCTACATAGGCGCCTTCGTCATCGATCCCCTCCTCGTGCGAGACCTGGCTTCGCTGGGTGTGGCCGTGGCCTGCCTGGGCACCCTCGCCTACTCGCTCGTGAAGCGGGCCGGAGGGCCTGGGGACCTTCCCCGCAACCTCGACTCGGTGGCGCCGGTCATCGGCGCCGTGGGCGTGGTGGCAGCGGGCCTGGAGGCGGGCGGGCCGACCTGGCTGGCGGTGGCCCGCTTCGTGGTGGGCGCGGCCTTCCTGGGCGCGGTGACCGACGCGATGCTGCTGGGGCACTGGTACCTGGTGCAGCCGGGCCTGGCGAGGGGGCCGCTGCTGGAGATGGTGCGCTGGATCGGCTGGCTCACCGTGCCCGAGGTGATCCTGCTGCTCGTGCCCACCGGGATGATCTCGGTGCTCAACGGGACCATCGACGACGGGTGGGGCGGCTTGCTGGGCTGGTTCTGGCTGGCCTGCGCGGTCACCACCCTCGGCCTGGTGGTGGTGACCCGCCTGGCCCTGCGAGAACGGGGATATTCGGCAGTGATGGCGGCCACGGGCCTGCTCTACCTGGCCATCCTCACGGCCTTCGGGACCGACCTGGTGGCCAGGGCGTTGCTCGCCTGATCGTGCCGGCCCCCACCAGCCGGGCAACTGGCTCGAGGCCCGATCCGGCAACAAGGCACTAGCCTCATAGGCATGGCACGAGCCATCTGGAACGGCGTGATCAGCTTCGGCCTGGTCAACATCCCCGTGAAGTTGTTCAGTGCGGTCTCTCGCAAGAACGTGCAGTTCAACCAGCTCGATGCTCGCACCGGATCCCGCGTCAAGCAGAAGCGGGTCTCGGCCGAGACCGGCGAGGAGGTGCCGTGGGAGCAGATCGTGAAGGGCTACGAGCTGCCCGGGGGCTCCTACGTCACGATCACCGAGGAGGAGCTGGCCAGCCTCGATCCCAAGGCCCAGCGCACGATCGAGATCGAGGAGTTCGTGTCGCTCTCCGACATCGACCCGATCTTCTACGACTCGGCCTACTACCTGGCGCCCGACGGGATGTCGAAGCCCTACGCGCTGCTCACCAAGGCGCTCGACGAGGAGGGCAAGGTGGGCATCGCCCGCTTCGTGCTCCGCTCGAAGCAGTACCTGGCAGCGGTGCGCCCGCAGGACGGCCACCTGCTGCTGTCCACCATGGTCTACGCCGACGAGGTCAACGCACCCGAGGAGGTGCCCGACCTCACCGAGATCGCCGACGTCGAGGTGTCCGACAAGGAGCTGCTGATGGCCCGCCAGCTCATCGAGACCCTCGCCGCCGACTTCGAGCCCGCGCGCTTCCACGACGAGCACCGAGAGGCGGTGCTCGCCCTGGTGGAGAGCAAGGCGGAGGGCCAGGAGATCGTCATCCCCTCCGAGGCCGAGGAGCCCGTCAACGTGGTCGACCTCATGGCCGCCCTCGAAGCCTCGGTGGCCGCCGCCAAGGAGACCCGGGACCGCCACCCCACCGCCAAGGAAGAGACCGAGAGAGCAACGGCCTGACGCCCGATCTTCAGCGGGCGACGAAGTACTTGGCCTGCGGGTGGTGCAGCACGATGGCCGAGGTGCTCTGCTCGGGCTGGTACTGGTAGCCCGTGTCCTCGCCCACCTCGATGCCGATTCGCCCGGCATCGAGGAGCTTCGCCACACGCTCGTTGTCCTCCAGGTCGGGGCAGGCGGGGTAGCCCCACGAGTAGCGCCCGCCCCGGTACTGCTGGCGGAACAGCCCCGCCAGCGAGGGCCCGTCCTCGTCGGCGAAGCCCCACTCCTCGCGGATGCGGCGGTGCCACAGCTCGCAGAGGGCCTCGGCCATCTCCACGCCCAGGCCGTGGAGCAGCAGGTAGTCCTGGTACTTGTCGGCTGCGAACAGCTCTGCGGTGCGCTCCGAGATGGCGGAGCCCATCGTGACGATCTGGAAGGCGACGTAGTCGACGTCTTTGCTCTCGATGGGCCGGAACATGTCGCTGATGCAGAGCCAGGGGTCGACGCTGGATCGGGGGAACCAGAAGCGGGTCAGCTCGTTGTCGCGTGACTCGTCCTCCCAGATCACCACGTCCTGCCCGTCGGAGTTGCACGGGAAGAAGCCGTAGACCACCGCCGGGTTCAACAGGTTCTCGGTGACGGCCTGGGCCAGCTGCGCTCGCAGCATGGGCCGCAGTCGCTCCTGCAGCTCGTCGTTGGTCTCCTTGGTGCCATCGGCCTTGGCCTCGGGCCGGAACTGCCACTGGTTGCGGAACAGGGCGGTCTCGTTGAGGTAGCCGGCGATCTCGTCGATGGCGATGCCCTTGGCCACGGCCGACCCCGTGAAGGGAGGCACGAAGATGGGGTTGTCGGTGGCCACCTCCGGCGACCGGTCGGGCACGCCCTCGGTGCCACCGGCGTCCCGTCCGCCGAAGCGGCCTGCCAGCTTCACCTCGGACTCGGAGGGGACCACGCCCCAGTCGGGGTCGTCGGAGGTGGGGTCGCGCTTGATCTCGCCCAGGCGGTCCATCACGTGCAGGCCCTCGAAGGCGTCCTTGCCGTAGAAGAGGCGGCCCCCGTAGACGTTGCGCAGGTCGCGCTCCACGTAGGTGCGCGTGAGGGCGGCCCCTCCCAGCAGCACGGGGAAGCCCAGGGAGCGCTGGTTCAGCTCCTCCAGGTTCTCTCGCATCACAAGGGTGGACTTCACCAGCAGGCCGCTCATGCCTATGGCGTCGGCCTCGACCTCGAGGGCCTTCTCGATCATGTCGCTTATGGACACCTTGATGCCGAGGTTCACCACCTCGTAGCCGTTGTTGGTCAGGATGATGTCCACCAGGTTCTTGCCGATGTCGTGGACGTCACCCTTCACCGTGCCCAGCACTATGCGGCCCTTGCCGGAGTCGTCCTCGGCTCGCTCCATGAACTGCTCCAGGTGGGCCACCGAGGCCTTCATCGTCTCGGCCGACTGGAGCA
>CAYNQN010000162.1:0-3294 GCA_964399375.1 uncultured Rhabdothermincola sp. | reverse complement strand
AGAAGGTCAAGCAGAACCTCGAGGCCCGCATCTCGTCCATGAACATGGAGGAGCGGATCTACGAGGTCGTCATCCCCATGGAAGACGTGGTGGAGTTCAAGGCCGGCAAGAAGCAGGTCGTCTCCAAGAAGATGTTCCCCGGCTACCTGCTGGTGCGCTGCGAGCTCGACGACGACTCCTGGTACGTGGTGCGCAACACGCCCGGCGTCACGGGCTTCGTGGGCCAGGGCGCCAAGCCCTCCCCGCTCCCGCGGCGCGACGTCGAGACCTTCCTGCAGGTGAAGCCCGAGGGCGTGGAGGCCACCCCCAAGCGGGGCAAGCCTCGCCTGGAGTACGAGACCGGCGAGACGGTGCGGGTCCGCGAGGGCCCCTTCGCCGACTTCTCGGGCGAGATCGTGGAGATCAACGAGGACCAGCTCAAGGTGAAGGTCCTCGTGAACATCTTCGGGCGGGAGACCCCAGTGGAGCTGGAGTTCTCCCAGGTGGCGAAGCTGTAGCAGCACGCCAGGCCCAGTAGGACAGCGCCGAGAGCGGCGCGGAGCGAGGAGCAGCACACACAGATGGCACCCAAGAAGAAGGTCACGGCGATCGTGAAGATCCAGATCCCCGCGGGCGGCGCCACGCCGGCGCCCCCGGTGGGCACGGCGCTGGGCCCGCACGGTGTGGCCATCATGGACTTCTGCAAGGAGTACAACGCCCAGACCGAGAGCCAGCGCGGCACCATCGTGCCCGTCGAGATCACGATCTACGAGGACCGCTCGTTCAGCTTCGTGCTGAAGACGCCGCCCACGTCCACGCTGCTCCGTGAGGCTGCCGGGCTGGAGAAGGGCTCGGTGGACCCGGGCAAGCAGAAGACGGGCTCTATAACCGACGCCCAGGTGGCCGAGATCGCCCAGATCAAGCTGCCCGACCTGAACGCCAACGACCTGGATGCCGCCAAGCTCCAGGTGGCCGGCACCGCACGCTCCATGGGTATCGAGGTCTCCTGACATGACGTTCCGCGGCAAGAAGTACGACGACGCCACCAAGCGCTACGACCGCCAGCACCTGCACAGCTCTGCCGAGGCGGTGGACCTGGTGAAGGGGCTGGCCTCCGCAGGCTTCGACGAGACGGTCGAGCTGGCGGTGCGCCTGGGTGTGGACCCGCGCAAGGCCGACCAGATGATCCGGGGCACGGTCGCCCTGCCCTCGGGCACCGGCCGCGACGTGCGGGTGGCCGTGTTCGCCACAGGCGATGCGGCTGCAGAGGCCCGTGCCGCCGGGGCCGACATCGTGGGCGCCGAAGACCTGGTGGCCAAGGTGGAGGCGGGCGAGCTGGGCTTCGACGTGGCCATCGCCACCCCCGACCTCATGGGCCAGGTCGGCAAGCTCGGCCGCGTGCTGGGCCCCCGAGGCCTCATGCCCAACCCCAAGACCGGCACCGTGACCACCGACGTGGGCAAGGCGGTGACCGACTTCAAGGGCGGCAAGGTGGAGTACCGCACCGACCGCAACGGGAACGTGCACGTGCAGATCGGCAAGGTGGGATTCACCACCGAGGCGATCGGGGCCAACCTCCAGGCCGTCCTGGACGAGCTGGAGCGGGCCAGGCCGGCTGCCGCGAAGGGCCGCTACTTCCGCACCATCACGATGAGCTCCACCATGGGTCCGGGAGTGAAGATCGACCCCGCCCGCATGCACGAGCTGGCGGCCAACCCCGCCTGACCCCGGGCGAGGGCCGAGCTCCTGCCAGCCTCGGGCTGGCCTGCGAGGCGCCCTGCCGCTAACGTGCGCAAGCCGAAACCGGCACAAGAGACCGATCCGAAGACATCTGGTGCGCCCAGGGGCGCCTAAGGGGCTCCACCGAGAGCCCGCCCGACGAGGAGGACAGAGATGGAGAACCCCCGGCCCGAGAAGGTCGCGGTGGTGGATGAGGTGCGGGAGCGCTTCTCCAGCAGTGAGGCTGCGCTGCTCACCGAGTACCGCGGCATCAACGTGACCGACATGCAGGCCCTGCGGCGCTCACTGCGCGCGGCCGGCGGCGACTACAAGATCTACAAGAACACCCTCGTCCGCTTCGCTGCCCAGTCGCTGGGCCTGGAGATCGACGACCTGCTCACCGGCCCCACGGCCATCGCCTTCGTGCCCTCCGAGGGCCCCGGCGACCCCGTTTCGGTGGCCAAGGCCCTCCGCGACTTCGCCAAGGGCAACCCCAGCCTCGTGGTGAAGGGTGGCCTGCTCGGCACCAAGCTCCTGAGCGACGCCGACACCCGGGCTCTCGCCGACATCGCACCCCGCGAAGAGCTGCTCGCACGGTTGGCCGGCCTGATGGCGGCTCCGATGCAGAGCTTCGCCGGCCTGCTCCAGGCGGCGCCCCAGAACCTCGCCTACGCCCTGTCCGCATTGATCGAAGAGAAGAAGCAAGAGGAGAGCTGAGATGGCCACCAAGGAAGATGTGCTCGACGCCATAGCCGGCATGACCGTGCTGGAGCTGAGCGAGCTGCTCAAGGAGTTCGAGGAGCGCTTCGGCGTTACCGCGGCCGCCCCCGTGGCGGTGGCAGCCGCCCCGGCCGCCGGCGGTGGCGGGGAAGCCGCTGCTGAGGAGAAGACCGAGTTCACGGTGGTCCTCACCTCCGCCGGCGACAAGAAGATCCAGGTCATCAAAGAGGTCCGCAGCCTCACGAGCCTCGGCCTCAAGGAGGCCAAGGACCTGGTGGACAACGCCCCCAAGCCGCTCCTGGAGAACGTCTCCAAGGAGGATGCCGACAAGGCCAAGGAGGCCATCGAGGCCGCCGGCGGCAGCGTCGAGCTCCAGTAGCGCGATCCTTGACCCGGGCGACGGGCCGCTTTACCCTGCGTCCACCCGGATGGGTGCCGGCGCAGCGGACGGGCGGCTCCCGGCCGGCCTGGCGCTCCGCGTCTGGAGTTGCCATCGGGCATGGGCGCGCCTAGGCTTGTCCTTCGCCGTGCTCGCCCGTCTGTCTTTGTCGACCTCGTTCTGCCGTCCCGTCGCGCCCGGGCAGCAGGGCAGCTCTCACCTATGACCGACGCTCGATTGAGGAGCCATTCTTGCCTGCTCGTTCTGGCACCCGGGACCGCTATTCCTTCGCGAACCTCGACGAGGTCCTCGAGCTCCCAGACCTGATAGCCATACAGAGGGAGTCGTTTGACTGGTTCCTGAACCAGGGCCTCACCGACACCTTCCGGGATATCAGTCCGATCCGGGACTTCACCGAGACGCTCCAGCTCGAGCTGGAGTTCGACCCCGACGACGAGGATCTGCGCCCGCCGCCCAAGTTCACGGTGGAGGAGTGC
>CAYNQN010000161.1:0-3326 GCA_964399375.1 uncultured Rhabdothermincola sp. | reverse complement strand
ATGACGCGAGCCACCATGGGCCGCTCGGCGGCTATGGCGGTCTCCTCCTCGACCATCGAGGCCACCGCCAGGATCTCGTAGGGCGACAGGACCCTCGTCCCCACCGCGCCGGTGATCGTGCGGGATGCGCCGGCCAGGCCGACCTCGCCGGCCACGCGGTCGAACGTGCCCACCATCTGGCGCACCAGCTTCTCCTCGTCGCCGGCATCGGCCCGGAGCACCTCGTAGGTGGCGGGGAAGAGCAGGCCCTCGAGGGTCGCCCCCTCGGGCTGGTACGCAGAACGGACGCTGTCGAGAGCGGCATCGAGCTCGGCGGGATCCATCTCGTCGAAGGTGTCGAGGATCCGCTGGCGCACCTCGGAGAGCCAGAGGCCCTCGGGGATGGTGATCGTGACCACGGCCGGCGCAGGTGGACCGGCTTCCAGCCGGTCGAGCACGTCTCCCATCGACGAGCGCTCGGCCAGCTCGTAGGTTCCGGCTATGAAGGTGCCCGATCCCCGCAGGCGCGCGTAGTACTCGAAGATCGTGGCGTTGGTGACCACGCCGGCATCTGCCAGCACCCCGGCGATCTCGCCAGTGCCGGCTCCCTCCTCGACGGTGACCGTTCGCAGCGCACCGGGGTCGCCCGGGTCGATCTGGCTGCGCAACCACCAGGCACCTGCCAGGGCGAAGATCACCAGCATCGCCAGCACCACGACGACGGCGCGCAGGGCACGGCCTCGTGGCGAAGATGGGGCGGTTGGGCGGGGGGGCGAGAGGGAGCTGGTCATGGGGTCTCGTCGTCGGATCTGCCCCGGCGGGCGTCCAGCCAGGCCTGGAGCATCACGGCAGCAGCGGCCTTGTCGACCACCGCCCGCCGGGCCTTCGAACGGACCCCCCGCGCGCTCAAGAGGCGCTCGGCTAAGACGGTGGTCAGGCGCTCATCGTAGGCCTCGACAGGCAGCGATGTGAGCGCGGCCAGCTCGGCGATCTCCTCCTGGGCCTCTCGGGCGGCGGGGCCCACGCTCCCGTCGAGGGAGAGGGGCAGGCCCACCAGGATGCGCTCGGCGCCCAACTCCTCGGCGGTCTCCAGGATCTTGCGCCGGTCGAGGTCGCGATCGCCAGAGCGCTGCAGCACCTCGTAGGGCGAGGCCAGCGTGCCGGTGGGGTCGCTCACCGCCAGGCCGATCCGGCGGCTGCCCAGGTCGACCGCCAGCACCCTCATCCTTCGAGGGAGCGGCGAACCTCCGCGAGGGCCTCGTCGAGGCCGCCCGGGTCCTTGCCTCCGGCTATGGCGAGGTCCGCGTTCTTCCCAGCGCCTCCCTTGATGTGGCGGGTGGCCCCGGCGATGAGCTCGGACGCGTGCAGCCCGCTGCCGGAGCGCACGGCCGAGACCATGGCGGCGCCACCGCCCTCGGGTGCGCTCGCCAGCACCACGGCCCGCACCTCGGGCTGGTCCCTCACGGCGATGGCGAGATCACGCAGGGCGTCGCGGTCGAGCCCGTCGACCCTCTGCACCACCACACCGTCGACGGCCTCACCCGCCAGCTCGCCGGCACGTGCCGTGGCCGACACCTTCTTCAGCTCGCGCACCTCGTCGCGCAGCTCCTTGATCTCGCCCAGGCGCCGCTCCAGCGCACCCAGTAGCTCCTCTGGGCCAACCCCGAGGAGGCGGGATGCCGACCCGAGTGTCGCCTCCTCCTGGCGCAGGCGCTCGATGGGGCCGAAGCCGGAGATGGCTTCGATGCGGCGGAGGTTCGAGCCGATGGACGCCTCGGAGACGATCTTCACGGGGCCGATGTCGCCCAGGGCGGCCACGTGCGTGCCACCGCACAGCTCGGTGGAGTGGGGCCCGGCCTCGAGCACGCGCACCACGTCGCCGTAGCGGTCGCCGAAGAAGGCGATGGCGCCTATCTGGGTGGCGTACTCCATGGTGGTCTCGTAGTGGCGAGCGCTGGGGTTGGCCAGCACGTCGGCGTTCACCAGGTCCTCCACCCGGGCGATCTGCTCGGGGGTCATGGCCTCGTAGTGGCTGAAGTCGAAGCGGAGGCGATCGGGTGCCACCAGCGATCCCTGCTGCTTCACGTGGTCGCCCAGCACCTCTCGCAGCGCCCAGTGCAGCAGGTGGGTGGCCGTGTGGTTGCGGCGGATCGCCGCTCGCCTGCCGGAGTCGATGGAGGCGTTGACCTCCTGGCCGGGGAGGATCTCGCCGTCGGTGATCCGCGCCACGTGGCGGTGCACCTCTGGCGCTCCGTAGACCGTGTCGAGCACCTCAACCCTGCCGGTCTCGGACGTGATCACGCCGGTGTCGCCCACCTGGCCACCCGACTCGGCGTAGAACGGCGTGCGGTCCAGCACGATTGAGCACTGTCCATCGTCTCCCGGGATGACGGCCAGGACGCGGGCCTTGCTCTCGTCCTCCTCGCGGCCGGTGAAGACCGTGGGTCCGAACTGCTCGGCCAGCTCGGCGTAGGCCTCGGTGCCTGGGTCGCTCCCGCCCCCCTTGCGGGCCTGCTTGGCACGCTGGCGCTGGGCGGCCATCTCGGTGGCGAAGCCCTCCTCGTCCACCTCGATCCCCCGCTCGGCGGCGATCTCCTGGGTGAGCTCGAGGGGGAAGCCATGGGTGTCGTGCAGCAGGAACGCCGTGGAGCCCGCCAGCGAGGCCCGGTCGTCCAGCTTGTCCAGCTCGTCGTCGAGGATCGCCATGCCCGACCGCAGCGTCTGGCGGAACCGCTCCTCCTCGCGGGCCACCACGCCCGACACGAAATCGGAGTTGGCGCCGAGCTCGGGGTAGGCCTCGCCCATCACGTCGACCGTGGCACCCACCAGGGCCGGGGTCACCTGGTGCGATACACCCAGCAGGTGGGCGTGGCGCACGGCGCGGCGGATGACGCGCCGCAGCACGTACCCCCTCCCCTCGTTGGAGGGGAACACCCCGTCGGCGACCAGGAACGACATGGTGCGGGCGTGCTCGGCGAGGATCCGCAGCGACACGTCGGCGCGGTCGTCGGTGCCCAGCCGTGTGCCGCTCACCTGTTGGGCCACCTCCACCAGCGGTGCCAGCACGTCGGTCTCGTAGACCGAGTCGACCCCCTGGAGCACGCCGAGGATCCGCTCGAGGCCCGCCCCCGTGTCGATGTTCTTGCGCGGCAGCTCGGTGTCGACCCCGTCGGCGTCCCTGTTGAACTGCATGAAGACGAGGTTCCAGATCTCCAGGTAGCGCTCGTCGCCCCCGTGGGCCGGCCCGCCCTCGGGCCCGTATGCAGGGCCCCGGTCGACGTAGATCTCCGAGCACGGCCCGCAGGGTCCTGGCGGGCCGCCCGGAGGGCCCCACCAGTTGTCCTCGC
>CAYNQN010000160.1:0-3354 GCA_964399375.1 uncultured Rhabdothermincola sp. | reverse complement strand
CTTCGGCGACCCCACCTACCACCGCGAGCTGCTCGCCCAGCGCATCGGCATCTGACGCCATCCAGCGCCACCAGCGGCCGTGATCGTCCTGTTGGCGGTGGTGGCCGCCCTGGCCGTGGTGATCATCGGCCTGCTGGCCGTGGGTGCGGTCACGGGCCGGCTCTCCCAGGAAGCCCCCAGGACCATCTTCGACCTCGACCAGGCGGTGGCAGACGTGGCCGACCACCTGCCGCCCGACGCCACGGCCGTGCTCAGCTACGACGACGTGCGCATGCTCCTCGGGTGGTACGTCGACTACCTGGAGGACAAGGGGGTGGCGTGGGAGAGCGACCACGAACTCGAGGGCCTGCCGAAGGGCCCGATCGTGGCGGAGGACGACGAGGCGGTTGCCTACGTGCTCGGCGAGGCCACCGAGGCCGGGATCGACGTGGAGGACGTTGCGGTGGCCCAGGTGCTGGAAGCCGCCACTGGGCACCTGATGGCCATCGGGGCCATCGGGGTCGAGGTGCCGGTGCCGGAGGACCCCGCGGGCTCCGAGGACTGAGCCGGCCCCGACTTGGGCCGGCCTGGAGGACTGGGCTGATTGATCCCACCTCGGCGGTAGAGGGCGCTACCATCCAGCTCACCAGAGAAAGGAGGTGGTCCACACGATGAGTGACTGTTCTTTCGGGACCCTGGAGGTGGCTGGCCGCTGAGCGGCTCGCTGGACCACTTGGTGGAATCCATCCAGTCCACCGCCGGCTCGGTTGTCGGGAGCTAGTCCCGCCCGGTAGTAGAGCGCCGATCCGGTCCCATCTAGCTTTCGTACTTCGAGGGAGGCCTTCGGGCCTCCCTCGTCGCGTAGGACGACGTGCCCATGTCCACGCAGGTCGTAAGCTCGGCCCATGGCCAGGCTGAGCAGGTTCGAGGACCATCGCTGGGTGGGCGACAAGCGCACCCAGATCGTCTACGACGTCGACTCGTTGGACGACACGTCGATCCTCGACGAGCTCATGGCGGCCGAGACCTTCATCTGCTTCGGCCCCGACACACTCGCCGAGGCGCGGAACCGGGGCTACCGGCCCTATCGGCCCCCACGAACCCGCGAGCACGCAACAGACGCACAGGGCTGAGTGGAGACCCTCTTCCACAGCGAGGGCCTGGCCATAGCCGGGCACCTCGCCCGGCCCCGCAGCGCTCCTGGTGCCTCGCCAAGGGGGGTCCTGCTCTGCCACGGGTTCCCCAGCGTCGCCGGGGGAGGGAGCCTCGCTGCCAGCTCGCTGCCCGAGCTGGCCGATCGGATGGCCGCCGAGCTGGGCTGGATGACGGTCGCCTTCGCCTTCCGGGGGTGCAGCGGCTCCGAGGGCGACTTCGCCCTGGGGGGATGGCTCGCCGACCTTCGGGCCGGTGCCGACTGGCTCCGGTCGCAGCAGGGCGTGGTGGACCTCTGGCTGATCGGCTTCGGCACCGGCGGAGCGCTGGCCATCTGCGCCGCCGCCGAGGACCCCACCATCAGGGGCGTGGCTGCCATGGCCGCGCCGGCCGACTTCGACGACTGGGCGAGCCATCCTCGCCGGCTCCTGCAGCACGCACGCGACGTGGGCATCATCGGCACCGAGCGCGGGTTCCCTCCCGCCCCCGACCAGTGGGCGCGGGAGCTGCGCGAGATCCGGGCCGTCGAGTGCGCGCACCGCGTGAACCCCCGGCCCCTTCTGCTGGTGCACGGCTCGGAGGACGATCTGGTGCCGCCCTTCGACGCCAGGGTCCTCGCAGATGCGCACGGCGAGGGCGATCTGCGCATCGTTGAAGGCGCCGGCCACCAGCTGCGCCACGACCCCAGGGCCGTGGCCGTGCTGTTCGGCTGGCTGGAGCGCCAGCGGAACACGGGGACCCGGCGCTAGGTCAGTCGGCCTTTCCCTTGCCCTTCGCCTTCTGGGCCTTCTTGAACTCGCGCACGCGCAGCAACGCCTCCGGGCTGTCGATGTCGGCCACCGAGCGGGGGGTGGAGTCGGAGAAGGGAGCGGCCACCTCTTCCCACCCGTCGGGCCGGATGCCGAAGCGCTTCGCAAGGATGGCCACGAAGATCCGCGCCTTCTCCTTCCCGTATCCCGGCAGCTCCTGGAGACGGTCGAGCAGGTCCTGGCCGTCGGCCGCCTCACCCCATATGCGGCCGGCGTCGCCGCCGTAGCCATCGGTCACGATCTGGCAGAGCTGGTGGGTCCTCTTCGCCATCGACCCGGGGTAGCGGTGCATCGCCGGCTTGGTCCTGAAGATCTCCTCGAGCTCGTCCGGGTCCATCGCCGCTATGGCGGCGGCGTCGAGCGGTCCGCCCAGGCGGTCCCGGAGCGTGAGGGGCCCGCGGAACGCCCACTCCATGGGCACCTGCTGGTCGAGGAGCATCCCGATGAGCAGGGCGAGCGGATCGCTCACGAGGAGCTGGTCGGCCTCTGTGTCGCCGGTGACGGGGAGTGCGGGTGAGGGTTTCGCCATGCGTCCATTCTGGCCGAATCCCGCCGAACCTCCCCGATCCCCCTCGACTCCCTCGATCCTCTCCGAACGGCGTGCGCGAGTCATCGGATCGATGACACAGGTACGCAGGTTGGGGTCGGGGGCCGTCAGGGGCCCTCATGGGCCGCTGGGTCAGCGAGTCCTGGGGTCGCCCACGTCGGGGTCGATGTCGTGGCGCTTGATGGCGTCGGCCACGGCTGTCCTGTCCAGCTGGCCGGCGGCCGCCAGCGCGCCCAGGGTCGCCACCGTCACGTGCGCAGCGTCGGTCTCGAAGAAGCTCCGCAGCTCCTCGCGGGTGTCGCTGCGCCCGAAGCCGTCGGTGCCGAGCACGTGGAGCGCCCTGCCCTCGGGTACGAACCTGGATATCTGATCGGGCACCGCCTTCATGAAGTCGGTCACCGCCACCAGGGGCCCGGTGCTCTCGGCCAGTCGCTGCGTCACGAACGGCGTCCTGGGGTCGTCGAGGGGGTGCAGGCGGTTCCAGCGCTCCACGCTCAGGCCCTCCTCCCGCAGGCGCTTGTAGGAGGTGACCGACCACAGCTCCACGCCTATGCCGTGGTTCTCGGCAAGGTCCTCCTGGGCTGCCCTGGCCGCACCCTGCGCAGTTCCCGAGAACAGGATGGTCGCCTTGGCATCCAGCCCTTCCGGAGCGGGGGCGAACCGGTAGATCCCGTCGCAGATGTCGCGCTCGGTGACCCACTCGGGCCGGGCCGGCATGGGGTAGTTCTCGTTGTAGAGCGTGAGGTAGTAGAAGACGCCCTCGGGGTCGGGGCCGTACATGCGATGCAGGCCCTCGCGCACGATGGCCGCCATCTCGTAGGCGAACGCCGGGTCGTAGGCCTCGCAGGTGGGCACCGTGGACGCGAG
>CAYNQN010000159.1:0-3392 GCA_964399375.1 uncultured Rhabdothermincola sp. | reverse complement strand
CGCTGCCATACCTGCCCTCGGCGTGTACTCGCCCGAGCTCTTCCCCACCTCGGCCAGGGCCAGGGCCAACGGCATCGTGAACCTGGCCAGGGTGGGTGGCAGCTTCGCCGGGCTCGTGGGGGCGGGCGTTCTCTCCGACCACCTGGCAGGTGGGCTCCCCAGCGCCATGGTGCTCCTGGCGGCCGGACCCGCCCTGGTGGTGGTCCTGGTGCTGGCGCTCTACCCCGAGACCAAGGGCATGGAGCTGGAGGAGCTCAACCCCGAGGATGCGCCGCTGCAGCGACAGGTGCTCGAGATGGACGGCCTGGACCCCGATTCGAGCCCCGGCACCTGGCTCTCGGGCGACGAACCTCGCGCTCTCGGCCGAGACCACGGCAGATAGCATCCTCGCCATGCGGGGAACCATCTGGGGCGGGCTGGCAGCGATGGCTCTGGGCGTGGCGGCGCTCACGGGGTGCAGCAGCGACAGCGCCGCTTCGCTGGGGCCAGACGTGGCCCCCACCGGCACGTACGTGCAGGAGAGCCCTTGCGATCCAAGGGTCCAGAACTTCCCGTACCACGTGGCCTACGCCCGCTCGCAGGGCGAGCTGGCCATCTACGACGCCCCCGGCGCCCTGGAGCCCGTCACCCAGTTCCCCAACCCCCGCTACACCGACACCGACCCCGCCATCGCGGTGCCCCTGGGCATGCTCGTCCAGAGCGAGCCCACCGACGACAACTGCGCCTGGGTGAAGGTGGACCTGCCCACCCGGCCCAACGGGTCCACGGGGTGGGTGAAGCGGACCGACATCAAGATGGAGGGCCACGTCTTCCGCCTGGAGGTGCGGCTCTCCGAGTTCAACCTCAAGCTCTACAAGGGCTCGGAGCTGGTGGTCGACGCACCCATCGCCACCGCCACCGACAACACGCCCACACCGGGCGGCACCTACTACGTGACCGAGCTGATCGAGTCGGCCAAGCCCAACGGGCTGTACGGGCCCTACGCGCTCGGCCTCTCGGGCTACTCCGACACGGTCACCACCTACAACGGCGGTGAGGGCCAGCTGGGCATCCACGGCACCAACGAGCCCGACAAGATCGGGTCCCAGGTGAGCCACGGCTGCATCCGGCTGCACAACGACGACATCGAGCACCTCGTATCCGAGCTCGACACCGTCATAGGCGTCCCCGTCTACATCTACACCTGAGCCCTCACGGGGCCGCACGACCCCGGTTGCCCTCAGTGGGCGCCGGCGACGGTGCCTGGATCGGCGGCTACCGTTCCGGCTGTGGCGATCACGAGCGGACAGGACGACGACCCCGAGCTGAGCGAAGCCCCTGCCGAGGGCTACGTGGCCTACGAGCTGCACCTCTGGGCTCGCGAGTCGCGCCTCATGATCCAGCAGCTCCTGGAGGCGACCGAGGTCCCCTACGCCTGGGAGGGCACAGACCTGGTAGCCCCCGCCGTGTTCGAGCGCCAGATCGACGAGCTGGTGGAGCGCGTCGAGGCCACCGCCAAACCCGCCCTCGACCCCGAGGCCGACAAGCTCCTCTACGGGCTCGGCGAGTGGACCGATTCCCAGTGCCTCACCCTCGTGCAGGCTCTGGAGGAAGCGGGCATCCCCTACGAGCTCGACGTGGAGGGCGACCTCGTGGTGCTGGCCTCCGACGAGGAGGCCACCGAAGCGCTCCTGGACTCGATCGAGTTCCCCGACGCCCTCGCGGTGGAGGACGGGCCCGGTGGTGAGCCCGGCGATGGGGGTGCCGCAGGCACCGGCGACGACCCAGACGACGAGCACCTAGAGGACGTGCTGCGTGGCCGGGATCCGCAGGAGGTGCTCTCGGACCTGTTCCTCTCGGTCGATCGCCTCCGCCGCAACGCCAACGATCACAACGGCGTGCTCGGAGCGGTCGACGCCGGGGCCGCCGTGGCGGTCATGGGCCTCCCCTTCGGATTCGAGCCGACCGTCTGGTCGATGCTCACCGAGGGGACCGCTGCCCTGCTCGAAGCCCTCGAGCAGGAGGACGGCGACGACGACCAGATCGTGGAGCAGGCCGACCAGCTCCGGCAGCTCCTGCGCACGTTGGTCTAGCCGTGCCCGCTCTGGCCGAGCTGGAGATCTACCACTCGCGACCGATCGCCCCCACGCGCAGGGTGGCCCTCGGCCACTCCCACCTACCCGTCGAGCCGTCGCCTGGCTTCGGCGGGATCCTCCTCGGAGGGATCGTGGCGGCCCACGGGCGCGAGATCGACCCAGACCTGTCGGCCGAGCTCGCCAAGCTCATGGCAGACCTCACCGACGGTCGCAGGATCGCCCAACCGAAGCTGCGCTACCGGTTCCAGACCGACCGGGTGGGCCTGGTGCGGAGCCGCTTCCGGCTGGTCGGCAAGGCCGGCGGTGGCCTGGGGTTCGAGCTCGACGAACGCTGCACCCCGACCCAGGCGCTGCTCGGCGCCCTCTACGCCGCAGCGCGGTTCGACCTGCCTGCCCGGCTCGGGGTGATGGCCACCCTGCGGCGCGCCGTGCGATGGCGCGGAGAGCTCGACGACGAGCTGGTGCGGAGCCTGGTGGAGGGCTTCACCCTCGACGGCGTCCCGCCTGCGGGGCTCGACGACCCCAGGGCGTGGGCGCTCGCCACCCTCGGGTTGGCCGAGGGCTCGCCCAGCAAGGCCGCCGACGTGCGGAAGCGCTTCCGCAACCTGCTGCGCCAGGCGCACCCGGACCACGGGGGTGCCACCGAGGCGGCCGCCCGGCGCATAGCCGAGCTGACCGAGGCAAAGCGCATCCTCCTTGCCACGGCGTAGTGTTTGGCCATGTCCGACCACCAGAGCCCCGACCGCAACATCGCCCTGGAGCTCGTACGGGTCACTGAGGCCGCTGCGCTCGCCGCCTCGCGCTGGATGGGTCGAGGCGACAAGGAGGGCGCCGACGGTGCCGCCGTGGATGCCATGCGAGCGGTGCTCGGCACGGTCCCGATGGACGGTGTTGTCATCATCGGGGAGGGCGAGAAGGACGAGGCCCCGATGCTCTACAACGGCGAGCGCATCGGAGACGGGAGCCCGCCGGCGGTCGACATCGCCGTCGACCCCATCGACGGCACGACCCTCACCTCCAAGGGACGGGGCAACGCCCTGGCGGTGATCGCCCTCTCCGAGCAGGGCTCGATGTTCGATCCCGGCCCCTGCGTCTACATGGAGAAGATCGCCGTGGGCCCCGAGTGCCGGGGGGCGGTCGACATCTGCGCGTCACCCACCGAGAACCTCGAGGCCGTGGCGAAGGTGAAGGGCGAATCGGTGCGAGAGGTCACCGCCGTGATCCTCGACCGGGACCGCCACGACGACCTGGTGGCCGAGGTGCGAGAAGCCGGCGCCCGGATCCGCCTGATCCCCGACGGCGACGTCGCCGGAGCCA
>CAYNQN010000158.1:2531-3460 GCA_964399375.1 uncultured Rhabdothermincola sp. | reverse complement strand
ACGCGTTCGGGACACGCGAGAGCGATCGCATTGTCGCGGGCCCGATCGGGGAGGTCGCTGATCTCCTCGGCGCCGTCGATCGGCTCACTCCACCCGGGGAGGGATTCGTAGACGGGGCGGACCTTGTGCAGCACCGACTGGTGGTACGGCACGTGTTCGTAGCGTTCGCCGTCGGGGCCCTCGTAGGCGACGCACACCTTCAGCTCCTCGAGGCCCGAGAGCACGTCGAGCTTGGTGATCGCGAGTTCGGTGGCCGTGTTGAGCCGCACGGCGTGTCGCAGCATCACCGCATCGAGCCACCCGGGGCGCCGCCGCCGCCCGGTGTTGGTCCCGAACTCGCGGCCCACCTCTTCGAGGGTGCGGATCTGGCCGTCGTCCAGCCCGAAGCGCATGCGCACCACCGCCTTCTCCCGGGCGTCGAGCTCGTCGAGGGCCTCGTCGACCGCCGAGTTGAGCATCATGCGGGCGGCGATCTCGGAAGGGGGCTCGGCCTGCTGGTCCTCGATGAAGTCGCCCAGCTGGGAGTCGTCCTCGCCCACCGGAGTGTCGAGCGAGACCGGGTCCTGCGAGATGCGCATGATCTCCCGCACCCGCGCCACGGTCAGGTCGACCCTGGCAGCCAGCTCCTCCATGGTGGGGTCGCGCTCGAGCTCCTGGACGATCTGGCGCTGGGCGTTGAGCACCCGGTTGATCGAGTCGATCATGTGGGCGGGTATGCGGATGGTCCTGGCCTGCTCGGCGATGCAGCGCGTGATCGCCTGGCGGATCCACCACGTGGCGTAGGTGGAGAACTTGAAGCCCTTGTTGGCGTCGAACTTCTCGACCGCCCTCATCAGGCCGAGGTTCCCCTCCTGGATGAGGTCCTGGAACATCATCCCCCGGCCCATGTAGCGCTTGGCTATGGACACCACCAGCCGCAGGTTGGCCTG
>CAYNQN010000158.1:0-2521 GCA_964399375.1 uncultured Rhabdothermincola sp. | reverse complement strand
CTCGCTGGACGACGACGAGCTCCGCAAGCTCGAGCGCCTGGGTGAGGTCGGACTTGGCCCGCTCGCCCCGCACCACCAGGCGCTCGAGCTTGCGGAGCTCGTCGTCGTCCAGCGAGCCGAGGGCGCCGGCAGCCTCCAGGTCGGCCAGGTGCTTGGCCGCCTTCATCCCGGCCTCGATGCTCTTGCCGAGGCTGATCTCCTGGGGGCCGGTGAGCAACGGGACACGCCCGATCTCCTTGAGGTACATCCTCACCGGGTCGTACGGCACGCCACCCCTCGCCACGTCCACCAGCGGCACCATGGCGGCGGCCTCAGTCATCTCCACCCTCCGTCTGGCTCGAGATCCACGCCAACAGGCGGCCTGCGGCCTCCATGTTCGGGTGGGTCCCGTCCAACTCGTTGATCTGTTGTCCTATCCATGTGCTCTGACGTGCCAGCTCGGTCGCCAGTTCCGGCTCTCGTCGCACGGCGGCGTCGAGGTCCTTCCAGGCCCGCCGGCTGGCCTCCCTCAACAGGAGCAACACGACGTCGGCCGGATCGGCCTCGCTCTCCTCCACGGCCAGCTGCAAGAGCAGGTCGCCGGCCCGTGGATCGGCCACCTCGGCCGCCTCCCGCACGCTGCTCGCCGCCTGCAGGGCCTGGTAGGCAGCCCACGAGAGGTCGTCGGAGAAGAGGCCCTTCACCAGCCAGGGCTTCCAGGCCTCCATGTCGTCGGGGCGGGAGATGAGAAGGCGCAGCAGCTCCATCTCGGCCGCATCCCTGGGGCGCCGGGACCCCGCGGGGGCTCGCTGCCCGGCTGAGCGGTCCTCACGCACGAGCCGGCCCCTCGCCCTCGCAGACGACATCTCCCGAAGGCGATCGGGGTCGAGCCGGCAGCTGTCGGCGATGTCCATGAGGTACTGGTCACGAACGAGCTCGCTGGGGTGCTCGGCCACCACCGCCAAAGCGGCCTCGGCCGCCCTGGCGCGGCCCTCGGCAGTGGACAGGTCGGCACCCGAGAGCACCCTGTCGACCCGGAAGCGCAGGAAGGGCACAGCCCCCTCCACCGCCGCCACCAGCGCCTCGGGATCGTCCCGGGCGAGGTCGGCAGGGTCCACCCCCACCGGCAGCGCCGCCACCGCCACGTCCACGTCGTGCGCGCGCTCCCAGGCGTAGAAGCGCTCGGCCGCGCCCTGGCCCGCGGCGTCGGCGTCGAAGGCCAGCACCACCCGGCGGGCGAACGACCGCAGCAGGCGCACGTGGTCCTCGGTGAGGGCGGTGCCGCGGGTGGCCACCGCCCTGGGCAGGCCGGCCTTGGCCATGCCGATCACGTCGGTGTAGCCCTCGCACACCACCACCTCGTCGGAGGCGACGATCTCGGCCTTGGCCCAGTTGAGCCCGTAGAGCACCTTGCCCTTGTCGTAGACGCCGCTGCCGATGGAGTTCTTGTACTTGTGGCCGTCAGCCCCGGGAAGGATCCGGCCTCCGAAGGCCACCGCCCGGCCCTGCGGATCGAAGATGGGGAACAGCACCCTGCCCCGGAACGAGTCGGTCTGGCGGCCGTTGCGGTTCAGGAAGCCGAGGCCCGACTCGGTCAGCACGTCGTCGGGCAGGTGCAGCGCCTTGGCCAGGGCGTCCCACCCCTCGGGAGCCCAGCCCAGGCGGTAGCGGCGCACGTCGTCGCCGTCGAGGCCACGGGAGCGCAGGTAGCCCCGCGCGCGAGCGGCGTCGTCAGCCGTGAGGAGCCTGTCGTGGTACCAGTCGACGGCGCGCTCGAGGGCCTCGAGCAGCCGTGACCTGCGGCGGCGGCCCTCGCCCTCGTCACGGTCGGTGTAGCGCAGCGAGATGCCCACCCGCCCCGACAGCTTCTCGAGGGCCTCCACGAAGTCGAGGTGCTCGATCTCTCGAACGAAGGTGATGACGTCGCCACGGGCCTGGCACCCGAAGCAGTAGTAGAGGCCCTCTGCCTGGTTCACCGAGAACGACGGGCTGCGCTCGGCGTGGAAGGGGCAGAGCCCCTGCCAGCGCTGGCCGACCCTCTTGAGGGCCACGTGCTCGCTGATGACGGCGACGATGTCGGACGCCTGCCGGACACGGGAGATGTCCTCTTCGACTATGCCCATCCGTCAGCCGCCCATCGCTTCACGCCCATCGGTCACGGCCCATCGGTCAGCCGCCCGGCGGTGGAGGGCGCATCGGCAAGCTCCGCGTCGGCCCAAGTCCCGGCCAGTGCCCCGGACGCTGCCCACGGCTCAGCTCTCCACGTCGTCCACGAATCGCACGGTAGCAGTGCCTTCGGACAGCCTGGCGTAGGCCCGACAGTCCGGGGAAGGCCTCGCCGCCGGCCTAGGCCAGAAGGGGCCTCAGGTGCTCCACGAGACCCTCGATCGGGACTCGCTCTTGATCCATGGAGTCGCGCTCGCGAACCGTGACGGCACCGTCGTCGAGGGAGTCGAAGTCGACCGTGACGCAGTAAGGCGTGCCCAGCTCGTCCTGCCGGCGGTAGCGGCGACCGATGGCCTGCGTCTCGTCGTAGTCGGTG
>CAYNQN010000157.1:0-3466 GCA_964399375.1 uncultured Rhabdothermincola sp. | reverse complement strand
CCCGGGTCGATGTTCAGGTACGGGTCGAGCTTCTGCATCGTCACCCGCAGGCCCCGGCACTTGAGGAGCCGACCGAGGGAGGAGGCGGAGAGTCCCTTGCCCAGGGAGCTCGCAACTCCACCCGTCACGAAGATGTGCTTCGTCACCACAAACCGCCCTTCTCGGCCGTGCACCAGGACGGGACCTCACCGTATCGCGCCTCGGGGCGCCCGGCGCGCATCGCCAGAGATTCGCCTGATGCCGCCCGCTCTTGCCTGCTTCGCAGGCGGGCCGCTCGGGCCTCGGCCTCTAGGCGCCCAGGAGCTCGGCCGCGTGCTGGAGCGCCGCCGGCGACCCCGGGGTACCCGAGAGCATCCGCGCCAGCTCGGCCACGCGCTCGTCCCCGCTCACCACCCCTACCGAGGTGAGGGTGCGGTTGCGGGTCACGTCCTTGGCCACCACCACCTGGTGGTCGGCCGCAGCAGCCACCTGAGCGAGGTGGGTCACCACGAGCACCTGGTGGTCCGACCCCAGGCGGGCCAGGGCGGTTCCCACCGAGATGGCTGCGGTGCCGCCGATCCCGGCGTCCACCTCGTCGAACACGAGCGTGCCCGGTGCGGTGGTGAGCACCAACCGCAGCGCAAGCATCGCCCGGGCGAGCTCGCCCCCCGAGGCGACCTTGGCGAGCGGCGCCGGAGGCGAGCCCGGGTTGGCCGCCAGCCCGAACACAACGTCGTCACCGGGATCCTCGTGGCCGACGTCGATGGTCAGCCGGGCGCGGGGCATGGCGAGCTCGGCGAGGTTGGCCGTCACGGCCTCCGCCAGACCGGGCGCCGCACGGCGCCTCGCCTCCCCCACCTCGTGGGATGCCGCGGCGAGCGCAGCCCTCGCCGCCACGATCTCTGCCTGGAGCTGCAGCGCCCGGGCGTCACGTCCCTCGATGGCTTCGACCTCCGAGCCCACCTGGGCCCGGTAGGCGATCACCTCTGCGAGGGTCTCGCCGTACTTCCGTCGCAGGTCGTGCAGCAGGGCGCGGCGCTCCCGCACCGCAGCCAGCCGCTCGGGGTCGTCCTCTATGGCCTCGCGCAGGGCACGCAGCTCGCCGGAGATGTCCGACAGCTCGGCCGAGACAGAGCGGAGGCGATCGGCTATCGCGCCGTACGGCGATCGGTCCTCGACGGCTGCGAGGGCCGCTGCGATCTGGTCGAGGGCCCCGTCCTCACCTCCGATGGCCTCGCTGGCTTCCAGGCCGCCCTCCTGGTGGCCCACCGCGTCGGCGAGGCGGTCCTCTTCCTGTTCCAGCCTCTCGTCCTCGTCCGGGCCCTCGATGCGAGCCGCGTCGAGCTCCTCGACCTGGAACCTCAGCAGGTCGAGCTGGCGGGCGCGGGCGCGGTCGTCGCCACCGAGACCCTCCAGGGCCGCTTCCAGCTCGGCGAGCTCGACCCGGCAGTGGTGCAGGGGCGCCAGGTCGATGGCGGCGTAGCGATCCAGGGCGGCCCGCTGCGCCGCTGCGGCCAGCAGCGACTGGTGGGCGTGCTGCCCGTGGAGGTCGACGAGATCCCTCCCCCGCTCGGCCAGCTCGCCGACCGTGGCCAGCCGCCCGTCGACGTAGGCCCTCGACCGGCCCTCTCGCTGCACGACTCGCCGGACCACGACCTCCTCTTCGCCGTCGAGGAACCTGCCCTCCACAACGGCCTCACTCGCTCCGTGCCTCACCGATCCGCCGTCGGCCCTACCCCCCACCAGCAGCTCGATGGCGTCGACCACCAGGGTCTTGCCCGCGCCCGTCTCTCCGGTCACAGCGGTCATCCCGGCGCCGAGCACCAGCGACAGCTCCTCGATGACCCCGAGGTCCCTCACCGCCAGCTCGACGAGCATCAGCGCCCCCGAGGCCCTGGTGGGCTCTCGCCTCTGGCGGATGCGACGCATGCGTCACCCATCAGCGATCTCCGAGCTTGAACTTCGACTTGAGGATGCCGTGGAAGTCGCGGGGACCGAAGAGCACCAGGTGGGCACGATGACTCGACGCCGTGCACGAGACGGAGTCGCCCACGGCCAGCTCGCCCAGGATGCGTCCGTCGGTTGCCAAGGTGGCGGGGCGATGACCCGCCACCGAGATGCGGATCGTGGAATCGGGTTCCACCACCAGGGTGCGGTCGAAGAGCATGTGCGGCGAGACCGGTGTGAGCAGCAACGCTCGATGGGTCGGCGCCACTATGGGCCCCCTGGCGGAGAGGGCGTACGCCGTCGAACCCGTGGGGGTGGCCACCATCAACCCGTCGGTGGCGTAGGGCGTGAAGGGCCTGCCGTCGATGCTCACGTCCAGCCGCACGGCCTGTCCACGTGACGTCTTCTCCAGCACAACCTCGTTGAGGCACACGGCCTGCGCTGCGGTCACCGCCCCCGAGGGTGACTCGATGCTCACCGTCAGGAGCATGCGATCCTCGATGGAGTGCTCGCCCCGGAAGAACCGGTCGAGGGCGTCGTCGAGGTTCGCCGGCTCCACCTCGGTGAGGTAGCCCAGCTGGCCGAGGTTCACCCCGATGACGGGCACGTCGGCGGTCGCCACGAGGTCCACCGTGCGCAGCATCGTGCCGTCGCCGCCCAGGCTCACCGCCAGGTCGAGGCCCGAGACCAGATCGGCCGGGCCCCTGCCCAGGTCGTCGAGGCCGGCGGTGGCCGCGTCCTCGGTGGTGAGCCTCACCTCGTGGCCCTGGTCCTGCAGGCGCGCAGCCGTCTTCTGCGCCAGCTCCACGGCGTCGGCCCGGTGCTCGTGGACCACGAACGCGATCGTCGCCATCAGGCCTCCGGGTCGTGGAGCGGCGCGACGGCGTGCACGAGGAGCTCCACGTTGCCCTCTGCCCCTGTGATCGGAGATTCCATGTCGCCCATGATGATCGCGCCACGGCCCGTGAGCGAGGAGACCACCTCTCGCAGGGTGCGATCCCGCACCTCCGGGTCGTGGATCACCCCCCGGCCACGGTCGGCCTCGTCCCGCCGCGCCTCGAACTGCGGCTTCACCAGCAGCACCAGGGGCGCCCCGGGGCGGGCGGCGGAGAGCAGCTCGCCGGCGAGCGTGCGCAGCGACACGAACGAGAGGTCTGCCACCACCAGGTCGAACGGGCCGCCCACGTCGGCCACGTCGAGATGCCGGACGTTGGTGCGCTCGAGGTTGCGGACCCTCGGGTCGACTCGCAGCGACTCGTGGAGCTGGCCGTAGCCCACGTCGACGGCCACCACCTCGCTCGCGCCACGCTGGAGCAGGCAGTCGGTGAACCCGCCGGTGGAGGCGCCGGCGTCCAGCACCCGGAGACCTGTGACGTCGATGCCGAAGCGCTCCAGGGCGGCGTCGAGCTTCTCACCACCCCTGCTCACGAAGCGGGGGCCCTCTCCCCGTAGGACGATCGGTTCACCGGGAGCAACCATGCGGTTCGCCTTCGTGGCTGGGGCGCCGCCCACGGTCACGAGACCTTCATCCACCGCCTGG
>CAYNQN010000156.1:0-3468 GCA_964399375.1 uncultured Rhabdothermincola sp. | reverse complement strand
CGCTCGCAGAAGCCGAGCTCCTCCAGCTGCATCAGCACGAAGGGGGAGAAGTGGTCGTAGAGGACCGCCACGTCGACGTCGGAGGGGGACAGGCCCGACTTGCGCCACAGCTGCTTGGCCACCACGCCCATGGCCGGCAAGGTGGTGAGGTCGTCGCGGTAGTAGGCGGTCATGGAGGCGTCCTCCACCCCGGCGCCCTGCGCTGCGGCGGCTATGACCGCCGGGGGCCTGCGGAGCTCCCTCGCACGCTCCAGCGAGCACACGAGGATGGCCACGCCCCCGTCGCTCTCCTGGCAACAGTCGAGCAGCCGGAGCGGGTCGGCGATCATGCGCGAGGCCTGGTGGTCGGCCAGCGTGATCGGCTTCTCGTAGAACCAGGCCTTGGGGTTCGTGGCGGCGTGGCGGCGCATGGCCACCGAGACCCTTCCGAAGTCCTCGCTGGTGGCGCCATAGCGGTGCATGTAGCGCCTGGCCGCGATGGCCACCTGTTGCGCGGGCGTGGAGAGGCCGAACGGCAGGTACCAGCTGTACTGGACGGCGTCGGCCGTGGGTGCGTCCGGCACGGTGTACCCGCGCCCGAAGCGCACGCCGGAGCGCTCGTTGAAGGCCCGCCATGCCACCACCACCTCGGCGGCCCCGGTCTCCACCGCCATCGCCGCCTGGTGGATGGTGCCGCAAGCGGCACCGCCGCCGTGAGGGACCCGGCTGAAGAACGTGAGGGGCCCGATGCCCAGGCAGTTGGCCACCTCCACGTCGGGGCTGGTGTCGCGGTGGAAGGTGACCAGGCCGTCGACGTCGCCGGGCGTGAGGCCGGCGTCGGCGATGGCGGCTCGCACCGCCTCGGCCGCAAGCTGCAGCTCGGAGCGCCCGGAGCTCTTCGAGAACTCCGTGGCGCCGATGCCGGCGATCGCTGCGGTCACGGCGAGCCTCCTTGTGTCTAGCTGTCGGCGGGTTCGATCGAGCTGAGCGGGGTTTCCGAGAGGGTCTAGACAAGCGATTGCTTGGTAGGTTACCTTCGGACTCATGCCGAAGCTACGACGAGTTGTCACCGGTCAGCGGCCAGACGGGACGTCTTACGTCCAGGCCGATGGCGAACCCCCCTCCGTCTTCAAGTTCGACGCGCTCCCTGGCTACTCCATCAGCGAGCTCTGGGTCGCCGACGACATCCCGGTGGAGCTCGCCTCCACCGCCACCGAGCCCACGGGCCGCGCCTGGAAGGCCGAGCCCCCGGAAGGCGGGCTGGCGTGGAGGATCATCGAGCGCCCGCCCGACAGCGCGAGCAACGGGGACGGCTCGGACCTGATCAAGGCAACTGGCACCTTCGACGAGAAGGAGTCCGAGCGCGACTCGTCCAAGCCCGACATGCACCAGGTGAGCACGCTCGACCTCATCACCGTGCTGTCCGGGGAGCTCTGGCTGCTCCTCGACGAGGAGGAGGTGCACCTGACCGCAGGCGACTGCCTGATCGGTACGGGCGTGCGCAAGGCCTGGCGGAACCGGGGCAGCGTGCCCTGCGTGTTCTCAGTGATCGCCGTGAGCGCCCAGCCACGGCCCGAGTGAGGGAGAGCCCCGACGTGGCCGAAAGCAACGAGCAGCTCACGAAGAACAAGGCGGTGGTGCACCGCGTCATCGAGGAGGGCTTCAACGACATCAAGCCCGAGGTGTCCCACGAGATCTGCCGCGACGACTTCCTGAACCTCATCTCGATAATGCCGGTGCCCATAGGGCCCGAGGGCCTCGCGCAGCACATCCGCAACGCCCGGGGAGGCGCCGGGGCGGGCAACAAGCTGAGGGCCAAGCAACTCGTGGCCGACGGCGACTCCGTGGCGCTCGCATGGATAACGGATGGCAAGAACAACGCCTACTTCGGTGGCGAGGTCTCCGAGCAGCGCCTCTCCGCCTGGCTCATCGGCTTCTGGCGCTTCGAGGGCGACAAGCTGGTGGAGTGGGTGGGCAACTTCGAGCCCATCAGGAACATGGCCCAGACGGGCGGGCTCGACCTGTCGCCCCTCGAGGGTGACCCGCCATACAGGCACGTCTCGATAGCCGATGTCGAGGGCATCACCAAGCTCGCCATCGACAACTACCCGGGCGACGCCGACGGCCGGGAGATCACCGAGGTGCGCGTTCCCTCAGCCGCCGAGCGTGCCGAGGTGGAGGGGTTGGTGCGGGGCTTCCTCGACGCCGAGCTGGTGGACTCGTCGAAGATCGACGATCTCCCGTTCTCCGACGACGCCTACCTGTTCTTCGCCGACCACGACGAGGGCAGGGGAGCGGCGGGCCTGCGCGACAGGGCCGAGGCCTTCCAGGCCTCGTTCGGTGAGGCGGAGGTGACCATCGACAGGCTGCTCATCGAGCAGGGCAGGGCCGCCGTGCGGTTCACCGTGACGTGCCGCCAGGTGGGCCCCTACCTGGGCATCGTGGCCACGGGCCGCCCTGTCACCTTCACCGGCTCGGCCATCGCCTCTGTGGTGGACGGCAAGATCGCCCAGTGGATAGAGGTCTCGGACTTCCTCACCCTCATGCGCGAGGTCGGAGGACTGACGGCTCTGCTTCGCGGCTGCTCTCCGGTTCAGTAGCCGGGCCCAGAGCGCACGGTGTCGCCACAGTCGGGCGGGCAGCTGCTCGCCAAGGCACGAGCCTTGGCCGAGGGCCGTCCCCACTCGGAGACCCGGGCGCTGCGCGAGGTGAACGCCCCCATGATCGAGCACTGGTGCGGGGTCATGGGGATGGCGCCGGTGCGCAGGAACGGATCGCTCGTCGCCCCTCCGGCGATGATGTCTGCCTGGGTCGCCGGGGGAGACCAGCGAGTCAGAGGATCCAGCGTCGCATCGGTGGGGGAGCTCCTCCGCTCGCGGGGCTTCGGGTCGGTCGCAACCCTGCGCTTCGACCAGCGCGACCTCCGTGAGGTCGTCGTCGGCGAGCTCTTGGTGGCGCGCGGCGCCATCACCTCCGTCGAGGAGGTGGGCGACGGCTACGAGGTGGTGTTGGAGAAGGACTACGAGGATTCAGAGGGCGAGCTGGTGGCCAGCCAGCGACTGCTCCTGCGCTGGACGGCCGGATCGGCCCTTGTGGAGGTGGCGCCGGCTCCTTCGCAGGTGGCGCTGGAGGCCCTTGGCGGTGACCGCCTCGCTCCGTTCACCTCGAACGTCGACGCCGCCCTCATAGCGCGCGGCGCTGTCGCCGCCCGTGACGACTTCGCAGCTCACGTAGACCACCACGTGGCGCGGGCGCTCGGCTACCCGGACCTGATCATGAGCCTGTACACCTTGAGCGGCATCGTCGGGTGCCACGCGGCTCGCGCAGCGGGCCCAGGGCTGCGCCAGGCGAGCCAGGTGCTGGAGGTCTTCCGCCACACGCTGCCCGGTCAGCGGCTCCGGTTCGAGGCGATACTGCGCCGCAACGGCGCAGGAGAGACATCGCGCCGGGAAGGCGCAGAGGAGACATCGCGCCGGGAAGGCGCAGAGG
>CAYNQN010000155.1:0-3500 GCA_964399375.1 uncultured Rhabdothermincola sp. | reverse complement strand
CGACCTCGCTGCGGTGGCTCTGGCCGCCGAGCAGGTCGAGCATGCTCGAGAGGATCTCCCACCCTCCCCCGTCGGGGCCCACCAGGGATCCCTCCACACCGTCGAGCTCGAGGCGGGCCTGCTTGCGGGTCTGGTCCATGGTGGCCAGAGCTGTGCGGGTGAGCCCGGCGGCCTCACCGTCCACCGCGAAGAGGCTGACGCCGGCCGGGGTGCGGGCAGCCACGAGGACGAGGTCGGCGACGTGGCCGTCGAGGACGAACATCTTGGTGCCCGAGAGCTTCCAGGCGCTTCCCTCCGCCACGGCGGTGGCCTCGATGCCGGCCTCGTCCCAGCGCCCGTTGGGCTCGGTGAAGGCCACCGTGGCGATGACGTCGCCCGAGGCGATGCCGGGTAGCCAGCGCTCCTTGGCCGCCTCGTCGCCCGAGACCAGCAGGGCGTTGGTGGCCAGCGCCACGGTGGAGAAGAACGGTGCGCACAGCAGCGCCCTGCCCATCTCCTCGAGCACCACTACCAGCTCGACGTAGCCGAATCCCTGCCCGCCGAGCTCCTCGGGGACGATGAGGCTCTGGAGCCCGAGCTGGTTGGCCATCTGCTCCCACACGTCGGGGTCGTAGCCTCGCTCGGTCTCCATCAGCTCTCGCACCGCCGACTCCGGCGACTTGGCGTCGAGGAACTGGCGCACGATGTTGCGCAGCTCCTCCTGCTCCTCACTGAAGGCGAAGTTCACGGCGGTCATCCTAGGCGTGCGAGCCCAGGGCCCGAGCGGCCCGCCGGTGCAGCCGGCGAGAGCGGGGATCCAGGGCCCGAGCGGCCCGCCGGCGCAGCGGGTCGCTCCTGTATTTGCACTACGTAGATAGTGCTAATCCCGGCGGTGCTAATACAATGGAGCGATGCCCGAGACGCCCCTGTTCGAGATCGTCGACCTCCACGTGGCCGTGGCGGAGGGCCAACCCAGCGCCCCCGACCACGAGCTGCTGCGAGGGGTCGACCTCACGATCGGTGCCGGCGAGGTGCACGCCCTCATGGGGCCCAACGGCTCCGGCAAGTCCACCCTGGCCTCCACTCTGCTGGCCAGCCCCGAGTACGAGGTGGCCCAGGGCTCCATCCGCCTGCGCGGCGAGGACATAACCGACTGGAGCACAGAGGTGCGGGCAAAGGCCGGGATCTTCCTCGCCTTCCAGTACCCGCAGGAGATCGCCGGGGTGTCGGTGCTGAACTTCCTGCGCCAGGCCCTCTCGGCCCGCAAGGGCATAGACCTGTCGATGCTGGAGCTGCGCCTGGCGATCATGGACTGGATGACCAGGCTCGACATGGACCCGTCGTTCGCCGACCGGTACCTGAACGAGGGCTTCTCCGGCGGCGAGAAGAAGCGCAACGAGATCCTGCAGATGGCCATCCTCGAGCCCGAGGTGGCGATCCTCGACGAGACCGACTCCGGCCTCGACATCGACGCCCTGAAGGTGGTTGCCCACGGTGTGCAGGAGGTGCGAGCCAGCCGCCCCGAGCTGGGCGTGCTGGTGATCACGCACTACCAGCGGCTGCTCGACCACCTCCGCCCCGACCGGGTGCACATCCTCATGGACGGGCGCATCGTCGACAGCGGCGGCCCCGAGCTCGCCCAGCGCCTGGAGAAGGAAGGCTACGAGGCATGGCGGTGAGCCAGACCACGACCTCCACGGGCGAGGTGGCCACCTTCGACCCCTCCGTGGTGCGGCGCGACTTCCCGTTGCTCTCGGGCGTGGACGTGGGCGACCACCGCATCGTGTACCTCGACTCCGCATCGTCGTCGCAGAAGCCCCAGTCGGTGCTGGACGCGATGGACGACTTCTACCGCACCACCTACGCCAACGTGCACCGGGGCGTCTACGGGCTGGGGGCCGAGTCCACCGTGCGCTACGAAGGGGCCCGCCGCAAGGTCGCCCGCTTCATCGGCGCCCCCTCCGAGAAGGGCGTGGTGTTCACCAAGAACGTCACCGAGGCCATCAACCTGGTGGCCCGCACCTGGGGCGCTCGCAACCTGGGCGAGGGCGACGTGGTGGTCGTGAGCGAGATCGAGCACCACGCCAACATCGTGCCGTGGCTCATGCTGGCCGAGGAGCGGGGCGTCGAGCTCCGCTGGATCCCGATGGCCCCCGACTACACGCTCGACCTGACCAACCTCGATCAGCTGCTCGACGGCGCCAAGCTCCTGGCCGTGACGGCCATGTCGAACGTGCTCGGCACCCTCACGCCCCTCCGTCAACTGGTCGATGCAGCCCACGCCGCCGGCGCGCTGTGCCTGGTCGATGCCGCCCAGCTCGTTCCCCACCTTCCCACCGACGTGGCCGAGCTGGGCTGCGACTTCTTCGGCTTCACCGGGCACAAGATGCTGGGCCCGACGGGCATCGGGGTGCTCTGGGCCCGCGAGGAGCTCCTGGAGGAGATGCCGGCGTTCCTCGGTGGAGGCGAGATGATCCGCGACGTCCGCAAGGACAGCTGGACCGCCAACGAGCCTCCTTGGAAGTTCGAGGCAGGTACTCCCCCCATCGTCGAGGCCGTGGGACTGGGCGCGGCCATCGACTACCTGGAATCCCTGGGGATGGACGCCGTGCGCGCCCACGAGGTGGAGCTGACGGGCTACGCCCTGAAGACGCTGCACGAGCGCCTGGGCGATCAGCTGACCATCCACGGGCCCACCGACCTGGACGTGCGAGGCGGGGTGCTGTCGCTCTCGCTCACCGACGTGCACCCCCACGACATCTCCCAGGTGCTCGACCAGCACGGGGTGTGCGTGCGAGCCGGGCACCACTGCGCCAAGCCCCTGATGCGAGAGATGGGGGTGGGGGCCACGGCCAGGGCCTCGCTCTACGTCTACAACGACACGTCCGACGTCGATGCATTGGCCGATGCCCTGCTCGACGCAGCTAACTTCTTCTCCCAGTGAAAGCACACGCTCGCCCGCCCCGCTCCGGCGCCGGCGGCGCCGCTCTCGATCCTCTTGGCCCGAACCGACTGGGGAAGCACTGAACATGCCCGGCCTGGAAGACCTCTACCGCGAGATCATCCTCGACCACTACCGCAACCCCCGGAACCGGGGGGAGCTGCCGGTTCCTCCCGCGCACCGGGCCGAGGGGTTCAACCCCCTGTGCGGCGACGAGATAGTCGTGTACTTCGAGGTGGGCGAGGGCGGCCGCATAGAGGACCTGAAGGTGGGTGGCCAGGGCTGCTCCATCAGCCAGTCGTCGGCGTCGATGATGTCGACGGCGGTCAAGGGCAGGACGATCGACGAGGTGCGCGACCTCACCCGGGCGTTCAAGGCGATGATGTCGATCCACGAGAGCACCCTGGAGCCCGACGAAGGCCCCTCGGAGCCGGGCCTGGAAGAGGACCTGGCCGACGACGAGCCAACCGAAGAGGTACCGCTCGGCGACCTGGAGGCCCTGCGCGGCGTGGTGAAGTTCCCCGTGCGCATCAAGTGCGCCACCCTCGCCTGGAACACCCTCGCCCAGGGCCTGGAAGAC
>CAYNQN010000154.1:0-3621 GCA_964399375.1 uncultured Rhabdothermincola sp. | reverse complement strand
GGCACGGGCCTGTCCAGCCCACCTCGCCCTCCGAGTTGGCGCCCACCACGGCCCCTTGAGGGACGCTCCCCTGGGCTATCTGGGTCACGTCGGGGGCGATGCCGGCCACGATCCAGCCGACATCTCCGGATCCGGTTGCCACCAACGCCAGCTCCACCGTGCCGGGCGGCGTGTTGGAGATCGCCAGCTCTGGCGACACGTCGGCCCCATCGCACGTGTGAGCACGGGCGATGCTGCTGCCCGGGGCCCAGGCGTCGGTGCTGAGCGTGAAGGTGTTGGTGGTGGACGGCACCCGCGGCTCGTTGGTGGGGGTGGTGACCGAAGCGCGGGGAGGCGCCGTGGCCCCGGGTGGCGGGGCCTCGAGGGCCCTGCCGCTGGTGCCGCATGCGGTGGCGACGAGCGCCACGCCCGCCGCCAGCACCGCACATCGCAGGGCTCCTCGCATCCGGCCACGTTAGGTCGTGGCAGGACCTGCGACGGCGTCGCTCGCCCGTTCGGCCCCCGCCCGGCTACCGGTTGTGGGCACGCGCCTGGCGGCAGGCTCTGCGGGCGCCGAGTCGGCGGTGCGTGGCTAAGCTCGCGATCACGTTGCTCGCTGTGGCATGGACTGGATGGACGACAAACCTCGCAACCTGCGCACCATGCTCTCGGAGGCAAAGGACACCTCCGACCTCATGGTCGACCTGGCGTATGCCGCCCTCTACTTCGACGATCCCGACATCGCCGAAGAGGTCACCGAGATAGAGGAGCGGATGAGCGACCTGGTGCACGACATGCGCACCGTCTCGATCCTTGCCGCCCGCAACCGCACCGACGCCGAGGGCATGGCGTCGGTCCTGGTGGTGGTGAGCGCCATAGAGCGCATCGCCAACGACGCCGTCGACATCGCCCGCATCGTGACCTACCGGCTGGGCATACCCCGCGAGCTGGTGGCCGACCTCTCCCAGGCGGCGGAGGTGTCGCACCGGGTCCTCGTGAGGGACGGCTCGCACCTCGCCCACCGGCCGCTCTCGGCCCTCGAGCTGCCCGTCGCCACGGGCATGAGGGTCATGGCAATCCGCAGGGGCCGCGACTGGATCACCGACGTGGAGGGCGACGAGGTGCTCCTCCCGGGCGACGCCCTATTCCTGGAGGGCCCGCCGGCGGGGATAGTGCGTGTGAGGGAGCTGGCGGGCGCTCCGTTCTGGGAGCCCCCCGCCCCCTCGGAGGAGGGGAGCCTCACCGACCTGGGGCGGGCAGTCGACGTGCTGGTGGAGATGAAGGACATCTCCGAGCTGGCGGTGGGCCTGGCCTACTCGGCGGTGGTGTTCCGCGACCACGGCCTGGCCGCCGAGGTGCGGCACCTGGAGGACCGGCTCGACGAGATGAAGGACCGGCTCGACCTCTGGGTGCTGAGGGCGGGCGCGGCCGACATCGACCCCTCCCAGCTGAGGGGGCTGCTCCGGCTGGGCCAGGCGGCCGAGGACATCGGCGACGCCGCCCAGCAGATGGTCTGGATCATCGAGCAGGGCGAGGAGGTGCACCCCATCTTGAACATCGCCCTCGGCGAGGCCGACGAGGTGGTGGTGCGCGTGCCCGTGGGGAAGGGGTCTACGGCCGACGGCGCCACCCTTCGCCAGCTCCAGCTCGACATCGATCCGGGCTTTGCGGTGCTGGCCATACGCCAGGGCGATCGCTACATCTACCGGCCGAGGGGCCGGGCCGTGCTCAGCGCGGGGGACGAGCTGATCGCCTCGGGGCCCGACGAGGGCCGCTACCCGTTCGCCCAGCTGCTGGGTTGGGAGCTGGTGGAGCACGAGGGCGGCCGCGACGGCTTCGAGTTGCTGCCCCTCGAGGCCAAGGTGCCGGTGAGGACGTGGGCCCCCGAGCGCTAGCGGCGCTCAGCCAGGCGGGCTGGGCGGCGGCGGAGGAGCAGAGGCCGGCGACGCCTTGGGCTCGAACAGCTCGCCGATGGCCGCTACCGATCCGAGGATCCCGCTCAGCTCGGCGGGGAGGATGATCTTGGTGGCCTGCCCGTCGGCTACGTGCTCCAGGGCCTGGAGGTAGCGGATGGCGATGAGGTCGTTGGTGGGGCCACCGTCGTGTATCGCTGAGTAGACCGAGCGGATGGCCGCTGCCTCGCCTTCTGCCACCACCTGCTCGCGGTACTGGTCGGCGTCCGACACCTCCCGGATGGCCTGCGCCCGGCCCTGGGCCTCGAGGATCTGGCGCTCACGTACACCCTCAGCCATCAAGATGGCCGCCCGCTTCTCGCCCTCCGCCCTGGCGATCGCTGCGGCCCGGGCACCGTCGGCCTCGGTGACCACGGCCCGACGGGTGCGCTCGGCCTTCATCTGCTCGTGCATGGCCGACATGACGTCGGGTGGCGGATCGATGCGCTGGATCTCCACCCTCACCACGCGCACCCCCCACTTGTCGGTGGCGTCGTCGAGAATCTGTCGCAGCTCCACGTTGATGGTCTCGCGAGAGGTGAGCGCCTGGTCGAGGGCGAGGTCGCCGACGACGTTTCGCAGGTTGGTCTGGGCGAGCTTGGTGACCGCGAGGATGAAGTTGGCCACGTTGTAGATGAGACGTGTCGGGTCGGTGGGCTCGTAGAAGATGACGGCGTCCACGGAGACGACCACGTTGTCCTCCGTGATCACCTCCTGGGGCGGCACGTCCACCACCTGCTCGCGCATGTCGATCAGCCGCAGCTTCTGGATGAAGGGAGCGATGATGCGCAGCCCCGGCTCGACGGTCTCCTTGTACTTCCCCAGCTGCTCGATCACGCCCTTCTGGTAGGGGCGAACGATGCGCACGCCCGCCACCACGTACAGGAAGAAGAAGATGAGGAAGACGACGACGGCGCCGGCGATGGCGGTGCCCATGGGACAGCTCCTGTCAGGTCGGTTTGTCGGAAGGAGAGAGAGGGGAATCGGGGCTGGGATGCAACGTGACGACGGCGCGGGTGCCTCGCACCTCCCGGACCACCACGATCGCCCCAGCTGGGATGGCCTCGTCCGAGGAGCTCTCGGCCCTCCACTCCTCGGCGCCCACGCGGATGATCCCGAAGTTGTTGGCGGGGATCTCGCTGAGGACCACGGCGGTGGCCCCCACCAGCCTCCTGGCGCCCACCCCGTGGTCGGCCACGCTGCGGTCGAGGCGGCGTGCCAGGGGACGCAAGGCGGCGAAGGCGACAACCGAGACCACGGCGAAGGCCAGGACCTGGACGGTGAAGGACATGCCGAGGAAGGCGAGCACCGCAGCCACCAGGGCCCCGAGGGCGAAGGGTGCCAGGAACAAGCCCAACGTGACCATCTCGCCGACGCCGAGGACGGCTGCGCCTACCAGCCATATCCAGCGCCAGACATCGGGATCGTCCATGTCCTCCAACGCTAGCCTCGCGGGCATGGGCGATCCTCTGTGCTTGTTGAGCGTGCACGCACACCCCGACGACGAGGCCTCCAAGGGGGCCGGCACCGTCGCTCGCTACAAGGCCGAGGGGGTGACGACCGTGCTCGTCACCTGCACCGGTGGCGAGGAGGGCGACATCCTCAACCCGGCCATGGAGAAACCCGCGGTGCGGGAGCGGCTCGCCGAGGTCCGCATGGAGGAGCTGGCACTCTCCGCCGGCATCATCGG
>CAYNQN010000153.1:1734-3645 GCA_964399375.1 uncultured Rhabdothermincola sp. | reverse complement strand
TGCGCACCAGATCGGGCCTTGCGCGCGCCTTGGCGAGCAGGCTGGCAGAGGCCAGTTGGCGAACGGAGCGCTCGGTGCCAGAGGAGATGAGCGAGCTCTCGGTGCGCACGAGTACCTCGGTGGAGCCGACCTCGGGCACGGGGGCGTCCACGAGCCTCAGCTCTCCCGACCGCACCGACTGCACCAGCTGCTTCACTTCTCGCTCCTTGAACACCATCTGGTCAATCCCGGCGGGACTCGGCGATCACCTCGTCGAGCAGTCGCTCCAGGCGCTCTGCCATGGCGGAGCGGGAGCGGGTGGCTTCCAGGTGTCGCCGTCCCTGTGAGCCCAGAAGGGTACGCCCCTTCGCACCTGACCTGGCGAGTTCGGAGATGCCATCCGCCAGCCCCCTCGGCTCGGTGGCTAGCCCGCCGGCTGAGGTTTCCACGAAGGCCGTCACCTCCCCGGGTGTGTTGGTGACGACAGGCAGGCCGGCAGCCATGTAGTCGAACAGCTTGTTGGGGCTCACCCCGGTGCGAAAGAGCGGAACGTCGGCCAGGCAGTGGACCCCTATGTCGGCGGCACCCAGGACGTCGCCCATCTCGCTCTTGGGCACCGGGTCGAGGAAGCGCACGTTGGAGAGCTGCTCGCGGCGCACTCTCTCCCTCAGGTGCTGCTTCTCGGCCCCGTCGCCTACCAACGCCACCACCACATCGGGGTCGCTGGCTGCGAGCTGCGTTGCGGCGTCGAGCAGGAGGTCGAGCCCGTTGGCCGGGCCGTGCGCCCCCGCGTACACGGCGACGACCCCCTCGAAGCCGTAGCGCGCTCGCAGAGCGTCGCGGGGGGCGCTGGGCTGGAGGTCGGCAGCGTCGGCTCCGTTCGGGATGAAGCAGACCTTCCGGGGGTCGACTCCCCGCTGGTGCAGGTGCTCCGCAACGCCCTCGGCCAGGATCACGACCCGAGCAGCCTGTCGGTAGAGGAGCCTCTCCAGGCCTTCAAGCAACCGGTAGAGGGGAGACGACGGCGCCAGGGCGCCCATGTCGACAAGGACCTGCGGCCAGACGTCGCGCACCTCCAGCACGAACGGCACGCGGCGGATGCGCGCCGACACGAGCGCCGAGAGGCCGGCCAGAAGGTGCGGAGAGGACCCGTAGATCAGATCGACTCGCGGTGCTGTGACGGCTCTCATGAAGCTGGTCGCGGCATAGGAGGCCCAGCTCAAGACCCGTCGGGGTCCGTTACCCTCGTACGGGCTCACCCATACGGTCTCGAGCATCCCGCCCGGCTCCACGTGCCCGCCGTCGAGCAGGTTGCGATTGCTGGCGATCACCCGGGCTGACCACTTCTTCAGCCTGGAGAAGAGCTCGACGTGCCTCGTGCCCCCCGGCGACCCCGGAGGGGCGGCGAAGTGGTTGAGCACCAGCACGGTGAGCTTCATTGGAGCGCACCGATCGTTCGCGTGGCGTCCACGCCCTCGCCGGAGACCCTCAACCCGACTCGGTTGCGATCCCACGAGACCTGCAGCTCCAAGCCCCCGATGCGTACGGCGGTCGGCGTGTCGTGATCCGGCATGATGCCCAGGGGCTCGTGGGTCATCGTCCACACCAGGGCCCGATCCGGCCGAGCCCGCAGCTCCAGGCGGGTGGCGGGAACCATCTGGCCGTAGGTGTCGCTCCACCAGCCGTCGAAGGGTTGCGTGCTGCCCCGTACGGCGCTCGTCACGGCAGCCCCGCCTACGTGCAGTCGCCGTCCGGAGCGGGTTGTGGCTGTGCGGTCGTGGGAGTCCCATGCCACGTCGGGGTGCAGGGGCAACGAGAGAGCCAGCGGCTCGGTCGCTTGTTCCACCCAGTCGATCACCACGACGCCCAGGTCGGCCACGAGCACAGCCCGGGCGACGCCTCGCTCAGCGCCGTCGCCGCGCTCGCTGCCTC
>CAYNQN010000153.1:0-1724 GCA_964399375.1 uncultured Rhabdothermincola sp. | reverse complement strand
GCCAGGCGGGTGTAGCAACGGTGGACTCCCCACATCACCACGCCGCGGGGCACTGGAACGGGCTCGCCGGGAAGACCGTCGGCAACGTTGCGCCAACGGAAGGCCCGATGAGGGACGAGCTGGTCGTGATCGCCGATCCTCACGACGCTGTGCGAGATGGACGTGCGGAAGTGGTTCCTCACTTCCAGCGAGCCGTTGTAGGCCCCAGTTCCAGGATCGCCCACGATCCACTCGTCGCCCAGGCGGATGGTCACCGAGGTGAGGTCGGCATGGCCGTGCGAAGGGCCTCCGCCGGCCTTGAGCCACACGGCGAGATCGCCGTGGACTGCACGCAGGATCCCCCCGCCCACATGACCACCGTCGGTGACGGCCGAGTCGGGTGAAACGGGCTCACCTTTGCCGGCGTACCAGGCGCACTCGTCGTTGGCTTCTCGCCACTCCGTCGGAGCGCCTGTGCCTGCGAGCGCCAGAGCGAGGCGGGTCGAGCCGGCGACATCGGTAGACGAGCCCGACGAGACAAGCACCCGGCCCTCGTCCCAGTCGCCGTATTGCGGCACAGGACCTTCGAGAGCTCCTAGGCGAGCCAGGAACTGAGCTGAGCTTTCGAGTGCTCTGCGGTGGTCGGTAGCGGTCGACCGCGGAAGGGATTCGGCTCGGCAGAGCATCTCCAGCACGAAGCGATGGTACGAGAGGGAGTCTTCGATCATCGATCCGTCGCTGTGGAGGTGCCGAGCCAGCTGGGTGTCGAACAGGCGTCGGCCGATCGGTCGGGTGGCCCGTGACTGCACCGATTGCGGGAAAGCGGCAGCTAGGGCCATCAGGCCGAGCGCATCGCCTAGGAGATGGTTGTTGCGCATGGTGCTGACCGTGTACGGGAGGTCGGCCAGGAGGTGACGTTGGGCGTGGCGCAGCTGGCGCGCCATCGAAACAGCGACGTCCGAGGCAAGGTGCTGGCCGGCGATGCCCAGGACCTCGAGCCAGGCCATGGAGCGCAAGGCGATCTCCAGGTTGGAGTACCACTGCACGCCCCGTTCCGGAGGGGTGTCTCGTAGCCAACTCCTCAGGTGTTGGTCAAGCGCCCCGGCGTAGGGCCCACCCCGGTTTGTCAGCGCGCTCGCGCGGGCGAGCACCACGACATGGCGGTGGCGGCCCAGCTCCCACGCCCACTTCACATCCGCTGGGCGACGGTCACTGCGGAGGTCGATCTGCCACCACGGCAGCTCGGGCCACCGACCCTCGCGCTCGATCAGAGCGCTCGGATCCGGTTGGGTCCCGAGCGGAAGGGGTTCGCCGAAGAGCACGATCTTGCCTTCGGCGATTCGGTTCGCGTCATCGAGGGCCCTTTTGCGAGTGGGCTCAGGGACACTCGACAACTCCGGCAAGGCGAACGGCGGTCGGGGGGTGGTTGGGTTCTGCGAGCGCGTGCGTCGTGCAAGAGCCCCGAATACGACCGTGTGGCCGCCGAAGCGCTTGGAGGCCTCGTAGGCAGCGCGCAGGGGTGCTCCCGTTCCGAGCGCCTTGATGTCGCCGGTCATCCGGCGGAGCTTGGAAGCTGCTGTGCTCATCTGCGGTTCACGGCTGCTCGGGCGTGGCGAGCGGATCGTCGGTTGGGTGACCGCCGACCCCGGAGCCGCCGAGCACCGTACGAACTGTGCTCACGAGGATGCGCAGGTCGAGCCCGACCGACTGGTTCTCGACGTACTCGATGTCGACTTCGATCCGCT
>CAYNQN010000152.1:2850-3675 GCA_964399375.1 uncultured Rhabdothermincola sp. | reverse complement strand
CTGCGTGGCCAACCACAAGAAGACGCAGAAGCCCCGCAAGCCCACGCACCACCTGCCAAAGGTGGGGACGCCAGCCGACGATGCGTACCGGCTGGAGCACAGCCGGCGTGACATCGTCGACTTCGGGTTGGCGAGCCCCAAGCGCGCCAAGCTGCTCAGCTGGATCATCCTCGGCAGCGCCGCTGCACTGCTGCTGGTGGGCACCATCGCTCTGATCATGTTCACCTAGAGCAATGGCGGAGTACCGGCCGCCGCTGCGGGACATCTTCTTCGTCCTCGACCACCTGGTGGACGTTCCCGCCCTCACGCAGCTGGAGTCGTTCGCACACGTCGATGCCGGCACCGTGAAGGACGTCCTGGAGGAGAACGGCCGGTTCATGGCCGAGGTCATCGCACCCCTCAACCGGGTGGGCGACCTGGAGGGAGCCCAGCACGACCCCGCCACCGGTGCGGTCACGATGCCCCCCGGCTTCAAGGACGCCTACGAGAGCTACGTGCAGGCCGGCTGGCCGGGGGTGCCGTTCGACCCCGCCTACGGAGGGGGTGGCTTCCCCTGGCTCATCGCCGTGGTCACCCAGGAGCTGCTCACCTCGGCCAGCATGGCCTTCGCCCTCGGGCCCGTGCTCACCCAGGGCGCCATCGACATGCTCTCCCAGCACGGCAGCGAGGCCCAGCGCGAGCGCTACCTGCCCCGCATGGTCACCGGCACCTGGACGGGCACCATGAACCTCACCGAGCCCCAGGCCGGCTCCGACCTGGGAGCCATCCGGACCAAGGCCGAGCGCCGGCCCGACGGCACCTACCGGATTACGGGCACCAAGATCT
>CAYNQN010000152.1:0-2840 GCA_964399375.1 uncultured Rhabdothermincola sp. | reverse complement strand
GCGAGCACGACATGGCCGACAACATCGTGCACCTCGTGCTGGCACGCACCCCCGACAGCCCGCCGGGCACCAAGGGCATCTCGTGCTTCATCGTCCCCAAGGTCCTCGTGGGCGACGACGGCTCCCTGGGTGAGCGCAACGACGTGGCCTGCGTGGGCATCGAGCGCAAGATGGGTATCCACGCCAGCCCCACCTGCACCATGTCGTACGGCGACGGCGGGGGTGCCATCGGCGAGCTGGTGGGCGAGGAGAACCAGGGCATGCGCTACATGTTCACGATGATGAACACCGCCCGGCTCCTCGTCGGCCTCCAGGGCCTGGCGGTCGCCGAGCGCGCCTACCAGGACGCCTACGCGTACGCCCTGGAGCGCCGGCAGGGCAGGGCCCTCGGTAGTCCGAGGGGCGAGCAGGTGCCCATAGTCGAGCACCCCGACGTGCGGCGGATGCTGCTCACCATGCGCTCGCTCACCGAGGCCATGCGGGTGCTCGTGTACACGTGTGCCGAGGCGGCCGACCTGGCCAACCACCACCACGACCCCGCGGTGCGCGACCAGAACCAGGAGCGGCTGGACCTGCTCATCCCGGTGGCCAAGGGCTGGTCCACCGACATGGGCAACGAGGTGACCTCGCTCGCCATCCAGGTGTTCGGGGGCATGGGCTACATCGAGGAGTCGGGCGTGCCCCAGCACTACCGAGACGTGCGGATAGCGGCCATCTACGAGGGCACGAACGGGATCCAGGCTCTCGACCTTGTGGGCCGCAAGCTCCCCATGGGTGGCGGCAGGGCCCTGGCGGCCTTCCTGGCCGACGTGGCAGATGTGGCGGGCAGGCTGCGGAGCGACGACGAGGGCGGCGACCTCGAGGAGATGGGGCGCCAGCTCGAAGCAGCACGAGAGACGCTGGAGCGAACCACCGCCTGGCTCGCATCGGCGGGTGCGGCGGATCCCACCGATTCCTTCGCCGGGGCCACGCCCTACCTGCGCATGTTCGGGCTGGTCGCCGGGGCGTGGGCCATGGGCCGCCAGGCGCTGGCAGCGCGGGCCGCCGGGGGTGACGCCTCCGGAGACGAGGCGACCTTCCTCGAAGCCAAGGTGACCACCGCCCGGTTCTTCATCGGCCAGCTGCTGCCGGCCGTGCACGGCCTGGAGCCCGCCGTCACCGCGGGTGCGAGCGTGCTGTTCGAGGCGAGCCCCGAGGCCCTGCGATGATCCCGATCGCCGAGACCCTCGGCGCGCTGGCCTCGTCGCTTCCGCCGGGGCTCCTCGGCTACATCCCCAGCCCTTCCAACAACCGCATCGGGCCCATCCACGCGTACGGCCTGATGATCGCCATCGGCGTGCTCGCCGCCGCCGAGCTGTCGGCCCGCCGATGGAAGGCGCGGGAAGGCGACCCCAACGACATGTGGACCGTGGCCCTCTGGGCGGTCCCCGCCGGGTTGATCGGCGCCCGCCTCTACCACGTGATCACCGACTGGCAGCTCTACTTCCCCGACGATCCCCTCGGCGCGCTGGCCATCTGGAACGGGGGCCTCGGCATCCCGGGCGGGATAGTCGCCGGAGTGGGTGTGGGCCTCTACGTGGGGCACCGGCGCGGCATGCGCCTGTCGTCGGCCCTCGATGCGGTGGCACCCGCCCTCCCGCTGGCCCAGGCCATCGGCCGCCTGGGCAACTGGTTCAACCAGGAGGTGTTCGGCCGGCCCACCGACCTTCCGTGGGGTCTCGAGATCGCTCCCCAGCACCGCCCCGCCGAGTACCGCGGCTACGAGGCCTTCCACCCCACCTTCCTCTACGAGGGCCTGTGGAACCTGGCGCTCATGGCTTTCCTCATCTTCCTCGACCGTCGCCGCGTGGTGCGCCCGGGCAACATCTTCGTGCTCTACGTGGGCGGCTACGGCCTGGGGCGCCTGTGGGTGGAGGCGCTGAGGTCCGACACGGCCAACACCATCCTGGGCCTCCGGGTGAACATCTGGACCAGCCTCGCCGCCGTGGTGGGTGCCGCCGTGGTGCTGGCGGTGCGTGGCCTGCGACGCCGCCCGGACGACGACTACAGCGCAAACGTCTCGGATCCGGAGCCCGATCCCGTCTCGTAGTGGGGATGCTGGAGCCAACGGCCTTCGCTGGTAGGCTTCAGGGAGACACTCATGGACTCCTTCGAAGCACTCGGGGTGTCGGCTGATCTCATCTCGGTGCTCTCGAAGCACGGCATCGACCAGCCGTTCCCCATTCAACAGCTCACGATTCCCGATGCCCTGGCCGGGCGGGATGTTTCCGGAAAGGCCAAGACAGGTTCGGGAAAGACCCTCGCCTTTGGCATCCCCATCCTCCAGACGGTGGGCAGTGCCAAGCCGGGTCGACCCCTCGCACTGGTGCTCGTCCCCACGCGCGAGCTCGCCCTTCAGGTCACCGAGGCCCTGGTCCCCCTGGCCGAGGTGCTGGGCAAGAGGGTCGAGCCCATTTACGGAGGGGCGAAGATCGAGCGCCAGATCAAGGCGATCGAGACCGGCGTGGAGGTGGTGGTGGCCACCCCGGGTCGCATGATCGACCTGATAGGTCGTGGCTCGGTGGTGCTCGACGACCTCGCCCAGGTGGTGATCGACGAGGCCGACCGCATGGCCGACATGGGCTTCCTGCCCCAGGTCGAGTGGATCCTCCGCCACGTCCCGGGCAAGCAGCAGACGCTGCTGTTCTCCGCCACGCTCGACGGTGTGGTCGACACCCTCATCAGCCGCTACCAGCACGATCCGGTGCTCTACGAGGTGGCCTCCAAGCAGGTGACCGTGGAGGAGATGACCCACCGCTTCCTGCTGGTGCACGAGATGGACAAGGTGAAGGTGGCTGCGG
>CAYNQN010000151.1:270-3705 GCA_964399375.1 uncultured Rhabdothermincola sp. | reverse complement strand
GTGGTGCTCGCCGACCTCCGGGCCACGGGCGCCCTCAGCGACACCACCCGCAAGCAGCTGGCGCTGGAGGCTTTCCGCACCACCGCTGCTTACGACGCGCAGATCGTCGACTGGCTAGCCACCGAGACCAAGGCCACTGAGGCCACCGCAGAGGTCGACGGAGTCGCAGCGCCCGGAGCCCAAGAGCTACCCGAGACCATCTCGGTCACCCTCCAGCGCCGGCAGGTCCTCCGCTACGGCGAGAACCCCCATCAGGTGGGGGCTCGCTACGCGGCCACGTCCGGCCCCGGCGCCGCTGGCGGCTGGTGGGACGCCGCCACCCAGCACGGCGGCAAGGAGATGTCGTACCTGAACGTCTACGACGCCGACGCGGCCTGGCGCCTGGCCCACTCCCTGGGCGACGGCCCCGCCGCTGTCGTGATCAAGCACGCCAACCCGTGCGGCGTGGCAGTGGCCGACGACATCACCACGGCCTACGTGCGCGCCCACGAGTGCGACCCCGTCTCGGCCTTCGGCGGCATCGTGGCAGTGAACCGGCCGGTCACGGCAGAGATGGCCGAGGCCCTGGCACCTGTGTTCACGGAGGTGCTCATCGCCCCCGGCTTCGAGGCCGACGCCCTCGTGCGCCTGCTCGAGAAGCGAAACCTCCGCATCCTCGAAGCCGCCCCTCCCAGCCCTCCGGTACCGACGCTGCGCGCCATCGACGGCGGCTACCTGGTGCAGACGCCCGACGAGGTCACGGTCGACCGGGCCAACTGGCGAGTTGTCACCAAGACCGTGCCCACCGAGGCGCAGTGGGCCGACCTGGAGCTGGCCTGGAGGGTGGTGGCCAAGGTCACCTCCAACTCCATCGTCTTGGTGCGCGACGGCCAGGCGGTCGGCATCGGGTGTGGTCAGCAGAACCGCCGTGACGCCGGGCATCTGGCCGGGGAGAAGGCGGCCGGCCGTGCAGAGGGTGGCGCCTACGCCAGCGACGCGTTCTTTCCCTTCCCAGATGGGCTCGACGGAGCCGTGGAGGCGGGTGCCGCAGCGGTCATCCAGCCTGGCGGCTCCATAAGGGACGAAGAGGTCATCGCTGCCGCCGACGAGAGGGGCCTGGCCATGGTCCTCACCGGCGAGCGCCACTTCCGCCACTGACGCCGACACCGAGGCCGTCGCTCGGGCAGGCACCGAGCACCCGACAGCTCTTGGCATCCTCGGCGCCACACAACCTCTAGCTTTGGCGTCATGACGGCCAAGGTGCTCGACGGCGAAGCGGTGGCGGCCGAGGTGAAGGCCGAGCTGCGCCATCGCATCGAAGACCTGTCGGCAACGGGGCACCGACCAGGCCTTGCCACGCTGCTCGTGGGCGACGACGGGCCCTCGGCCAACTACGTGGCCATGAAGCACCGCGACTGCGAAGAGCTGGGCATGGTGTCGCGCCAGGTCCACCTTCCTGCAACTGCCTCTCGGCGAGACGTGGACGCTGTGGTCGACGAGCTGAACGCCGACCCCGCCATCGATGCCTACCTCATGCAGTACCCCTTCCCGGCGCACCTCGACTACGAGACCGCACTGTTGAGGGTCGACCCCGACAAGGACGCCGACGGCCTGCACCCCGTGAACCTGGGCAAGCTCGTTCAGGGCCTCGATGCACCGCTGGCCTGCACCCCCGCGGGCATCCAGCTGCTCTTGGAGCGCCACGGCGTTCCGATAGCGGGCGCCCACGTGGTGATCGTGGGGAGGGGCCTCACGATCGGTCGCCCGCTGGCCAACCTCCTCACCCTCAAGCGGCCCAACGCCAACGCAGCGGTGACCGTCGTCCACACCGGCGTGGACGACCTGGGTGCCTACACCCGTCAAGCCGACATCCTCATCGCGGCAGCGGGATCACCAGGGCTGATAACGGCCGACATGGTCCGGCCCGGTGCTGCCGTGGTGGCCGCGGGTGTCTCGTTCGAGGGACGCAAGCTCGTGTCCGACGTCGCCGACGAGGTGGCCGAGGTGGCGGGTTGGCTCTCGCCCCGCATAGGGGGGGTCGGCCCGATGACCAGGGCCATGCTCATGGCGAACACGGTGGACGCCGCAGAGCGCCGGCGCATCCCTGTCAACTGATCGCCACGACCTAGCCTGGCGCCCGTGACCAAGATCAGCGACCTCTTGGCGGCCGGCCGCACCTTCTCGTTCGAGTTCTTCCCTCCCCGCACCGACGAGGCCGAGCGAGCTCTGGAGAAGGCTCTCTCCGAGCTGGAGCCCCTGGCTCCCTCGTTCGTGTCGGTCACCTACGGCGCAGGGGGATCCACCCGCGATCGCACACGCGACATCGTCATCGGTGTCGAGCGCGACACCTCGATGACCGCCATGGCCCACCTCACCTGCATCGGCCACACCCGCTCCGACCTGCAGGAGATAGTGGGGGAGTACAGAGACGCCGGGATCGACAACATCCTCGCCCTCGGTGGCGATCCACCGAAGGCGCCCGAGGCCGGTGAGCAGGGCGAGGACACCCCCAGCGACCTGCTTCACGCGGCGGAGCTCGTGGCTCTCATAGCGGAGGTGGGTGACTTCTCAGTGGGGGTGGCTGCTCATCCCGAGCTCCACCCTCGCTCTCCCGATCGCGAGAGCGATCGGCGCTTCCTCGCCGCAAAGCTGGCGATGGCCGATTTCGGCATCACCCAGTTCTTCTTCGAGTCCCGTCACTACCTCCGCATGATCGACGAGCTCGCCGCCCTGGGCTGCGACACCCCGGTGATCCCGGGGATCATGCCGGTCACCAACGCCCGCCAGATCAAGCGCTTCGCCGAGCTCTCGGGGGCCGAGTTCCCGCCGAGCCTTGCGGCACGCCTCGAGGATCTGGCTGACGACCCCGACGCCGTGCGCGCCCTGGGCGTGGAGGTCGCCACCGAGCTGTGCAGCGAGCTGCTCGCCGCCGGTGCCCCGGGCCTGCACTTCTACACGCTCAACCGGTCGACGGCCACGAGGGAGATCTACGCCAACCTCGGCCTCTGATCCCCTCGGCCTCTGATCCCTCGGTCTTGGCACGAGATCGTGCGGAAAGTGGCGCGATCTCGTGCCAAGAGAGAGGCAGGAGACGGAGAGCGCCACTTGTCTTCAACTTGTCTGGCCTGTAGCGTGGACCCCCATGGCCGACAAGATCACGCAGAACGCCGACGGATCGCTCAACGTCAGCGACAACCCCATCATCCCGTTCATCGAGGGTGACGGCACCGGCGTCGACATCTGGCCCGCCGCCCGCCTCGTGCTCGACGCTGCCGCCGCCAAGAACGGCAAGACCATCGAGTGGAAAGAGGTGCTGGCCGGCGAGAAGGCCTTCAACGAGACCGGCGACTGGCTCCCGGAAGAGACCATCCAGGTCTTCCGTGACTACCTCATCGGCATCAAGGGCCCGCTGACCACGCCGATCGGCGGCGGCTTCCGCAGCCTCAACGTGGCGCT
>CAYNQN010000151.1:0-260 GCA_964399375.1 uncultured Rhabdothermincola sp. | reverse complement strand
TGCGCTGGTTCCAGGGGGTCCCCTCCCCGGTCAAGCGGCCCGACCAGGTCGACATGGTGATCTTCCGGGAGAACACCGAGGACATCTACGCCGGGCTCGAGGTGGAGGCAGGCACGCCCGAGGCCGCAAAGCTCCGAGACCTCCTGCACGACGCCATGGGCTGGGACATCCGCCCCGACGCCGGCATCGGCATCAAGCCCATCTCCGAGATGGGCTCCAAGCGCCTCATCCGTGCCTCCATCCGCTACGCCCTCGACCGG
>CAYNQN010000150.1:0-3727 GCA_964399375.1 uncultured Rhabdothermincola sp. | reverse complement strand
GGTGCCGGAGGGTGCTGCGGGATCACCCGGCCCACTATGGGCGCTGGGTTCGCGAGGCGCCAGACGCCCCACTTGCGCGCGCCGGGCTGGTCGTGCATATTTTGAGAGTGATTCCTATTCCGAGAACTTCGACGAAGGCCGTGCGGGCCCTTGTGGCCCTGGTGGCAGCGATGGCGTTGCTGGGTACCGCAGGGGCGTGCAGCAGCGGGAGCGACGGCGAGACCTCCGCAACGGGGTCCACCATCGACGGGGCCACCGATGGCCGGCCGGTGGTGGTCGTGACGTACCCGGTGCTGGGCTCGGTGGTGCAGGACCTGGTGGGAGACCAGGCGCGGGTGGAGGTGCTGATGGCGCCCGGGGTGGATCCCCACGACTACGACGCCTCGGCGGGCGATGCCGAGGCGATAGCCGGCGCCGACCTGGTGGTGGTGAACGGCGGCGACCTGGAGGAGGGGCTCCTAGGAGTGATCCGGGAGGCGGAGACCTCGGGGGTGCCGGTGTTCGCCGCGACCGACCACCTACCCACCCGCCACCGCGACGACGGCGACCACGACCACGACGACTCCGACCACGACGACCCCGAAGACGTCGATCACGAGGACGAGGGGGATCACGACCACGGGGGGATCGATCCTCACTTCTGGGTCGACCCGGTGGCCATGGAGCAGGTGGTGGCGGCGCTGGTGCCGGTTGTGCGCGCCGAGCTCCACATCGACGTCGCGGCGCGGGCAGCCGAGGTCACCTCGGGCCTGCAGGACCTGGACGCCCAGGTGAGAGACGAGCTCTCCGCCATCCCCGCCGACCGGCGGCTCCTCGTGACCGCGCACGAGTCGCTGGGTTGGTTCGCCGACCGCTACGGGTTCACGGTGCTGGGCTCGCTGGTGCCCTCGCTCACGTCCCAGGCAAACCCCTCGGCTGCCGCCCTTGCCCACATCGCCGAGGAGGTGGAGCATCACCAGGTGCCGGCCATCTTCTTGGAGCTGGGCACGCCGCGCTCGCTGGCCGAGACCATCGCAGAGCAGGCGGGCGTGCGCGTGGTGGAGCTCGACACCCACACGCTCCCCGACGGCGGCTCGTACGCCGACTTCGTGAGGCGCATCGCGGAGGGGATAGCCGAGGGCCTCATTCCGTGAGCTGGTTGGTGGAGCCGTTCACGGCCAACCTCTTCATGCAGCGCGCCCTGCTGGCGGGGGTGCTGGTGGCCGTGGCCTGCGCGGTGGTGGGCACGTTCGTGGTGCTGAGGGGCCTGGCCTTCATCGGCGACGCCCTGGCCCACGGCGTGCTGCCGGGTGTGGCAGGAGCGGTGGTGCTCGGCTACCCGGGCATGGCGGGGGCCGTGGTGGGCGCGCTCGTGATGATCGCGGGGGTTAGGGCCGTGACGCGCTGGTCGCGCCTCTCGGCCGACAGCGCCATCGGGCTGCTCTTCGTCGGGATGCTGGCCCTCGGCGTGGTGATCGTCTCGCGCTCTCCCACGTTCACCGGCGACCTCGTTGGGATCCTCTTCGGCGAGATCCTCGGCATCAGCGTGAGCGACCTGTGGGTGCAGGCCCTCGCCACCCTGGCCGTGGTGGTGGTGACCGCCCTGTGCGCCCGGCCCTTCCTGCTGCTCAGCTACGACTCGGAGCAGGCCGACGTGGCAGGGTTCAAGTCGCGTCGCTACCACACGATCATGCTCGTGCTCATCGCCCTCACCGTCGTCGTCTCGTTCCAGACGGTGGGCACCCTGCTCGTCTTCGGGATGCTGATGGCCCCCGCGGGTGTGGGCGCCCTGGTGGCCCGGCGGGTGGTCACGATGGTGGCCTGGGCCGTGGGTGTTGGGGTGGTGTCGGTGTACCTGGGGTTGCTGGCCAGCTACCACTGGGACGTGGCGGGAGGCGCTGCGATCGTGCTGTGCGCCATCGGGATCTTCTTCGTGGCGCTGGTGGTCCAGGCCGTGAGGAGCAGGCCGTGAGCCCGTCGGCGCTGGCCGTGCAGGCGCGAGGGCTGGCCGTCGGGTACGGGAGCCAGGTGGCCGCCGAGGGCCTGGACCTGGCGGTGGCGCGCGGGGAGCTCCTGGCGCTGGTGGGTGCCAACGGATCGGGCAAGTCGACCCTGCTGAAGACGATCGCGGGCCTCCTGGCCCCCCTGGCAGGCTCGCTCGAGGTGCACGGCCGGATGGCCTACATGGCCCAGGTGCGGGGCCAGGGTCCGGTGCTCCCGCTGCAGGTCCGCGACGTGGTGGGCATGGGCCGCTACGGCGACCTGGGCCTGCTGGGCCGTTGGGGCGAGCGCGACCGCGAGCTGGTGGCGCGCTCGATGCAGCGCACCGGCGTGGAGCACCTGGCCCGCCGCTCGTTCTGGGAGCTGTCGGTGGGTCAGCGCCAGCGCGCCCACCTGGCCCAGGCGTTGGCGAGCGAGGCCGATCTGCTGATCCTCGACGAGCCCACCTCGGGGATCGACTCGGCGGGGCTCACCTTCTACGAGCGGGCTCTGGAGGAGGAGCGCTCACGTGGAGCGGCTGTGGTGGTGGCGACCCACGATCCCACCGAGGCAGGCAGGGCCGCCCACGTGCTGATGCTCTAGCCGGAGCCCCTAGCTGCGTAGGGCCGCCACGAAGAAGCCCAGCGCTATCAGACCCGCCGCCACGGCGAAGAACCACAGGCCCACGCGGATGCTGGGGTTGCGCTGCGCGTTGGGTACGCCCAGGCCGCTTACCAGGAGCACGACCGCGAGGATGGCGAAGATGAGCGTGATGAGCATGGCGCCGAGTCTGCCATGCGCGCGCCACTGGGTAGGCTGGGAGGCTCCGTTTCCACGGCTGCCGTGAAGGATCGTCCATGGCCGCACATTTCCATCTAGGGGCAGAGCAGGCGGATCTGGAGGCTGAGCAGGCCTACATCGACCACGCCTACGACTGCCTCGAGATGACCAGGCAGGCAGCGTCGCGGATGCGCACGATGGTGGAGGTCGGTCGCGGTGGTACCGAGCAGGCCCGCTTCGAGCGCGACGTCATCTTCGACACGATGCTCTCTCGCCTGGCCCAGCTCGACGTGGGCGAGGCCGCCCTGTGCTTCGGACGCATCGACATGGCGGCGAACAGCGGCCCAGGTGACATGGCGGCCGACGGCCGCCCTACCGGCACTGCGGCCAACGGCCGCCAAGACGGCACTGCGGCCAACGGCCGCTCGGGTGACACTGCGGCCAACGGCCGCCAGGGCGAGGTCTCGGCCGACGGCGTGTTCGGCGACACCTACTACATAGGGCGGGTGGCGGTCTCCGACGACCACCAGGAGCCCGTGATCGTCGACTGGCGAGCACCGGTGGCCGAGCCGTTCTACCGGGCCACGGGCCGCCAGCCCATGGGCCTGGCCCGCCGGCGCCACTTCGCCACCAAGGGCCGGACCCTCCTCGGCATGGAGGACGAGTTCTTCGGCGACTCCGTGTCGGCCCTGGGCCTCCCGGAGGGTGAGACCGATGGCGACGGGTCGTCGCAGGGCCGGGCGGGCGCCGTGAAGGGCCACGGAGCGCTCATCTCGGCGCTGGAGACCAACCGCAGCGGGCGCCTCACCGACATCGTCGCCACCATCCAGGGCGAGCAGGACGAGGTGATCAGGGCGGAGATGCCCGGGTTGCTGGTGGTGCAGGGTGGCCCGGGGTCGGGCAAGACGGTGGTGGCGCTGCACCGCGCCGCCTACCTCCTCTACACCCACCGCTTCCCCCTGGAGGGCCAGGGCGTGCTGGTGGTGGG
>CAYNQN010000149.1:0-3764 GCA_964399375.1 uncultured Rhabdothermincola sp. | reverse complement strand
CGACGAGTACCTCTTCGGCGAGGAGAAGGCGATGCTCGAGGTGATCGAGGGCAAGGAGCCGCTCCCTCGCCTCCTACCGCCCTACGAGCACGGCCTGTTCGCAAGCGGCCCCCAGCAGGGCTGGGAGGCCCCCCGGGAGCCGGGCCGGAGCGACGGCCGAGGGTCGAACCCCACGCTGGTCAACAACGTGGAGACGCTCTCGAACGTCCCCCACATCATGGCGAGGGGCGCCGAGTGGTTCCGCGCCCAGGGGGGAACCGAGGAGTCACCGGGGACGATCGTGTGCACCGTGGTGGGCGACGTGGACCGCGCCGGAGTGGGTGAGCTGCCCATGGGCACTCCGCTGTCGGAGGCCATCAGCGCTCTCGGCGGAGGGGCCCGCCCCGGAAGGGTCATCCAGGCGGTGCTCCCCGGGGTGGCCAACAGCGCACTCACCGCTGCGACCCTCGACGTGCCGCTCACCTACGAGGCGATGCGGGCAGTGGGCAGTGGCCTGGGGTCGGCCGGGTTCATCGTGGTCGACGACACCGCGTGCATGGTCGACGTCGCCCGCAAGGTGTCGCGCTTCTTGTACGTGGAGTCGTGCGGACAGTGCCCGCCATGCAAGCAGGGCTCGGGCGAGATCACGGCCGCCCTCGACCGCATCGAGGCCGGCGAGGGCGAGGTGGCCGACATCGAGCTCATCAAGGGCTGGCTCTCCAGGGTGGCCGACGGCAGCCGCTGCTACCTCGCCACCCAGGAGCAGGTGGTGATGGCCAGCGTCCTGCAGTCGTTCGGCGACGACATCGCCATCCACGTGGCAACCGGAAGCTGCCCGAAGCGGCGCAACTGGCAGCTGCCCAAGCTCACCGACATCGTCGACGGCAGGGCGGTGCTCGACGAGCGCCAGCCCCTCAAGCAGCCCGACTGGACCTACGCTCCCGTCGCTTCCCAATCCTGACCAACCGGGAGAGGATCGCCGCTCGGCCGACCCTGAGCATGCTGCTCAGCCCAGGCCGTGGAGCAGGAGGTTGCGCAGCCGCGAGGCCGCCTCCGCCGGAGGCACCGGATGGGGGTCCTCGGCACGGAAGCTGATGGCCCCGTAGATCACCTGGCCGATGGCACCGATCACCTCGTGGGGCTCCCCTCGGCGGAAGGTGCCGTCCTCCAAGCCCTCGCGCACCAGCTCGTCGAGCACGGTGCCCACCTCGAGGCCTGCGACGGTGATGGTCGCCCTCGTCGACAGGCCCAGGTCCGTGGGCCCGTTCTGCACGGCCACGGCGATACGGAAGAACGCCACGTTGTGGTCCACGGTGTCGAGCACGACGGCAAGGAACGTCTGCAGGCGGTCGGCGGTGGTCCCGTCGTCGGCTGCCAGGGCACCGGAAAGCTCGTCCACCAGCTGTTGGCGGGCTGCATCCATGCACGCCGTGAGCACGTGGTCGCGGTTGGAGAAGTGGTTGTAGAGCGTCGAGCGCGAGACCCCTGCGGCCGCCGCGATCTCCTCCATCGAGACCTCGACGGAGCCCCGCTCGGCGAACAGCCTGCGGGCGCCCGAGACCACCTGGTCACGCCGGAAGTCTCGGATGACCTCGGTCAGGTCTCCGCTCTGCTCGGGCTGGTCCACGCAACCTCCAGGTCGCTCGAAGGCTAGATGCCGCCCAGGTCCACCGGGAGGTTCTCCAGGCGGCGGAACACGAACGAGGGTGGCGTGAACCTCACCTCGTCGTCCAGGAGGGCCACGTCGTCGGGGAGCACCTCCAGCGCCCTGCCGATCACGTGTCGCATCTCGGCGCGTGCCAGGTGGGCGCCGATGCAGTGGTGCGGGCCCCGGCCGAACGCGATCAGCTCAGTGGTGTCGCGGGTGACGTCGAGCCGGTCGGGGTCGGGGAACACCTCTGGGTCCCGGTGGGCGCCGGCGAGCGAGAGGAACACGATCTGGCCCTTGCTCACCTGCTGGCCGGCGATCTCGCAGTCGGCCACGGCGAAGCGCGGCAGCATCGTGCCGCCCAGCTCGAAGCGCAGCAGCTCCTCCACGGCCCCGGCGAGCAGGCTCGGGTCGGATCGCAGCAGCGCCAGCTGGTCGGGGTGGGTGAGCAGCGAGTGCAACGCCAGTGTGGATGCGTGCGAGGTGGTCTCGGTGCCCGCTATCACCAGGGCCACCACCATCATCACCACCTCGTCGTTGGTGAAGCGGTCATCCGCGTCGTAGGCCTGCACCAGGTCGGTAACCATGTCCTGCTGCGGGTGCTCCCGGCGCTGGGCCACCAGCCACCGCAGGTACTCGACCAGCTCGGTGATCTGCTCCTCGCTGCGCTCTCGCTCCTGGGGATCGAGGAAGGGATCGACCACGCGCACCGCACCTCCCACCAGCTGGCGGAAGCGCTCCTCGTCGCCCCCCTTCGGAGGCACGCCGGTGATCCGGCTGATCACCGTGGCGGGGATCGGGAGGGTGTACTCCGCGAGGTCCATCACGCCGGTCCGGCCCTCGATCATCTCTATGGCCTCGTCCACCACCTCCGCCACCAGGTGGTCCATGCGTCCAACCGCTGCCGGGGTGAAGGCTCGCGACGCCAACCGGCGCGTGCGGGCGTGCTCCGCACCGCTCTGGGCGAAGAGGCTGGACGTGAGCAACCAATCGCCCACCGAGCCGGGCTCGGGCGGCACGAAGCCCTCCCACGTCGTGACGCTGTTCGTGACACGCTCGGGGTCGAAGAGGAGCTGGCGCACGAGGCGGTGGCTGGTGGCCACCCACACCCCGTAGGACTCGATCCAGTGGAGCTCGGTCACCTCTCGCACCCGGGCGGTCACCCCGTGGGGATCCCGATGGAACTCGTCCGACAGCGGATCCATCACGACCGTCGAAGTCGACATCTCCCGCACCCTCCCGCTCTCGCCGGCCGGCCATCGACCTGACCACACATGCCTACCAGTCGTTTGGACACTCTGTCCATTGGTTCGCACAGCCTGCCCAGAAAGCCGCTGCTGCTCGCTGGACCACGTTCGGTGCCCCCGGGAAACCCGGTCAGACATCAGGGGGAAAGATCTTGGGAAGGGTGTCGATCTGGGCAGGGTCGTTCGTTGAGGTGGTGTCGACGGCGCTGCCCGCCGACGAGAATCGACGAGACAAGCGAACGACAAGGAGAACGAGATGGCTGAGTACCTGCTCTCTGTGTGGCACGACGAGGACTACGAGGTGGACTTCTCGGGCGAGGAGATGCAACGCATCGGCGCCCAGGTGGGCGCGTTCAACACCGACGTGCAGGCCGCCGGCGCGTGGGTGTTCGCCGGAGGCCTCCAGCCGGGAAGGTCGGCGACCGTGGTGCGCTCGACCGGCGGCGACGTGTCGATGACCGACGGCCCCTACGCAGAGTCCAAGGAGATCATGGGCGGCTTCTGGGTGATCGACGCCCCCGACCTCGACGCCGCCCTGGAGTGGGCCCGCAAGGGCGCCGCTGCCTGCGAGGGCCCGGTGGAGGTCCGCCCCTTCCAGGGTGAGTGACGATCTAGAGGCCGTCTTCCGGCGAGAGGCCGGGCGCTGCACCGCCACCTTGATCCGCGTCCTCGGCGACATCGACCTCGCCGAGGACGCGGTTGCGGAGGCCTTCACCATCGCAGCCGAGCGCTGGGCGAGCACGGGCGTGCCCGCCAACCCTGGAGGTTGGATCACGACCACCGCCCGCAACCGCGCGATAGATCGGCTCCGCAGGGAGTCGAGCCGCGCCGACCGCCACCTCGCCGCCATGCGGCTCCAGGACCACGACATGGAACCCGAAGAGCCATCG
>CAYNQN010000148.1:0-3833 GCA_964399375.1 uncultured Rhabdothermincola sp. | reverse complement strand
GGCGCGCGCCACCTACGTCGACCGCTTCGTGCATTCGCTGCCCCACGGGTACGACACCGTGGTGGACGACGAGGGCGGCAGCGTGAGCGCGGGGGAGAAGCAGCTGCTGACCATCGCCCGCGCCTTCCTGGCCGACCCGACGATCCTCATCTTCGACGCGGCCACCAGCTCCGTCGACACCCGCACCGAGGTCCTGATCCAGCAGGCCATGGCGGCGCTGCGATCCAACCGCACCAGCTTCGTCATAGCCCACCGGCTGTCGACGATCCGCGACGCGGACACGATCCTGGTCATGGAGGAGGGCCGCATCGTCGAGCAGGGCAACCAGGAGGAGCTCCTCGCGAGAGGTGGTGCTTATCACGCCCTCTACAACGCTCAGTTCGCCGCGCCGGCGGCAGAGGTCGCCTGAGCCGAGCCGATAGATGGGGCCGCTACCCGAACGGCCCGCCTCCGGAGAGGCTCACTTCCAGCCCGGCACCCCCGCGGCTTGCTTGATCCACTGGTGCAGATCGGCCTGCTCCACCTCGTCGAGCGACCGCAGCTTCACGTAGCGGCTCCGGCCGGTGGTTCCGAGCGGTGGCGGAGGGTCGAAGTCGGCACCGCCGTGGAAGACGACGTTCGCCGACACGTCATAGGCGACAACCTCTATGACCCAGCCGTTGTCGGGCGTGCCGTAGTACGCCTTCTTCCACTTCACGGCGTACTGGAGACCATGGATGGTGTCGCGGATCAGCTCGTCGATGCGGCTGACGATGGGTTGGAGATCCGGCATCACCCGTTTGAGCCAATCGCCGATGTCGTCGTGGCTGTCGGACGGCACCGGCGGCTTCCGGCTGGAGTTCTCCTTCAGCTCCTTGGGCATGTCTCTCCTTGGGCCTGCGTTCCTCGGCCCTGAGCTCGGGCCCGCTCGCTACGGTAGTGACCCGAGCAGTTCCGGCGCAGGTGTCGCCGAGCGCCGGGGCCATCGCCAGCGACTCCCAGGAGGACTGATGGCACCGAAGAGGACGCAGCGATGGCCGGCCATCCCGGTGTCGGGCTGGCAGAGCACTCGCGACACCCTCCAGCTCTACACCCAGGTGGTCGGCAAGATCCGGCTCGCCAACGAGCCGCTCCTGAACCACTGGTGGAGCTCCACGCTCTTCCTCTCCGCCCGAGGCCTGACGACCTCGTTGATGCCGCACCCGAGTGGCCCGGCGTTCCAGATCGACTTCGACTTCGTCGCCCACCGCCTCGAGGTGACCACGATCGACGGCGATCAGCGGTCCCTGCCGCTCGAACCTCGCTCGGTCGCCGACTTCTACGCGGAGGTGATGCGGATGCTCGACGAGCTCGGTGTGACCACTCCGATCTGGCCGGTCCCGGTGGAGATCCCCGACGCCATCCCGTTCGCCGAAGACCAGGTGCACCACAGCTACGACCCCGACGCGGTTCAGCGCTTCTGGAAGGCGCTGATCGCGATCGAATCGGTGTTCAAGCGCTTCCGGACCGGCTTCGTGGGCAAGGCCAGTCCGGTGCACTACTTCTGGGGTGCCATCGATCTCGCGTACACCCGCTTCTCGGGCAGGACGGCGCCACCGCATCCGGGGGGTGCACCGAACTGCGGGCCCGAGGTCATGTGGGAGGCGTACTCACACGAGTTGAGCAGCTGGGGTTACTGGCCGGGCGGACCCGGTGACGAGGGTGTCCTCTACGCCTATGCCTATCCAGAACCTCCCGGCTACAGCCACCGTTCGATCGGCCCCAGTGGGGCGCGCTGGGATGACGAGCTGAGCGAGTTCGTCCTGCCCTACGAGCTGGTCCGCACAGCAGCCGACCCCGAGGCCACCCTGCTGGAGTTCCTGCAGAGCACCTATGAGGCCGCTGCCGACACCGCCGGATGGGACCGTGCAGCTCTCGATCGGCCGGATGGCTCGGCAGGGGTGCCGCCCGCGGAGCACTCGTGACCGAGCAGTTCGACGCCGTAATCGTCGGGATGGGTCCCGGCGGCGAGGTCGTGGCGAGCCGCCTGCTCTCCGCTGGTCGCCGGGTGGCCGTGGTGGAGCGGGAGCTCATCGGCGGAGAGTGCGCCTACTGGGCGTGCATCCCCTCCAAGACGGTGCTGCGCGGCGGCGAGGTCCTCGGTGAGGCCGAGCGCGTTGCGGGGGTCGACGGCACCACCCTCTCCTGGCCTGCGATGCGTCACCAACGCGACCAGATGGTTCGCCATCTCGACGACCACGCCCAGGTCGAGGCCTACGAGCGCAAGGGAGCCCGTGTGATCAGGGGCGAGGCCCGAATCGAAGGCCACGGCAGCGTCGTCGTGGGCGGTGAGGTGATCGAGGCCACCCACGTCGTGGTGGCGACGGGCTCGGAGGCCGTGGTCCCAGACGTCGAGGGTCTGGGCGACAGGGCTTGGACGAGTCGGGACATCTACTCCACCCACGACCTCCCGGAGAAGGTGGCCGTCGTGGGCGGGAGCGCGGTCGGCGTGGAGACGGCCCTCTTCCTGGCGCGGTACGGAGCCCGCGTCACGGTCGTCCAGCGAGGTGACCGGCTGCTGTCCCGGGAGGAGCCAGCGGTGGGGGAGCTGGCCCGCAAGCACCTGGAGGCGGTCGGGGCCGACGTCCGAACCGGTGTCACGGCCCGCCGCGGCCTTCCCGGCAGGCAGCTCGAGCTCGACGACGGCTCGATGGTCGGTGCCGATGTCGTCGTGTTCGGCACGGGCAGGCGGCCGAGGACCGCCGACCTCGGGCTGGAGGCAGCGGGAGCGGAGCTCGACGAGAACGGCGCCATCCGCGTCGACGATCGCTGCCAGGCAGCGGAGGGGCTGTGGGCCGTCGGTGACGTCACTGGGGTCATGCCCTTCACGCACGTCGCCAAGTACCAGGGCCGGGTCGTCGCCGACTGCATCGTTGGCCGGTCGCGCCGGGCCACCTACGAGGGCATCCCCCGCGTCGTCTTCGCCGATCCCGAGATCGCTGCCGTCGGGCTCACCGCATCGCAAGCCGCAGCGAGGGGCATCGACAGCATCACCGCCGACATCGATGTGCCCGAGGCCATCTCACGACCGTGGACCTACGAGACCGAGCCTCGTGGTCGCCTCGGGCTCCTCGCCGATGCGGAGGCGGACGTGCTGATCGGAGCCTGGGCCGTCGCGCCCCTGGCGGGAGAGTGGATCCACCAGGCGGCACTGGCGATCCGCGCTCGCATCCCGATCGAGGTCCTGCTCGACCAGGTGGCGCAGTTCCCCACCTACGCCGAGGCCTACCTCACCGCTCTGGAGGCGCTGCCGCGCCGGTGAATCGATCGACCTGGCGGCTAGGGAGGAGAGGCGTTGCGAAATCGCCCCCGCTGGGGAAGGCTTGGACACAGGGAAACGACGCCACCAGGAGGAACGATGAACGACGGCACACCTCCAACGGATGCCAGCTCGACGAGGGGATCGGGTGCACCGGCCCCGAGCGATCGGAACTCCCTGACCGTCGGGCCCAACGGCCCAGTGCTGTTGCACGACGTCCACTTCATCGAGCAGATGGCGCACTTCAACCGGGAGAAGGTGCCCGAGCGCCAGCCGCATGCGAAGGGCTCCGGGGCGTTCGGGGTGCTCCAGGTGACCGAGGACGTCTCGCAGTACACGAAGGCCGCCCTGTTCCAGCCGGGAGCGTCGACCGACCTGCTGATCCGCTTTTCGACGGTGGCCGGCGAGATGGGCAGCCCCGACACCTGGCGGGACGTGCGGGGCTTCTCGTTGAAGTTCTACACACCGGAGGGCAACTACGACCTCGTCGGCAACAACACGCCGGTGTTCTTCGTGCGCGACCCGATGAAGTTCCCGCACTTCATCCGCAGCCAGA
>CAYNQN010000147.1:0-3863 GCA_964399375.1 uncultured Rhabdothermincola sp. | reverse complement strand
CCGTGTCTCAGTCCCAGTGTGGCTGATCGTCCTCTCAGACCAGCTACCCGTCGACGCCTTGGTAGGCCGTTACCCCACCAACAAGCTGATAGGCCGCGAGACCCTCTCGAAGCGAAGTTCTTTCTTCCGCCGACCATGCGATCAGTAGAAGGTATTCGGCATTAGCCCGAGTTTCCCCGGGTTATTCCGAACTTCGAGGCAGGTTTCTCACGTGTTACTCACCCGTTCGCCGCTAGGTCTTCAACGGTGTTGCCACCGAATGGACCTCGCTCGACTTGCATGTGTTAAGCACACCGCCAGCGTTCGTCCTGAGCCAGGATCAAACTCTCCGTCAAGATCTCGATCTGCCGAAGCAGGTCTTTGATCCGGAAAGTCACACCGAGGTACCACCCTCGATGTCACCTGGCATCCCTTTTGGGAGATGCTCAATATCTATGACGGACACGCTCACCGTGATCCAACCTCCAGTGCTCGAGAGCACTGGTGCGGAGGCCGGCGGCGGGCGTGCCGCTCGCACTGGCTTCTAATTCGTCCTCTGTTCCGTTTTCAAGGAGCGCCAGATCGAGAGGCAAGCGCTGCGTCTGAGACGCTTTGCTGACCAGAGCTCGACGCTTGCTCGGAGCGTGCTCCGAGCGGGTTGACACCCTACCAGCTGACCGAGGGGAGTCAAACTCGCCTCGGTCATCTTTCGGGCGTCAGATGCCAGGGAGTCAACCTTGGCCACCCCCGGGGCATTCCCGGATCGCCCAGAATCTTTCCCTGCCCGCCTGCCCGTCGGCCGGTCGGCGACGTTTGCAGTCGCCGGCTCAGCTCAGATCGCTGGGCGTTGCGCAGGACAGCATCCCGTTGATGCGTGCGAAGCGGTCCAAGGGAGTGGTGATCTGAGCACCCTCCTTGGTCGACACGTAGAAGCGGGTGCTCTCGTCGCTTCGCAGACGCGCCGCGTAGTCGGCCCTGTCGTCGATGTAGCTCCGCCAGTCGCCGATCCACTCATGGACCATCCCGGAGTCCCTCTCACCTGCGGGTGCGGCCGCAGCAAGCTGGTCGAGCATGACCAGGTAGATGGCATTGCTCCGATCCACTGTGTCGGCCCTCTCCGCGGCGGTGGCGGCCTCGAAGGCCGGAGGGAGCTGCCCCACCTCGGCCACGGCGGCCTCGCAGATCTGGGAGGCCGCTGCGCCGTACGACTGATCGTCCATCAACCCCTCCGGGTCGCTTGTCCCCGCGGCGAACGCCCAGATCCAGATGGCCACTATCGCTGCACCGGCGACGATGGCGAGCAGGCCGGCGATCGGGAGTCGTCGCTGTCGGCTGGGCCCCTCAGTGGGAGTGGCAGGCTGCATGGGTCCACTGTGCCGGTCAGCTGATCGTGTAGCCAAATGGACCGGGGTTCCCAACGAAGGAAGAGTGTCGCAATGGCCGAGCAGATGTCCGGATCCGGTGGGGAGATCCTCGACGACCTGGCGGCTCGCGGTCTGGTGCACGACAGCACCGACATGGGCGAGCTGCGCTCTCGCCTCGACGAAGGTCCGATCACCCTCTACGGGGGCTTCGACCCCACGGCCGACAGCCTCCACGTGGGACACCTCGTGCCCCTGCTGCTGCTGCGTCGCTTCCAGCTCTTCGGTCACCGCCCGATCGTCCTTGCCGGAGGAGCCACCGGGATGATCGGCGATCCCAGCGGGCGCTCCGCCGAGCGGAACCTCCTCGACGAGGCCACCATCGACCGCAACGTGGCGGCGATCCGCGAGCAGCTGGCGGCACTGGTCGAACTCGGCGGCAGCGAGCCTTCAACCGGTTTGCTGGTCGACAACCGCGAGTGGACCTCCCCGCTCTCGGCGATCGAGTTCCTGCGCGACGTCGGCAAGCACGTGACCGTCGGGACGATGCTCGGGAAGGAGTCCGTGAGGTCGCGCATCTCGGGCTCCGAGGGCCTCTCGTACACCGAGTTCAGCTACATGCTCCTCCAGGCCAACGACTACCGCTGGCTCCACGACCACGAGGGCTGCGAGCTGCAGGTGGGTGGGTCGGATCAGTGGGGGAACATCACCGCAGGCATCGACCTGGTACGTCGCACCTCAGGCGCTCAGGTGCACGGGCTGACGGTCCCGCTGATCACCAGGGCCGACGGCGCCAAGTTTGGCAAGACGGCCGACGGCACGGTCTGGCTCGACGCCGAGCGCACCTCGCCCTACCGCCTCTACCAGTACTTCGTGCAGGTGCCCGACGAGGACGTCGAGCGATTCCTGCTGCAGCTCACCTTCCTCGCTCCCGAAGAGGTGGCCGAGCTGCTGGCCACCCATGGTCGGGAACCTGAGAAGCGATCTGCCCAGCGCCGCCTGGCGTTCGAGGTGACCTCCCTGGTCCATGGGGCCCGAGCCGCCGAGGATGCCGAGAAGGCCTCCTCGGGCTTCAACGCGTCCAGCTCGGAGATGAGCGAGGACCAGCTCGCCGCCCTCGCGGAGGAGATCCCGACAGCGAGGGCCTCCAGCGCGGACCTGGCAGCGGGGATGACCCTCGTCGATCTCGTGGTCGCCAGCGGTGCAGCGGCGTCCAAGAGCGAGGCGCGCCGTCTCATCTCCGGTGGCGGCGTGATGCTCAACGACGTCCGAGAGTCTGCGGACCGGGACATAGACACCGCCGATCTCCTTCACGGCCGCTTCCTTCTGCTCCGCAAGGGCAAGCGAGCCCGCTACCTGACCGTCTTCGACTGATCTTCGGCCCAGCGAGGTCGGCGGGCGGGTAGGCAGGCGGGCAGAGCAGCTAGGGGCGGGAGACGTTGGGGTCGCCCGGCACGTACCACCGCCACAGCTGGGTCTGGTCGTCCTTGAGGCCGATCCGCACGGAGGCGACCGGGGGGTCAGGTGGGGGTGTCCCGTCGTCGGCCACCACGATGCCGAGGTCACCCCGGATCACGTCGGCGCCGTCGAAGGATCGGTCGATCCCGAAGGCCTGGGCCAGCTTGGCGGGCCCGCTGCACAGGTCGGTGTCGCGCCGGGCACGCGGCCGCGAGGCCCTCATCTCGTCAAGGCCCTTAAGGGGAGCCAGGGCCCTGAGCAGCACCCCGGTGCCCTCGCCCACCTCGCCGCACACCACGTTCGAGCACCAGTGCATGCCATAGCTGAAGTACACGTACAGGTGCCCTGGTGGCCCGAACATGGTCCTGTTGCGGGCCGTCTCCCCGCGGAAGGCATGGCTGCCGGGATCGTCGGATCCCGCGTAGGCCTCGACCTCCACGATCCGCCACACCCGGCCCCCGCGCACGAGGAGCTTGTTGAGCAGCTCAGGTGCCACCACCCGGCTGTCGCGGCGGAAGAACGTGCGCTTGAGCCTCCTGCGGCGGCCGGCGCTCACGGGCGCAGGAGGGAGCGCTCCACTGCCAGCCGGGCCCGGAACGCCTCCATCTGGGCAGGTAGGGCCGAGGGCCCACCACCGCCCGGGGTCGTGCGCCGCTGCACGGCCACCCCCTCCCCCAGCACCACCAGGGCCTCGGGGCCGAGGTCCCCATGAGCGGCCACCAGGTCGGCCAGCTCCGCGTCCCCGCCGAGCGACTCCCTCACGAGCGAGCCCACGGTGGCATGCGCCTCGCGGAAGGGCATCCCCCGGCCCACGAGCCACTCGGCCAGGTCGGTGGCCGAGGCAGAGGGCACATCGGCAGCTGCGGCCATCGCCGCCGTGTCGAACCTGGCGCTGGCCAGGAGCCCCCTCATCGCCCGCAGGGCTCCTGCCACCTGGTCGACGGCGTCGAAGAGCGGCTCCTTGTCCTCCTGGAGATCCCGGTTGTAGGCCAGGGGAAGCCCCTTGAGCGTGGCCAGGAAGCCCGCCACGTGGCCGATGAGCCTCCCCGTCTTGCCCCTCGTCAG
>CAYNQN010000146.1:0-3897 GCA_964399375.1 uncultured Rhabdothermincola sp. | reverse complement strand
GAGAGGTCGGCCTCGAGGGGCCGGCTCTCGGTGAACACGTCGCGCAGCGAGACCACGGCAGGGCGGTGGACGTCGCTGGCGCGGAAGGCGATCGACACGGGTATGACCCAGCCGGTGCTGTCGACCCGCAGCTCCACCAGCTCGCCACGGGAGATCTCGCCCGACACCACCGAGCGGGCGACCACCCGGGGGGCATCCGGCCCGGCGGGGTCGGCGGGGGCGTTCAGCTCGTCGAACGCAACGCTGGTGCACTCGGCCAGGGGGTGCCCGGGTGGCACCACCCACACGATGGGGTCGGTGAACAGCGTCTCTATGGTGAGCTTGGCCGGCGGCAGCACGAAGGCCCCTGCGGCCGTCTCGGGCGAAGCCGTCGCCATGCCCGAGCCGTTGGCCTTGGCGGCGCCGTCCTGGGGCTCGTCACCGGAGTGGTCGCCGTGGCGGTCGACGCCCGGCGGTGCGGCCAGGGGGGTGGGCTCCTCCACGAAGGCACCCAGGCCCACGTCGGCCCGGCCTGCCCGGAGCGCGGCCAGGATCTCCTCCGGGCTGTCCACCATGTCCACCTCGGCACGCCGGGATGCCAGGCGCGACTGGAACGGGACCACCGCCGAGGCCACGGTGCGCTGCACCAGCACCCGGAGCATGTCCTCGTCCTGCACCGCGGCCAGGCCGTCCTCCATCAGCTCCACTGCCCGGCGGGCGTACGGGAGGAGCCGGTACCCGGCAGGGCTGAGCGCCATGCCGTGGGCCTGTCGGACGAAGAGCTTCTTGCCCACACGCTCTTCCAGGCGCCGCACCCGCTCCGAGACCGACTGCTGGGTCACGCCCAGGCGGCGAGCAGCACGGGAGACCGACTGCTCGTTGGCCACCAGAGCCATGGTCTTCATGTCCTCAACGCTGATCGAGGCCATCTCCACTCCTGCAACCGAGGAATCCTGCTGGATCTCACTTTGCTACAGGTTAACTGTAGAGATTCCTAAGGTCTTTGGCAATACCGCCCGGCCAACTTTGCCCTTGAACTGGGCATTTGTCCCGTTTGTTGCGGCGATCCCTTTTCAATTCCTCCGAGTTCTCAGGGTAACTGTTGAGATCAACCAGGAGAACTCGGTTGGAAGCGCCGTGCTACAGACAGGCCTTCAACCCGTTCGAGACGTGCGTCCTGAGGCAGGCGCCTGCCTGGATCCTTCGACCAAGCGCCGGATCACCCATCAGCGAGGGACGGCGTGCTAGCAATAGAATTGACCACAACCTGAGTGAAGGAGAGGTCATGACCGCTTCAACTTCTGTCGACCACCGCCGGGGCGACGGCTGGGTGCTGTTCTCCGGAGTGGTGCTCGTCCTGGCCGGCGTCATGGGCATCCTCGATGGCCTCTGGGCCATCATCCACGGCAACGAGCAGACCCTGGTGGAGGTGAACAACCACATCGTCCTCTGGGACAACAACCTCGAGGTCTGGGGTTGGATCTACCTGATCGGGGGGATCATCGTGGTGCTCACCGGCATCGGGGTGTTCAGCAGAGCCGAGTGGGCGAGGGCCGTGGGCGTCGTCGTGGCAGCCGTGTGGATCATCGTGCGCCTGCCTTGGATATTCGCCTTTCCCGTCGTCACGCTCATCGGGGTGCTCCTCGCTCTGCTCGTGATCTACGGGCTGGCCATCTACGGCGGCCGCGACAACGCATGAACCCCCCTCCAGGCCCCGGCCCCACTGCTGATGTGAGCAGGGCCGGGGCCTGGAGGATGGGCAGAGTTGCGGACCGGAGCCCGCGGGGCAGAGGCTTGGCTGATGGCCGACATCGCGAAGCTCCTGGAGGCGAACGAGGCGTACGCGGCGGCGCGTGCCCGGGTGGACGACGCCGAGCCTGGGCGCCACCTGGCCGTGGTCACCTGCATGGATGCGCGCATCGACGTGTACGCCGCCCTCGGGCTGCACCTGGGCGAGGCTCACGTGATCCGCAACGCCGGCGGCAGGGTGACCGAGGACGTGCTGCGCAGCCTGGCGCTGTCCACCCACGTGCTCGGGGTCCACACCGTGGTGGTGATGCAGCACACCAAGTGCGGCCTCACGGGCGTGACCGACGATGACCTTCGCTCGATCACGGGTGCCGACATGGGGTTCCTGCCCATCGACGACCACGCCGCCGCCCTCCGGGAGGACATCGACCTGCTGGCCGCCACCCCCTACCTGGCGCCGCTCAAGGTGATCGCAGGCTTCGTCTACAACGTGGAGACCGGCCACGTCGACGACGTGGTCCGCTGGCAACGCCCAGCCTGACGGACGGCGCCCTTTAGAACCCTGCGGCTGCTTCCCCCCCGGCCCGCCCGCCCACGGGCGGGATGCCCAGGTCGACGTAGGTGAACAGGGGCTCGTAAGCCACGCCCTCCGCTTCGAAGAAGGCTCGGGCGACCTCGCCCCTGTCCACCACCGTCATCGCGAGCACGACCTGGGCACCGGTCTCGTCACGCACCCGGCCGTAGGCCTTCTGGATGGAGCCGCCGGTGGTCACGATGTCGTCCACCAGCAGCACCCGATCGTCGGGGCCGAGCACGGCACCCTCCACCGACTGGTTCGTGCCGCGGCCCTTGGGCTCCTTGCGCACCACGAACCACCGCTTGCCCGCCACCAACGCCAACCCGTGGGCGAACTGATCGGCGCCCATGGTGAGACCCCCGACGGCGTCGTAGTCGACGCCCCGCTCGGCGGCCACCTCGGCCATCGCCTCGCAGGCCAATCGCAGGTCCGAGCCCTCGGCCAACGCCCGCTTGGCGTCGATGAAGTGGTTGCTCATCTCGCCCGACGACAGCTTGAAGGGCTGGTCGGCCTCTCTCAGCCCCTTCGCCTTCACGACCTCGAGGAGCTGGGCCCGCAGCGGCGTCATGCCGCCGAGCATGCCACGGGAGCATCCGGCCGGTGAGGAGGCGCGGCTTGCCGGCGCAAGCCAGAAGCCCCTGTGGTAGCAACGGCGGCGTGAAGATCGACACGTTGTTGATCGGGTCGCCCGAGACCATCCGGGACCGAGCCGAGGCCCTGGCGGCAACCGGCGTGGACGGGCTCTTCACCTTCGAGGGGCCCCACGACGTGTTCCTCCCGCTTGCCCTGGCTGCCCAAACCGGCTGCTTCGGCTACACCAACATCGCCGTCGCCTTCCCCCGCTCTCCCGTGCACCTGGCCCACACCGCCTGGGACCTGGCCCAGCTGAACCCGGCAGGTTTCGCCCTGGGCCTGGGCACCCAGGTGCGGGCCCACATCGAGCGCCGCTACGGGGCCACGTGGACCAGCCCCGTGGAGCAGATGGCGGAGTGGATCGGGGCCATCCGCGCCGTCTGGGCCTCGTGGCAGGACGGCACACCTCTCGACTTCAGGGGAGAGCACACCACTCACACCCTCATGGGCCCGGCCTTCAGCCCGGGCCCGCTGGCGAAGGGCCCGCCGCCCATCTGGCTGGGCGCGTTGGGCCCACGGATGACTGCCCTGGCGGCCAGGTCGGCCGACGGCCTGCTCATCCATCCCTTCACCACCGACGCGCACCTCCAAGACGTGACGTTCCCTCGCATCACTGCGGCTCTGGAAGACGCCGAGCGCTCCCCCGCCGACCTGACGGTGGTGGGCCAGGCGATCGTGGCCTGCGGCGCCGACGCAGAGGAGCAGGCGGCCGCCGACGAGGGAGCTCGCTGGCTCGTGGGCTTCTACGGCTCCACCCCCGCCTACCGCCCCGTGCTCGACACCGAGGGCCGCGGCGACCTGCAACCCCGGCTGCGCGAGCTGTCGCTGGAGGGCCGCTGGGGCGACATGGCAGCGCTGATCGACGACGACATCCTCGACGCCGTGGTGGTGAGGGGCGACCCCGACACCGTGGCCGACCGCCTGCGGGCACGCTTCCCCGCTGGCGCAGTCGACAGGCC
>CAYNQN010000145.1:0-3958 GCA_964399375.1 uncultured Rhabdothermincola sp. | reverse complement strand
GACGTGGTGTGGGTCGACGGCCACTCCGACTACGGCCACGCCTTCGAGGCCTTCTGGAGCCGGTGGGGACGCGAGATCGGGCCCAAGACCACCGTGCTCATCCTGGGCGACGCCCGGAACAACTACCACGCCAGCCAGTCGTGGGTGGTCAAGGAGATGCGCAAGCGAGCCCGTCACGTCTACTGGCTCGACCCCGAGCCCCGCGCCTACTGGGACACCGGCGACTCCATCGTGAGCGAGTACGGCATCCACTGCGACGGCGTGTTCGAGTGCCGCAACCTCCGCCAGCTCGACCGCTTCGTCGACCACCTCGCCTGACAGCTATGCTTCGGTCGTGGCGAAAACGGCCGTAGACGCAACGACCGGTAGCGGATCGGCCAGGGGTCATGGGCTGCCCGACGATCTCGAGGTTCCCACCCGAGTCCTGGTGCTGGGCATGGCACACGACGACGGCACCATCCTCGCATCCGAGGTTTACCCGGTGGCCGAGGCATGCGGGCAGAGCACCGACCAGGTGAGGTCGTGCCTGCGCCGGCTGGTGTCGGAGGGCTTGTTCACGCGCACCGGCGAGGGCCGCGAGGCCTCCTTCGCGGCGACCGAGGAGGGCGTCCACGCCCTCATGGCGGGCCTCGATCGTGTGCGCCTCGCCTACGCGCAGGACGCTGCCGGGAAGAGCTGGGACAGGCGCTGGCACGTGGTGGCCTTCGCCATCCCCGAAGCACGCCGCGCCGCCAGGGATGCATTCCGCGACCACCTGCTGGAGCTGGGCGGAGCGGCCATCCAGAACGGTCTCTACGTGTCGCCGCACCCCTGGGAGGCCGACGTCCGGTCTCGTGCGAACCAGCTCCACGTGGTCGACCACGTGGTCACCAGCACCACCGAAGACCTCGACATAGGAGGGACGAGCGATCCTCGGGAGATCGCCACGCTGCTCTGGCCCATAGACGATCTGGCCAAGCGCTACCAGGACTTCATCGACGTCTACGAGGGCATCCCCGAGGATCTGGAGCAGATGCGAAGGGATCGTCGCAGGTTGCAGGAGGCCGACTTCCTGCCCGGGGCACTGATCATCGGCATCAAGTTCCAGGAGTGCTTCGTGGACGACCCCCTGCTCCCTCCCGAGCTGCTCCCGAGGCCCTGGCCGGGGCGCAAGGCCCGCGAGCTGCTGGCCCGGAGCAGGCGGTTGGGGATCCTGGTCCGGGAGGAGCACGACAAGCCCAGGCTGTTCGCTCCCTGGGACGACATCCTCGCCGCGATGCCCTAGGAGTCCGACTCGCCTTCAAGCTCCTCGGCACGACTCGAGCGGATCGTGTGGGAGTCCGACGTGAGGCAGCGGCCGGTGTCGAGGTCGAACTGCCACCCGTGCATGCTGCACGTGAGGACGCACCCCTCCACCGAGCCGAAGTGCTCCAGGTCGGCCTGGCGGTGAGGACAGCGCCGCTGCACGACGTAGCCGTCGATGACGACGTCGTCGGTCGCCGGCCCGCTGGCGGCGCGACTGGAGCCCGCCACGACCGATTCGAGCACGGATAGGCGCTCGGGGTTGAGCGACTTGAGGAACGAGAAGATCTCCTCGCAGTACTCCCCGGGGCGCCAGGCGGTGAACCTGAACGAGAGCATCAGCGAGTTCGACCAGTCGACGGCCCGTTGCTCGATGCACAGCTCCACGAGGGGGCGGGGCAGCTCGAGGCGGTAGTCGGGCTCCTCGCCCGCCCAAGCGCGCACCTCGCCCGCAGGGAAGTCGACGAGGACGTCCTCGTCGCCAGACCTGATCAGCAGGCGCCGGTCGATCGTCGCCCGAAGTGCGGGGGCCTGGGCCAGCAACGGCTCCCACCACTCCGCCAGGCGACCCACCAGGTCGGGGCGAGCCTCGGGCCAGGCGGCCTTCTCGTCCTGTAGCCATCGCGCCCAGTCGGCGGCATAGGACTCCAGGTACTCGCGCTTGTGGTTGAAGATCCCGTCCAGCTCGTCGTCGGGCATGGGATGGACGACCTTCAGCTCGCCACCGCCCACTTCGAAGACCGTTCCGGGCACACCCAACCGGCCGTCGATGCCCTGGGTGTCCAGTCGCTCCAGGAACACCGTGGCATCCGGGAAGATGTTGTCCGTCGAGTTGTCGAAGTCGTTGAGGTGGGCCAGCTCGGGGTCGAGGAAGCAGGGGGGGCCAGCTGACGGGACGACGGCGCGGGCACCGATGGCCCTGGCGTACATGACGGCCCTCGACACGGTCGACTCGCGCTTCGCAGCTGCTTGGCGTGCCATCTCCTCGGCACCGAGCTCGTAGACCACGGGCCACCACATCGCACCGGAGAACTGGAGGAAGTGGAGGTCGATCGGGCCGAGCTCCTCAATGAGCTCGGGATGGCTGGGGCGGCAGTCGTTCTGATCGAGGACCTTCGCGGTGCCGTCGGAGAGGAACAGGGCGGAGTCGCCGATCGGCCCGTCGGACGGTGCGGTCTCGGCGAAGATCCTGACCTCCAGCTCGCCCAGATCGACCGCCTCCCCGTTGGGGCACCGGATGAACGTCTCGAAGCCCAACTTGGCGAGGGCGCGCTCCAGCTCGGGCGTGGGGAAGTCGGGCAGGAGCACCGGCGTGGACTTGTCGACGTTCTCCGTTAGGAACGGGATGTCGAAGTGGTCGTAGTGCAGGTGCGAGATGTACAGGTAGTCGGGCCGCCTGAGGATCTCGGTGTCGAGCCCGTCGTTGCGGGGGAAGACGAACCAGGACCCGTGGAAGGCCGGGACGAACCAGGGGTCGCACAGGACGGACCCACCGGCCGTCTCCACGAGCAGCCCGGCATGTCCGAGCACCGTCACACGCACTACGGCAATCTACAGCCGGCCCGCGGCGGAGCCGGAGACCGCCTGGGCCTAGTCGTGGAGGCCGCACTCCAGCTTGTCGCGGCCGGCCCAGCGCCCCGAGCGGGGGTCGTCGGGGTCGGACGGGCGCTGAGTGCAGGGGAAGCAGCCGATGGAGGTGAAGCCCTGCTCCAGCAGCGGGTTCACGGGCACGCCGTGATCGGCGATGTAGCCCTCGACGTCGAGGGTGCTCCACGTGGCCAGCGGGTTCACCTTCACCAGGCCTCGCAGGTCACGGGCCACGATGGGGGCGCCGGCGCGGGTGGGGGCCTCCTCGCGGCGCAGCCCGCTCATCCAGGCGGCCTTGCCGGCGAGGGCACGGTCGAGCTGGCCCACCTTCACGGCCGAGCAGCAGTTCTCGGGGTCGGCCTTCCAGAGGGCCTCGTCGTGGGGTGGCACCGTCATGATCCGCAGGTTCAAGCCGTAGTGGCGGCGCACCCGCTCCACGGTGTCGAGGGTCTCGGGGAAGTGGTAGCCGGTGTCGATGAAGACCACTTCGATGGCCGGATCCACCTTCACGGCCAGGTCGATGAGCACGGCGTCGGTCATCGACGCGGCGAGCGCCAGGTGGGGGGAGAAGTTGTCGACCGCCCACTGGATGATCTTCGAGGCCGACAGCCCCTCGAACTCGGCGTTGAGCGTGGCCAGGTCCTCGTCGGAGTACCAGGGGATCTCGCTCGGCCCCGACAGGACTCGCAGGTCGAGGCTCATGTGGCGCACTCCGATTCGCCCACCTCGGCCACGTACGGCCCGGTCTCGTCGTAGTCCACGTAGAAGTCGGGGCTCTTGTCGGGCTCGGGGAACTCGTCGAGGCCCTTCAGCTCCGAGGCGATGGCCTTGGCCCCGCCCGAGCGGTCGAGCCAGTCGCGGAAGGTCTCGCCCGCGATGCGCTCTGCGGCGAAGCGGCCCACGACCTTCACGGCGGCCTGAGGGGCGTTCTTGGCGGGGAGGCGCAGGGCGCGGTCGCCGAAGTGGATCTTCTCCTGGCCCACGTAGCCGCCGAGCAGCATCGTGTAGCCGGGGGCGGCCTGTCCGTGCGCCCGGCGCTCGGCGCCGGAGAAGCCGATGTCGGAGATGTGGTGCTGGCCGCACGAGTTGG
>CAYNQN010000144.1:0-4084 GCA_964399375.1 uncultured Rhabdothermincola sp. | reverse complement strand
CGAGCAGCTCGACGTCCCACCCTCGCTGGCAAGCCGCACGTTCACCTCGGTCGACGAGCTCGCCGGCGCTGTGGCCCTGGCCCCCATAGGCCCGGGCGAGCTGGTCCAGACCTCTTCGGTGCTCACTGTGGGTGAGGGCTCCGGTGGCTCGTCTGCACAGGGTGTGGGCTACGAGTACAGCTTCGCTGTGGAAGCCGACCGGGCGCTCGGGGGCACCCTCGAACCGGGAGAGGTGGTCGACGTCGTAGCCACCATGGGCACCGGCGAGAGCGCCTACAGCTCGGTGGTCGCCCACGACGCCGTGGTGGTGACCGTGTCGGTGGGCGGGGGCGGCCTGGCGGCCGCCTCGACCACGCTCACCCTCGGCCTGGCCAGCGCCCAGGAGGTGCTCGAGCTCGCTCACGCCCGCGAGACGGGCTCCATCTCGGTCGTGCGAGCCACCCGCGCCGGGCGTGGCGAGGCCCCTCCCCCGCCTTATCGCCCACGGGTAGCGGGGCGCTGATGGCCGAGCACTTCACGGTGGTGGCGCTGGCGAGGGCAAGGGCTGCGTGGCTCAGCGACGTGAGCAGCTGGGCCAGCTCGGCGGCTCTGCCCATGGAGCTGGTGCGGTGCGTGTCGGCCGAGGAGCTGAGGGCCCGCCTGGAGACGGGCCGCCCCTACTCGGCGGTGCTGGTGGACGCGAGCCTCCCCGCCTTCGACCGCGACCTCGTCGACAGGGCCCGCCGTGCCGGCTGCGCGGTGCTGGCGGTGGACGACGGGGTGCGCAGGCGCGACTGGGTGGCGCTGGAGGTGTCGGGGGTGCTGAGCGAGCCCGTGGAGCGGGGCGCCCTGCTGGCGATGCTCCGCCAGCACGCCCGGTCGACCAGCCGCCTACCCGGGCGCTCCACCACGTCGGAGGGCATCGAGGCCCACGGTGGCGGGGCTGGCTTAGACCAGCCCGGCACAGCTCTGGGCAGGCTCGTGGCCGTCACGGGCCAGCGGGGCTCGGGGTGCTCCACCACCGCCATGGCCATTGCCCAGGGCATGGGCGCGAGCCTCGCCCCCCAAGTGCTCCTGGCCGACCTCCACCTCGATGCCACTCAGGCGCTGCTGCACCACACCGGCGACGTGGTCCCGGGGGTCTCAGAGCTGGTGGAGGCCCACCGGTCCACGTCGCTCGGCCCCGAGGCGGTGCGCGACCTCACGTTCTCGTTCGACGACCGCCCCTACCGGCTGCTGGCGGGCCTCCGTCGCCATCGCGACTGGGCAGCCCTGCGACCGAGGGCCACCGAGGCCGCCATCGCCTCGGTGCGCCTGGCCTTCAGGGTGGTGGTGGCCGACATCGCGCCCGATGTGGAGGGGGAGGACGAGTGCGGCTCGCTCGACGTGGAGGAGCGAAACCACCTGGCCCGATGCGTGGCAGCCCAGGCCGGCGTGGTGGTGCTCACGGCGAGGGCCAGCGCCGTGGGCGTGAGCTCCCTCGTGCGGATCGTCGACGACATCGCCCGCCTCGGCGTCGAGCCACGGCGGATGCTGCCGGTGATCGTGGGCGCGCCCCGGCCGGGGCTGGCTCGCATGGAGCTGTCACGCGACCTGGCAGCACTCGCCGGGGGCGGCGCTGCGGCCGTGGCCGCGAACGGACCCTCCGCCATCGAGCGCCCCGCCAACCCCGTGTTCCTGGCCGCCAGGCGCGACCTCGATCGCCTCATCGCCGGGGCCGATCCCCTCCCGTCGTCCTACTGCGAGCCGATAGCCGCCGCCGTGCTGGGCCTCCTCGATCGCCTGGGCGACCCCTCTGCCCCTCAAGGGGTGACCATCCGCCCCGGCTCCCTCGCCTCCTGGCCCGAGTAGGGGCCGACGAGAACAGGGGATTAGCGGCCCTTGAACTCGGCGGGGCGCTTCTCGAGGAAGGCCTTGGGGCCCTCCCGGGCGTCCTCGCTGGCCATCACGGTCATGCCGATCTCCATCTCGCGCTTGAAGGCCTCGGCCTCGGGCAGGGCGATGCTCGACAGCACCGCCTCCTTGATGCCCTTGGTGGCGAGGGGGCCGTTGGCGGCGATGCGGTTGGCGATCTCGAGTGCACGGGTGAGGGCCTGGCCCTGGGGCACCACGTGGCCCACCAGGCCGATCTCCAGGGCCTTCTCGGGCGTGATGGGGTCGCCCACCAGCAGGATCTCCATGGCGTGGGTGTAGGCGATCTGGCGCGGGAGCCGCACCGTGGAGCCGCCCATGGGGAACAGGCCCCGCTGCACCTCTGTGAGGGCCAGGCTGGCGCCCTCGCCCACCACCCGGATGTCGGCGGCCTGCAGGATCTCGGTGCCCCCGGCGTAGCAGTAGCCCTCCACGGCGGCCACCAGCGGCTTGGCCAGCGTGTACTCCTTCAGGAAGCCCTTGAAGATGAGGCCGAAGTCGTCCTTGATGCGCTCTTCGAACTCGTCCTGTGTGGGCTTGCCCGCCAGCAGGGCGCCCACCAGCCGGTCGAGGTCGGCGCCTGCGGAGAAGTGGCCCCCTGCGCCGGTGAGCACGGCGACGCGCACGTCGTCGTCGCCGTCGATCACGTCCCAGGCGTCGCAGAGGCGCACCAGCACCTCGGCGTTGAAGGCGTTGCGCTTCTCGGGCCGGTTGAGGGTGACGGTCACCACGTGGCCATCACGCTCCACAAGGACAGCAGGTTCGCTCAACGTTCCTCCCAGTTCGTTGCGATCTACCCCCGAACCGTAGTCAGCGAGCGCGCCCTGACCCCAAGCCGACACAGCGACCCTGTCGGCGGTGACTAGAAAGTGACCACTGACCACCACCTCTGGGCGGAGTGGCGAGCTCGGCTCGCAGGTCGACGGCGAGGCACCCGATGACCTCCGCTCCCCAGCCCTCGGCCTCCTGGCGTTCCAGGATCGTGCGGCCCCAGAGCAACTCGGGTGACTGCACTTTCTCGTGTGCCGGTGGTATGGTTCTGATACTTCTACGTATCCAAAACCCGTGTGCGTAGAACGAAGTGGGAGCCCCTAGGGGCTCCCACTTCCGCGTTCCGAGCTTTGCTCTTGAGTTCCGCCTTGGGGCGAAGAGGTGCCCGCGGGAAACGGGACACCTCCCCTGGGCGGGGTTGGCAGCCGTTGGGCTGCTCTCTGGCCTCCCTTACCACTCTCTCTGAGGGCGGGGTCCTCGACCTTGTCCAGAAGCGTGCGGATGTGGCCCCATGAATTTGTGCAACAGGTTGTTGCACAATTTGGGCAACGAGCTGTGGCCCAAATTCTGGAGCCTCGACGGACCCTCGCGAAGGCTCGGTGATCTCCCCCACAGTTCGTGGGGGAGACCCATTGGGCCACGCTGCGGCGAACCGGCGCATGTAATTGAAGGCTCAGCCAAAGCTCGGCGCTGGTGCCTAGGGCCTCCCCCAGGGCCATCGCCGTCTCGGCAGTGATCTCCTTCTTGCCGTTGAGGATCTCCGAAACCATCTGAGCTGGCCGGCCAATAATCTGAGCGAACTCCACCTCAGACCAGGCCCTGGCCTCCAGCTCGTCGCGAAGGAGCTCCCCAGGCGCGAACACCTCGGCTGGAACCAGCACATCACCATCACTCATGGGGAAACCCTCCTCTCTTGTCTGCTTGTTCTCAGTGGTAGTCCACTACTTCAAGGCGACCGACGTCATCGGCCTCCAAGCGCATGAACAGCCGCTATGGGTCTATTACGAGTACCACCAGCATACTGCCAATAACAGCCACATCCAGCTACTCTTAGGGAATCTTCAGGATGCTGTCGAGCGAGGCCGCAGCCGCTGCAGGCTCACGGCAGGTGCGGTCAGATCCGGTGCCTAGAACGAAGTGGGAGCCCCTAGGGGCTCCCACTTCCGCGTTCCGAGCTTTGCTCTTGAGTTCCGCCTTGGGGCGAAGAGGTGCCCGCGGGGGAATCGGGACACCTCCCCTGCGCGAGCCGCCTTGCGGACCCCTCTGTGAGTGCGGGGCCGGTGATCAATCGGCCCCGCACCAGTCAGTCCAGGGGGGTCCTGGATCTCGTAGGGGCGGGCCCCGAGGGGCCCGCCCCTGGCTCACTGGGGGCTACAGCTCGGTGGGGATCACCGTGGTGTAGCGGTAGAGGAACGCAGCCATG
>CAYNQN010000143.1:0-4145 GCA_964399375.1 uncultured Rhabdothermincola sp. | reverse complement strand
GTCGGCGTCGAGGATCACCATCACCGTCGCGTTGGGGACGTCGACGCCCACCTCGATCACGGTCGTGGCCACCAGCACGTCGAGGCGGCCCTGCCTGAAGCGGTTCATCACCTCTTCCTTCTCGCCGGCCCCCATGCGGCCGTGGAGCAGCCCCACCTCCAGGCCCGCCAGCTCCCCCGAGGTGAGCCGCTCGTAGGTCTCCTCGGCCGAGGCCACCTGGAGCTTGTCGCTCTCCTCCACCAGCGGGCACACCACGTACGCCTGCCTGCCCGCGCCTCCCGCTCCCCGCCGCTCGGGCGTGGGCCTCGCCTCGGAGCGGACCAGCTCCCACACGCCCTCCTGCTCGGTGGCGTCGCGCGCCCAGACGGTGTTGATGGGGGTGCGGCCGGGCGGGAGCTCGTCGAGCACGGAGACGTCGAGGTCGCCGTAGACGGTCATGGCCGCCGTGCGGGGTATGGGCGTTGCCGTCATCACGAGCACGTCGGGCACGGCGTCGCCCCGCGAGCGCTCCTTGAGCGCGGCCCGCTGCTCCACGCCGAACCGGTGCTGCTCGTCGATGACCACCAGGCCCAGCGACCGGAAGGCGATGTCCTCCATGAGCAGGGCATGCGTGCCCACCAGCAGGTCCACCGACCCCTCCGCCAGGGCGGCCAGCAGGCGCCTCCGCTCGGCCGCCGTGGTGCGGTTGGTGAGCAGCTCCACGCGCACGGGGCGCTCCATGCCGTTGCCCTCGAAGAGGGTGCCCTCGACGTCCTGGGGCACGCTGAGGCCGCTCAGCAGCGCCCCCACGCCGGCGTGGTGCTGCTCGGCCAGCACGGCAGTGGGAGCCATGAGGGCACCCTGGTGCCCGCCTTCCACGGCAGCCAGCAGGGCGCTCACCGCCACCACGGTCTTGCCCGCGCCCACGTCGCCCTGCAAGAGGCGGTGCATGGGGTGAGGCCGGGCCAGGTCGTCGGCGATCTCTCCTATGGCCCTGCGCTGGGCAGCCGTGAGCTCGTAGGGGAGCTGGCTGTGGAACCGCTCCACCAGGGGCCCGTCGACCTGGTGGCAGATGCCTACGGTCTCGGCCTCGAGCTGGCGCTTGCGCTGCACGAGCTTGAGCTGCACCCGCAGCAGCTCGTCGAACACGAGGCGGCGCCGGGCGGCTCCCACGGCTCCGAGCGACGACGGGTCGTGCACGTCGCGCAGGGCCCTGGTGCGATCCACCAGGTCCCAGCGATCGAGCACGTCCTGGGGGACGGGATCGTCGAAGTCGCCGGCGCGCTCGAGCGCCTCCGAGACCCAGCGGCCCAGGTCCCAGCTGTTGATGCCCGCCTTCTCCGACTGCGGGTAGACGGGGACGATCCTCCCCGTGCGGTCGCCGATCATGTCGACCACGGGGTTGGTCATCTGGCGCCTCCCCCGGAAGACCTCCAGCTTCCCGAAGATGACCGCCTGGGTCCCCGACTTCAGCTGGCGCTCGCGCCAGGGCTGGTTGAAGAAGGTGAGGCGCAGGCGGGCGGTGCCGTCGCTGACGTCGGCGACGACCATCCGCCGCCGGTTGCGCATCTGGCGCGAGGTCACCGAGCGCACCTCCACCAGCACCATGGCCTCCTCGCCCGGTTCCAGGTCGGCCAGGTCGGACTCACGCGTGCGATCTATGTAGCGGCGGGGGTAGTAGGTGATCAGGTCGAGCACCGTGTGCAGCTCGAGGATCTCGAGGCCCTTCAGCGCCTTGGGGCCGACGCTGCTCAGCTCGCCCACCCCGATGCTCTCCAGCTGGACCAGCTGCCGGGCCACGGTCAGCCTCGCCCGCCGATCCGGTCCTGGCCGGCCTGGTTCCGCCTCGCCTGCGCGTGCAGGTCGGTGATCTCGGTCTCGCGAGGCGCACCCGCAGCAGATGCAGCCGCGAGGGCGCCCTCCACGTCGTCGGTGTGGACGTGGCAGGCCCAGAGCCCTGCCGCACCACCCACCACCACCGACTCCCCCAGCTCCTCCCAGCGGCTGCGCAGCTCCTCGGCCACGGGCCCGTCCACCTCCAGGACGCACGACACCTCGAAGCGGGGGCCGAGCTCGCCGCCGCCCTGCCGGCGCGGGCCGTCGATGCCGTCGATGCCGGCGTCGCCCCGGCCATCACCTGCAGAGCCGGCGTCCACCAAGGCGCCCGAACTGCGATCGGCACCCACGAGGGTGGCCAGCTCGTCGAGCGCCACGACCCAACCGGCCCCGCCGGCGTCCACCACCCCCGCTGCCGCCAGCGCCTCGAGCTGGGTGGGGGTGGCGTCGAGGGCCAAGTGGGCGGCTTCGCCGGCCACCGCGACCACCTCGACCACCTCGGCGTCGGCGCCGTCGGCCACCTGCTGCGCCGCTGCGCGGGCGCTGGCGTCGAGGACGGTGAGGATCGTGCCCTCCACCGGTGCGGCCACGGCCGCCCGGGCTGCTCGCGCCGCCTGGAGGAGGCCGTCGGCCAGGGCCGCGCCGTCGATCGCCGGCGCCACGGCCCACACATCGCAGGCGCCCCTCAGGACCTGCGAGACGATCACCCCCGAGTTGCCGCGCGCCCCCATGAGGGCGCCGCGGGCCACAGCGGCGCACGTGGCGGCCATGTCACTGGCGGCCCCACCACTGGCGGCCCCGTCGAGCTCGGCCACCACGGCCTTGAAGGTGACGGCGAGGTTCGTGCCGGTGTCGCCGTCGGCCACCGGATACACGTTGATGCGGTCGAGCCGGGCCCGCTGCGCGTCGAACGCGACCGCACAGCGCTGCATCCACGTCCGCAGATCGCCTGGGGTGAGAGCCTCTGACCGCACTGCCGGGATCGTAGTGATCTGGCAGCTCCCAACCTGGCTCCGCTAGCCTGATGCCCTTTCCATCCCGAGCCGGACCCGCGATCTCGCGGACCGGTTGCGTGATCCAGGCCAGAAGAAGGAAGTGACCATGGCTGCGGTGTGCGAGGTCTGCGGCAAGAAGCCGTCGTTCGGCATGTCGGTGAGCCACTCCCACCGCCGCACCAAGCGTCGCTGGAACCCGAACATCCAGCGTGTGCGGGTGATGGTGGGAGCGGCCCCCAAGCGCCTGAACGTGTGCACGTCGTGCATCAAGGCCGGCAAGGTCCGCAAAGCGGTCCACTGATGGTGGCCCGGCCGGTTCCGGATCTGGTCACCACAGCGGGCGCCACGCCCCCCGGCTCGGTGCCCAGCTCAGGCGGTCGGCCCGGGGCGGTGGGCTGATGCAGGGAGTGGTGAAGGCCTACGACCCCTCCACCGGGATGGGCGTGCTCATAGACGACGTCAGCCTGCGCGAGCTGGAGCTGGCCGACGACGCCCTCCAGGGCTCGCTGCTGCGGATGCTCCGCCAGGGCCAGCGCGTCGTGTTCGACCTCGACGGCAGCGGCCTGGTCACGAGGATCCGCTTGGGCTCCGAGGCCGACATGAGGACCCCCGGATTCGAGCAAGGTGCCCAGGGGTAGGATCGAAACAGTCAACTCGCTCAGGGAGAATCGATGGCAGCCAGGACTAGCAACCAGAAGCTGATCGACTGGGTGGAGCGTTGGGCACAGGTCCTGCGGCCCGACTCGATCCACTGGTGCGACGGCTCCGAGGAAGAGCGGGCCGACCTGTGCGACCTGCTCGTGGAGAGCGGGACCTTCCGCAAGCTCGACGACGGGCGCCGCCCCAACAGCTACCTCGCCGTGTCCGACCCGGCCGATGTGGCCCGCGTCGAGGACCGCACCTTCATCTGCTCCGAGCGGGAGGTGGACGCCGGGCCCACCAACAACTGGCGTGAGCCCGCCGAGATGCGTGCCGAGCTGACCAAGCTCTTCGAGGGCGCCATGCGGGGTCGCACCCTCTACGTGGTGCCCTTCAGCATGGGTCCGCTGGGCTCCCCGATCGCCCACATCGGCGTGCAGCTCACCGACTCGGCCTACGTGGCCGCGAACATGTTCACGATGACGCGCATGGGCCAGGGCGCCCTCGACGTGCTGGGTGCCGACGGCGAGTTCGTGCCGTGCCTGCACTCGGTGGGCGCGCCCCTCGAGCCCGACCAGGCCGACGTCGCCTGGCCGTGCGACTCCGACAACAAGTACATCGTGCACTTCCCCGAGACCAGGGAGATCTGGTCGTACGGGTCGGGCTACGGCGGCAACGCCCTGCTGGGCAAGAAGT
>CAYNQN010000142.1:0-4159 GCA_964399375.1 uncultured Rhabdothermincola sp. | reverse complement strand
GGCGGTTCGCCTGGCTCTCGCCGGCGAAGGCCTCCTTGAGGTTCTCGTGGGTCTGCGAACCGTTCAGATCAGGCATTGCTGGTCACCTCTCGTCGTTGGGATGGTCGTTGTTCTCTGTGGGGGTTGGGGGCGGGATCGCCGTCGGAGGCCTGGCAGCTGGAGCACAGTCCCCGGAACACGATCTCTGTCGTCGACACCTGGAACCCGTGGTCGTGACCGGCGGGCACCTGGACATCGGTGAAGTCGGCGTGCACGTCGTGCACCTGCCCGCACCGCTCGCAGACCAGGTGGTGGTGGCCCTCGAGGTTGGTGTCGAAGCGGGTGGAGCCGGTGCCCAGGTCGAGCTGGCCCACCTCGCCCATGTCGGCGAGGTCGTTGAGCGTCTGGTACACGGTGCGCAGCGAGACGGTGGGCATCTCCTCGCGCACCACGGCGTAGACGGCCTCGGCGGTGGGGTGCCCGTGGCTGGCGTTCAGCGCCCTGAACACGCACAGGCGCTGAGGCGTCACCTTGAGGCCCCTCGTCCGGAACATCTCCGTCAGCTCGGCGGTCGACTTCACGGCGACCACCCTACCAGCAATCTTCAAAGATTGTTACCTAACGTGTGATGAAGGAATTCCTTCCAGAGCTCGTCAGGAGCCCCTTACCCTCGTGGTCAGGTACTCGACATCCCCTACCCGTCCGGGCGCCGATCATCGGATATCCAGGGGCTCCGGCGGGCGAGCCGGGGGTCCGCTTACGATCGCCCCCCGTGAGGATCCTGGCAGTGGACGTGGGGACCAGCTCGGTGCGGGTGGCGGCGGTGGAGGCCGACGGCCGGGCATCCCACTCGCTGCGCACCACCATGCCTCCGGCCACCCCGTCGCCCGGCCTCGTGGAGCTCGACGCCCGGGCCACGGCTCATGCCGTGGTCGAGATGGCTAGCGAGGTCGTCGGCGCCGCAGGGCCTGTGGCCGCCGTCGGCATAGCCAACCAGCGCAGCTCCACGGTGCTGTGGGACCGCTCCACCGGCGAGCCGCTGGGGCCCGGCCTTGGTTGGCAGGACCTGCGCACCGTCGGCAGGTGCCTGGAGCTGCAGGGGGCCGGGCTGCACCTCTCGCCCAGCCAGTCAGCCACCAAGCTCGCCCACCTGCTCGACACCCACGATCCCGACCGCAGCCGCGACCTGTGCTTCGGCACCATCGACACCTGGCTCACCTGGACGCTCTCTCAGGGCGAGGTGCACGTCACCGACGCCTCCAACGCGGCCCTCACGGGCCTGGTCCACCTGGACGGGACCGCCTGGGACCCCGCCGTTCTCGAGGAGCTGAGGATCCCGCCCTCGGTCCTGCCCCAGATCGTGGACAGCACCGGCATCGTGGCCGAGGCAACCATCCTCGGCGGTGCTCCGCCCATCGCCGGGCTGCTCGGCGACCAGCAGGCGTCGCTGCTGGGCCAGGGCTGCACCTCGGTGGGCCAGGTGAAGGTCACCTTCGGGAGCGGGGCGATGCTCGACGTGGTGGTCGGCGCCGACAGGCCCGGCTTCCCCCGGCGTGGGGAGGGCGGGACCTTCCCGGTGGTGGCGTGGCAGCTGGGAGGGAGGATCACCTGGGGTTTGGAGGCGGTCACCCTCTCGGCCGGCTCCTGCATCGACTGGCTCCGCGACGGCCTCGGCCTCATCTCCGACGCTGCCGAGAGCCACGAGGTGGCAGCGCTCTGCGAGAGCACCGAGGGGGTCGTGTTCGTTCCCGCCCTGTTCGGGATCGGCACACCGCACTGGGACTACGGCGCCAGGGGCGCACTGCTCGGCGTGACCCGCGGAGCTGGGCGCCCGCAGGTGGTGCGGGCGGTGCTGGAGGGTGTGGCACACCGCGGGGCAGACCTGCTGACCGCCGCCCGTGAGGACGCTGCGGCCACCGGTGCGAACGTGGCCGATGTGATCCGGGTGGACGGCGGGATGAGCCGCAACCCCACGTTCGTCCAGGCGTTCGCCGACGCCACCGGCTGCGTGGTGGAGACCTCGCCGGTGGTGGAGGCCACGACCTCGGGGGCCGCCTTCGCGGCCGGGATGGCCGTGGGTGCTTTGGCGGGGCTCGACGACGTGGCCGGCACCTGGGAGCCCGAGGCCGTCTACGAGCCGGGCACCCCGCTCGACCGGGAGCTCTGGGCCAGGGCGGTCGAGCGAGCCCGGGAGTGGTACCCCGAGCTCTCGGCCCTCGACTTCTGAGAGGCCACGGCCTCGCCCATTGGCTCGGCCTCAGATCTCCGCTCCTGCCTGCCTGGCAGGCGGGCCGCTCGGGCCACGGCCTCGCCCATTGGCTCGGCCTCAAATCTCCCGCTCTTGCCTGCCTGGCAGGCGGGCCGCTCGGGCCACGGCCTCGCCCATTGGCTCGGCCTCTGGTAAATCGGTAAAGCTCAGCCAGGTCCAGCAGGTCCGCACGACAAGAGGGGAACGCTCATCCATGGAGACCGCCCGGCGAGAGTTCATCCGCAACATGGGCATCGGCGGGGTTGCCGTGGTCGGGACGACCGCTCTGAGCGCTGGCTTCCTGGCCAGCGGTGCGGCTGCCCAGGCCGGCAGGGGTGGCGACACCGAGGTCACCGCAGCCGACGAGGCGATCCTCGTCTTCCTCGAGAGCGTGGAGCTCGCAGCGGCACAGGCCTACACGCAGGCCATCGGGCGCCACGTGCTCGCCACGGCCACCACCGAGATCTGCCGCACCTTCGCCGCCCACCACTCGGCCCACGGCGACGCCCTCGCGGCCCTGGCCGGTGGGCCCACCGGCCAGAAGGTGCCCCCCAACCCGAGGGTGCTGGCCGAGGTGACCGGGCAGATCCAGGGCGCCGGCGATGCCCAGGCCCTGCTCGTGGCCCTGGCCGGCTTCGCCGAGCGCTTGGCCGCCACGAGCCAGAGCGCCATGGAGCAGCTGGGTTCGCTCGTGAGCGCGAGCGTGGTCAGCAGGATCTCGCCGGTCGACGCCCAGCAAGCCGCCGTGCTCGGCGAGCTCGCCAGCCTGCCCCCCTCGGACTGGCTCCCCATCACCCAGCCGGTCACCGGAGCCTTCACGCCCGCCGCCTTCCCAGCCTGACATCACCACGCCCGGACCGCCGCCGCAGGGCGCGAGCCCCGGCGCCAGTCCCTCCAGCACAGGAGCGCAGACAAGAGATGGACCACGAGAGAACCTCCACACAGGACCGCCGACGCTTCCTCGCCTTCGGAGGGGCGGCCGTCGCCATGGGGGCGATCGTGGCCGCGTGCTCTTCCGGCGGGAGCGACGACATCCCGGTGACCGGTACCTTGCCGGCGCCCCCGGCCGACCCCACCGTGGAGACCAGCCAGCGCAACGACGTGACGATGCTCCGCACCGCCCAGTCGGTGGAGGCCCTCGCTGCCGAGACCTATCGCGAGGTCCTCGCCAGCGGCCAGATCACGTCCGGCTCCACCAGGGAGGCCGCCCAGAGCTTCGCCGACGCCCACCAGCAGCGCGTCGGCATGGTCGGCCAGCTCGTGACCTCTGCGGGCGGAACCCCCTTCACCCAGCCCAACCCGTACCTCGACGAGACGGTGGTGCAGCCCGCCCTGGAGGCCGTCACCACGCCGGAGGAGGCGCTGGCGCTGCTGGTGGCCGTGGAGAAGCTCACCAGCCAGACCGAGGTCTTCGCCGCCGAGTCGCTCACCACCGCCCAGCTGCGCTCGGGCATAGTCGCCCTGGGCAGCTCGTCGGCACGTTCCGTATCGGTGCTCTCGGCCCTCCAGGGCCAGCCCCCTGTGGCCTTCGCCATGTTCCCCCTCGGCGCCAGAGCACCCGAGAAGGCTCAGCTGCCCGAGTGACCGTGGCCGCCGAGCCACTTCTCGCGGCACAATGGAGGCGACGGTGAGTCGGCCAGGTGGCCGCGGCCCGGCAGCGACCGGGTCGAGGAAGGTCGGGGCTCCGCAGGGCAAGGGTGCTGGCTAGCGGCCAGTCGGGGTGACCCGCAGGAAAGTGCAACAGAGAGCAAACCGCCGATGGCCCGCCGCTTTGGCGACGGGCACAGGCAAGGGTGAAACGGTGCGGTAAGAGCGCACCAGCGCCCCGGGCGACCGGGGCGGCTAGGCAAACCCCACCCGGAGCAAGGCCAAGTGTGGGTACGGGCGGCCCGTCCGCTCCCCCGGGAGCACCCACTGGTAGGCCGCACAGAT
>CAYNQN010000141.1:0-4159 GCA_964399375.1 uncultured Rhabdothermincola sp. | reverse complement strand
CTCGACGGTGAACCCCTCGGGAGACACCGCGAACCCGTGGAGCTCAGCGAGCGGGAGGAACGGGCCCTCCGTACGAAGAGACGCCTGTTCGAAGGAGCCCGCAAGGCGCTCTCGAAGCTCCGCCGGAGTTGAACCCTCAGATAGCGGAACGCCTTCCGAGCCCGTCGGGTTCGAGGTGCCTCAGGCCACAGTCTCGGGCTGCTCGGGCTGCTCGACCCTGCCGTTGGCGTGGCGTGCGAAGCGGGGGGCAGACGCCGCGTGTACGGGGTTGTCGGTCAAGGGCACCCCTCCGAAGCCCGTGCGCCGGTAGTCGTCGAAGGCCTGCAGCAGGCCTGCCTGGTCGTTCATGACGAACGGGCCCCTCTTGGCCACCGGCTCGCTGATGGGCTTGCCCTGGAGGAGGAGGACCTCGATGCCGCCTTCGCTGGAGAGCTCCACGGGATCGGTCGCCCGGACCGCAGCACCGTTCCCTGCGGGCAGGTCGGTGCCGTCGAGGTGGAGAGCGTCGCCCTCGAAGGCGTAGAGGCAACGGACCGTCGAGGTGCCCTCGGCTGGCGGCAGCGTCCAAGAGGCACCCCGCTCCATGCGGATGTGCCATATGGCGACATCGGCATCGGGCCTGGAAGCCCACGAGTGCGGGGGCGGCGACGGGGGGACGGCATCGCCCAGCGCTCCGGCGATCACCGTGACCTCGGTGGTGTGGCCCTGCGGGTCGACCGATACGTGCCTCGGGATCTGGCCATCCCAGAGCATCGTGAAGTGGGGATCGGTGAGCTTGTCGTCGGCAGGGAGGTTCAGCCAGATCTGGAAGAGCTCCAGCGTGTTGGGGCCCGAGTCGTCGAGGAGCGGGAACATCTCGGAGTGGACGATGCCGCCGCCAGCCGTGAGCCACTGCACGTCTCCCCTGCCGAAGCGGGCGGTGGCGCCCAACGAGTCGGAGTGGTCGATGATGCCCTGCCGCACGTAGGTGACCGTCTCGAACCCGCGATGGGGATGGGGAGGGAAGCCCGGCACGATGCTGCCGTGGTACATGTTCCAGCCGTCGGTCCCCGAGAAGTCCATCCCGATGTCGCGGCCTTCCAGCGGCGCCGCCGGGCCCAGCTGGGCGTTTCCTTCCGGGTAGCGGTCGAGGTGGTGGGCGCAGAACAGGAACGGGTCGATCATCGGCCACTGGAACCCCAGTGGGAAGGTCTGGATCACCACGTCTGCCATGCCCATAAGCCTATGGATGCTCCCCCGCGGATGCGCCCCGAGCTGTCCGTGTGGGCCGGCGTGCTCCGGATGCCTCCCCCCTCGGGATGCCTCCCTCGCTGGTTGCTTGTGAGACGCTGCGTTGGTGGCCGATCCCCCGCCGCTCACCGTCACCCGTGCCTTGATGCGCGGCATGCGGCGGCGGTGCCCGCTCTGCGGCAGCTCCGACCTCTTCGACTCCTACTTCCGCATGAAGCTCCGCTGCCCCCGGTGCAACCTCTCGCTGGAGCGAGTGGAGGGGCACTGGGCGGGATCCCTGGGCATGAACATCATCGTTACCCTCGGGCTCCTGCTCGTGACCATCGGCGTCTCCGTTGCTCTCATGTGGCCCCAGCCAAGGGCGCTGCCGATGCTGGTGCCGGCCCTGGTGGTCGCCATCGGGGTGCCGCTGCTCTTCTTCCCGAGGTCGCGGACGCTGTGGAGCGCCATCGACCTGCTCATGACGCCGCTGGAGCCCGACGACGACGTGGACCCCGACTGGATCCCACCGGCCCGCAGGCCTAAGCCCCGGCCCCGCTGAGCAAGTCCGCGACGGGACCCTTTGTTACCTTGCCGTGCCGTGGGACCGGCCGGGAGATGAGCGTGAGCAGGCGGGCCCGAGCTGCCACCTGGGCCCACGTCGTCACGCTCTTGGCCAGCGCCGGGCTGCTGGCCTTCGTCAACCGCGACAACTGGTTCCTCCACGACGAGTGGGCCTTCGTCGTCGACCGTGCCTTCCTCAGCGGGGATGGCAACAACGGCATCTGGGTACCGCACAACGAGCACCTCTCGATGCTCCCCAACGTCATCTACCAGGGGTTGGTGACGCTCTTCGGCATCGACAGCTACTGGCCCTTCATCGGCGTGCTCATCGGAGTCCACCTGCTCCTGGCCCACCTGTTGTGGAGGATCATCCGCCGCGTCGCGGTAGATCCGTGGATCGCCACGGCAGGCGCCACGATCGTCCTCTTCATGGGAACAGGGGCCGAGAACCTGACCAGGGCTTTCCAGATGACCCTGCTGGGCTCGTTGGCCGCCGGGCTCGCATGGCTCCTCGTGATGCCTTCGAGTCGCTCCTTCGATCCGAAGCGCGACATCGCAGGTTGGGGCCTCGGCCTGATCGCACTGATGTCGTCCGGCGTAGGCATCGTGGCGGTGGGGGCGGCCGCTCTCTACGCGTTGATGAGCCGGGGATGGCGGATGGCGTTGGTCGTGATGAGCGTTCCATCGGTGGCCTATGCGTTGTGGTGGGGCCTCTACGGCCGGAGGTTCCTGGGTTTCGGCGGCCAACCGCTCGGCGACGGCATCCGCGACGTGCCGGCGTACGTCTGGACCGGGATCAGCGGGTCCCTCGACGATCTCCTCGGCTTCACGGCAGCGGGGCTGGTGGTGCTCCTCGCCGTCGGGATCTGGGCGATCCTGAGAGCCAGGGCCCTGGATCGACCCTTGGCGCTGGCGCTCTCGTGCGCCGCAGGGGCGACGGCGCAGCTGACGCTCACCGCTCTCCGCCGATCGCACCTCGGCATCGAGGGCGCCGAGAACAGCCGCTACGCGTACATCACGATCGTGCTGGTCCTCCCGCTCCTATGCCTCGCCATCGACAGGGCCCTCCCGGCGAAGCTCCATCTGGTCGTCCTGGCGGTGGGCACCGCTCTCGTGCTCGTGGTCCAGGTGCCCAAGCTGGCGGACTTCGGCGACACCTGGTCGGCGGTTGCCCAGGAGGAGCGGCGGGTAATGCTCGCGTCGGTCGAGCTCTCTCGCTCGGGAGAGCGATTGCTCGGTGACACTCCCTACCCCTCCTATGCGCCAGATGCCCAGGTCCAGGACCTCGTCGACCTGGTCGACCAGGGCTCGCTCACGCCAGATGCAGCGATCGACCAGGAGGCTCTCCTCACTGCCAGAACCTTCCTTCAGCTTTCGGCAGAGGAGCTCGACCGCTCGGCTCCACCCGTTACCGGCGATGCACGAGTGGAGGCGTTCGCCGGCGTCGAGCCTGCGGCAGCGCCAGCACCGCCGGGTTGCACGACATGGGCTCCGACCTCGTCGGTCCCGGTCGTGCGCTTGGGCCTCGACGGTCCGACGACGCTCACGGTCACGACCGAAGCAGGGGGATCCATCTCGGCCGCCTTCACGTCTTCCGATGCCAGGGTGGGATCGCTCATGGCCCTGACGTTGGAGGCGAACGCTGGGGCACCTCTGGCCATCGAGTCGAGCGCTGCCATCCCTGTTGATCTGCAACTGGCTCTTCCTGCTCAGGGAGACACCACCATCTGTGGCCTCCAGCAGGTGCGATGAGACATACCGTGAAGAGCGTGGACGAGAGCGAAGACCCTACGGGGCCTCTGTGGGCGAGCTCGGCGCTCGTCACCATCGACGTGCAGCGAGACACCCTCGACGGTCAACCCTTGGAGGTTCCTGGGACCAGTGCGGTGCTGCCTCGGATGGCGAGGCTGAGCGAGGCGTTCCGGTCGGCGGGCCGGCCGATCGTGCACGTGCTGAGGCTCTACGCACCCGACGGGAGCAACGCGGAGAGATCCCGCCGTGGACTGGCCCGTGGCGAGGTGCCGGTGTTCCGCCCGGGGACGCCGGGTCGATCCCTGGTGCCGGAGATCCTCCCTCCGGGCACGGGCGATCTGGACGACGCAGCTCTCCTGTCCGGCGGTCTGCAGTCGCTCGGCCCGAGAGAGGTCGCCATGTACAAGTCTCGCTGGGGAGCCTTCTTCGACACTCCGCTGCAGGGCCATCTTCAGGACATGGGAGTGACCACTATCGTGTTCGCCGGCTGCAACTTCCCGAACTGCCCTCGCACCTCTGTCTACGAGGCCTCCGAGCGCGACTACCGGGTGGCGCTCGCCTCCGACGCCGTCTCCGGCCTCTACGACCGCGGCACCGAAGAGCTGAAGGGCATAGGCGTGCACATCCTCACCAC
>CAYNQN010000140.1:0-4163 GCA_964399375.1 uncultured Rhabdothermincola sp. | reverse complement strand
CGAAGGCCGAGGCCGGCGTAGAAGTCGGCCAGCAGCACGATGATCTCCACGTCGAGGTCGGGGTCGGCCGAGCCGATCGCCTCCACCCCGAGCTGGTGGTGCTGGCGGTAGCGGCCCGCCTGGGGCCGCTCATAACGGAAGCTGGGGGCCGCGTACCAGACCTTCCATGGCTGGGCGGCGGGCTTGTGCTGCACGTAGGCCCTGACGACCGATGCCGTCCCCTCCGGGCGCAGCGCCAGATGGCGGCCCCCCTTGTCGAGGAAGTCGTACATCTCCTTGCGCACCACGTCGGTGCCCTCGCCCACGGGGCGGAAGACCCCGATCTCCTCGAACATGGGGCTCTGGAGCAGCTCGTAGCCGGCCCGACCCACGTGGGCAGCAAAGCGAGCGACGAGAGCCGCCCAGCGCTCCGAGGCGGGGGGAAGCACGTCGTGCGTGCCCACCGGCGCCCGGTAGGGCCCGGTGGCGGGGGCGTCTCCTGTGGACGCGGTGCTCTCCTCGATGGTCTCGCCCACGTCGGGAGGCTACGCGACGCTCTGGTCGTACCGCCGGTACCTTCCGCCACCTACGTAGGACGCCACGTCGAGGACGAACCCGAAGGCGACGAACAGCCAACCGACGCCGGTCACCTCGCTGATCGGCGCGTAGGCGATGGCCCAGAAGATCGTGGTGAACGGGAGGAAGCAGAACCCCAGGAGCGGTAGCCAGAAGTTCTCGAACGCTATCGAGAGCCGATCGGTGAACACCCACATGAAGAACAGGGCGACACGGGGGAGGCCCATGAACAGCGCCACGATCGGACAGCACACGCTCGGCACCCTAGCCCGCTGCCGATACCCCGGCCCCGGGCCCCGCAGCGGAAACCAAAAGAGAGGCCAGGGCGTATCACCTGTGGGCCCAGGGAGGATTAGCGTGTTCAAACGAGGCAACGTGACTCAGATCTTCGATCTCGATCACCCACATGAGGTACCGCCCGAGGAGCTAACGCAGCTGCTGGGCGTAAAGGGGGCGGGCTTGGCGACCATGTCCGCCGTCCTCGACCTCCCGGTGCCCGCCGGCTTCACCATCACGACGGCAGCTGTGGCCGAGCTGGCCTCGGGCGAGTGGTCGGCCCCGTTCGAGGCAGAGCTGCACCTCCACGTGGCCCACCTGGAACGCTCCACCGGCAGGCGCCTGGGTGATCCTGCCAACCCCCTCCTGGTGAGCGTGAGATCGGGGGCGGTGGTGTCGATGCCGGGCATGCTCGACACCGTCCTAGACGTGGGGCTCGACGACATCAGCGTGGAGGGCCTGGCGGCCACCACCGGCGACGAGCGCTTCGCGTACGACTGCTTCCGTCGCTTCCTGGCCAGCTACGGCACGCACGTGATGGGCATCGACAGCTCCCTCTTCGAGCATCCGCTGGCCGAGCTGTCCCGAGAGCCGTCGATCTCCGACCTCGTCCAGCTCTGCGAACGGCACCAGCGCACCATCGCCCAGGCCACCGGCTCGCCCGTGCCGCGGGAGGCTCATCACCAGCTCCACAGGGCCATCGAAGCGGTGGCGCGCAGCTGGCACAGCCCCCGGGCCCACTCCTTCCGCGCCCACGCCGGGTTCCTGCAGGAGGGCGCCACAGCCGTGACCGTGCAGGCGATGGTTCACGGCAACCGTGACGAACGCAGCTGCGCCGGCGTGGCCTTCAGCCGCAATCCCCTCACCGGAGCCGCTGAGCCCTTCGGCGAGATCATCTTCGGGGCACAGGGCGACGACGTGATGTCGGGCACGACCGATGCCCTCGACCTCGGCGCCCTGGAGGAGCGGCTTCCCGACACCTACCGCGAGTTGGTGGGGGCGCTCGGCCGGCTCGAGGCGCACATGCGCGACCTGTGCGAGGTGGAGGTGACGGTGGAGCAGGGAGAGCTCTGGCTGCTGCAGTCGCGGGTGGGTGAGCGCACGCCCACTGCCGCGGTGAGGATGGCCGTCGACATGGCGCTCCAGGACGGATGGAAGATCTCCAAGAGCGAGGCGGTGGCCCGGGTCTCGAGTCACGACGTGGCGAGGCTCGAGAAGCTCGCCACCGTGGCAAGCACCGACCTCTCCCTCCCCGTGCTGACCCGGGGCCTTCCGGCGTCGGCGGGGGTGGCGACCGGGGTCGTCTGCACCACGGTGGCCACTTGCATCGAGCGCTCGAACCGGGGTGAGGCCGTGATCCTGGTGCGACCCACCACCTCGCCGGCCGACGTGATGGGCATGCGAGTGGCGGCGGGGGTGCTCACCACCAGCGGCGGCCCGGCCAGCCACGCAGCGGTGGTGGCCCGAGCGTGGAACATCCCGACCGTGGTCGGGGCCGGCGAGATCGTGCTGGACGAGGACGACGGCCTGAAGGTCCGGTCCACCTCCATCGCCTCAGGAGACGTCATCACCATCGACGGCAGCTCCGGCGAGGTCTTCCTGGGCTCTCCACCCGCCCGGCACGTCCGGCCCCCGGCCGAGCTCGAGACCCTCCTAGCCTGGCGCGACGAGCCATGACCACGATGGGGGCCTTCGCATGTCGCTCATGAACCGATCGAAGCTCGCGCCGATTCTCTTCGTCGCACCCTGAGCTAACTGGTTGTCTCACCGTCTTGCGAAGATGGGCTCATGGCCCTCAATGTGGATGTGGAGTCCGATGCCGAGGCACTTGCCCTTCGTTATGATGTTGTTATGAAGAAACGTCGCATCACGCTGAACCTCGACGAGGACGTCGTGGAAGCGCTGGAGGCGATGGGCGGTCGCAGCTTGTCGTCCGCCGCAAACGACGCTTTGGCCGAGGTGGTCGCCCTTCACGCACACCGCGAGGCCATGGCGCGCTGGCTCGATGAGCTGGACGAGCTCTACGGAACGGCTACCCCTGAGGAGGCAGCCGAGATAGAGCAGTTCCTCGATGCCGTCGAGAGTGGGGACGGTACCCACTCCTCATCCGGACCCCAGCCAGTGAACCGGAGACCGGAGGGCGCTGCATGAACCTGCGTGCAGTCCTCGACGCGGCCGCCTTCGACGTGATCGATACCGCCGAGGGTCGAGGGCTACGACAGCTGATGCGACGGGTGAACGAGCGCGGAGGTGATGTGGCTTGCGCTGCAGTGACCCTTGCCGAGGTCTGCAGGGGAACTGCACGCACACGTCGAGTGGAAACAGCCGTTGCACGAAGCCGTGGTGGCCAACGCATACGTGTGATTCCCACCGATGAGCGCCTGGCCAAGCTGGTAGGCGCGATCCTTCATCAGACCTCCAGCGATAGTGGCAGGCTCGCCGATGCTCACGCCGTTGCGGTTTGCGCCCAGGCAGATCGGGCCATCGTGGTCACCTCAGATCCTGAAGACATCATGGAGCTGGCCACCGCTCTCCCTGGTACCAGCGTGACAACCAGATCGCCGATCTTCCCGCTACGAGGTTGACCTGTCGGAGGTGGTCAGCCCACCTCTCACGGTGACGACCTGCTCTCCGCTGTTTGGTTGCCCCAGCTCCCGGCGGTCGTCGGTCTTCTCTGCGAGCTGCGGTCGGTCGGTAGGCTCGCCGCCATGGCCCCGCCGTTCATCTTCACCATGCGCGACGTGAGTCGCTTCCACCCTCCCGACCGCGAGGTGCTGCGCGGGATCAACCTCTCGTTCTACGCGGGGGCCAAGATCGGAGTCCTGGGCTCGAACGGGGCAGGGAAGTCGTCGTTGCTGCGCATCATGGCAGGCGTCGACGACGGTTACTCCGGAGAGGCCCGCCTGGCGCAGGGCGCGAGCGTCGGGTTCCTGGAGCAGGAGCCCCAGCTGGACGCCTCCAAGGACGTCATCGGGAACGTCACCGAAGGGGTGAACGAGAGCGCCGCCCTCCTGGAGCGCTACGAGGAGGTCCTGGCCGGCTGGTCGGACCCCGACGCCGACTTCGAGAAGCTGGGCGAGCAGCAGGCCGAGCTGGAGCGACAGATCGAGGCGCGCGACGCCTGGGAGCTCAAGCGCAACATCGAGATCGCCATGGACGCTCTGCGCCTCCCTCCCTCCGATGCCGACGTCACGAAGCTCTCGGGTGGCGAGCGCAGGCGCGTCGCCCTCTGCCGCCTGCTGCTCTCGCACCCGGACCTGCTCCTGCTCGACGAGCCCACCAACCACCTCGACGACGAGTCGGTGGCCTGGTTGGAGCGCTTCCTGGCCGGC
>CAYNQN010000139.1:0-4167 GCA_964399375.1 uncultured Rhabdothermincola sp. | reverse complement strand
CTTCTCGTTGAGGTACTTCGAGAACACCTCCACGTGGCGTGCCTCGTCGACCACCTGGGTGGCGGCGTAGTACTTGGCGTCGATCCACGGCACGGTCTCCACGATCTTCGCCGTGCAGACCAGCGCTCCCTGCTCGCCGTGCATGAACTGGCTGAGCACCCAGTTCTGCGACTCCACGGCGAAGGCCAACCACTCGGCGTCGCCCCAGCTCTCCAGGCAGGTGCCGGTGAGGTCCATGGGGTTCGTGTCGCGCCCGGAGGCCACGGCGTTGGCCATGGCCACGTGCTCCTGGTCGACCTCCGTGTCCCAGGGCAGGTCGGTCTCGGCGTTCCACTGCGAGGCCTTGGCCTTCTCGTAGAGGCGGGCGAGGGCCGGGTGCGAGCCCTTGGTGTAGTCCCACGTGAAGACCGTCTCGGAGGCGTCGGCAACCGAGTGCGTCCCCGAGGTGTCGCCGGTGTTCGTGACGGCCAGGATGGCGTCGACATCGTGCAGGTCGTCCCGACCGATGATCCCACTCAGATCCACCGGTCAAAGGGTATCCGCGGGCGGCCCGCGGTGGTCCTAGCCTGCCTCGCGGCCGTTGGGCGCAGGCGGGCCGGCCGGCTCGGTGGAGGCGGGGTCCGGGGCGGAGCCCGCCCTGCCCTTGGCCACCCGGTTGAGCAGCACGCCGTAGACCACCACCGTCAGGGCGGAGAAGATGAACCACTGCCCGGCGTAGCCCAGGTGCGGGCCCTCCGAGAGCTCGGGAGGCGGGATGGGCACCGGGATGTCGCCTGCCGGGGGCTGCTGGGCCACCACCTCGACGTACACCGGGTAGAGGGGTGCGGAGACCTGGGTGGAGAGCTGCTCCAGATCCACGCCGGCAAGGCTCTTCAACGCCTCACCCTGGCTGGAGGCACCCACGAGGCCGGCCTCGGGCACCGCTGCGTCCTGCACCGTCCCCGAGATGATCACGGTGCCCTCCGGCGGGGCGAACGCCTCCCACCCGGAGCCACCCGGATCGGTGTCGGCGTACGGCACCCAACCCCGGTTCACCGCCACCGCCCCCGATCCGTCGGCCAGCAACAAGGGGGTGAGCACCCAGTAGCCGGGAGCGCCCCCCAGCGACCGGTTCCGCACGAGCACCTGCTCGGCGGGCAGGTAGGAGCCCTCGGCGACGACGGGCCGGTACGCCACCGCCTCGGCCTCCGCCCCCGTGGTGCCAGGGCCCGCCGGCAGCAGCTGGGCGATATCGATGGGTGCCTCTTCGCTGCGAGCCTCGACGGTCGCGTTGATCGTGCGCCTCTCGTCGAGCCTGCGGAGCTGCCAGAGGCCGAGGCTCACCATGACCACCACCATCGTGATCACCAGCAGGTGCGTGAGGATCCAACCAGGCCTCCAGAGGAACGACCACATCAGGATCACGCTACTGTCGGGCGCCCGTGAGCGAGGACCTGCCAGCTCAGCCCCCGGCCGAACCCCCGACCCCACCCCCAACTCAGCCGAGCGGTCCGCCCAACCGCCTCGTGTTGGGCGCAGTGGTGGCCGCCCTCATCGTGCTGGTGGTCGCCTCGTACGTAGGTGACGCGCTCGCCCCGTCGCTGGTGAACGAGCACCCGCTGCTGCTGATCTCGCTCAACTCCCGGATCCGCTACCTGGTGCTCACGGTCAACCAGCTCGACCCCGTGTCGTACTTCGTGGTGGGCCTGCTGAGGAACCTGATCTCCGATCCCCTCTTCTACCTGCTCGGCTACTGGTACGGGGCGGCGGCCGTGCGCTGGATGGAGAAGCGCACCCGCACGCTGGGCGACCTGCTGGCCACGGTGGAGCGCTACTTCGGGCGCTTCGGCGGCCCGCTCGTGTTCATCGCTCCCAACAACTTCATATGCCTCCTGGCGGGTGCGTCGAGGATGCGCCCCGTCGTGTTCCTGACCCTGAACATCAGTGGGACCATCGCCCGCCTCATCGGCATCAAGATCCTCGGGGAGGCCTTCGAGACCCCGATCGACTGGGTCCTCGACCTCATCTCCACCTACCGGGTTCCGCTCCTGATCCTGAGCGTGGTGGCTGTGGTCTTCACGGTCTGGAACGAGAGCCGCAAGGGCACATCGGAGATCGACAGGCTCAGGAACCTGGAGGAAGAGCTGGAAACGCCGCCGGGAGAAGCCTCAGGCGGAGACCTCGGCCGCGACGACTAGGCCTGCTGGGCGGGAAGCGCCCGGCGCCCCTCGACCCTCTCGAGGTAGCCGGTGAACATGCCCCCGGGGATCGAGATCGCCCACACCGCCATGGCGAGGTAGGCGTCGAAGAAGGCCACGGGCACCGACACCAGGAAGGCCACGACGGGCACGAGGGAACCGATGACCGACCAGCGGAACACCGAATCCGGCAGCTGCACCTCGAAGAGCCCGCGCGAGCGCGCCGTCAGGTAGAGCACGGTCTCCATGCCGCTGGTGGCGGCCATCGTGATCGCGAAGACCGCGACGGCCACGCCGTTGCCGTCGAACTGGCCCAGGACAGCGGCGGGAAAGGGCAGGAAGGCGATGAGCGCCAGGTAGACGAGGTGGAAGGCGATGAAGCGCGAGTCGACCTTGCCCAGCAGTGCCATGAACCCGTGGTGGGCAACCCAGTAGCTCCCGATGACCAGGAAGGCGATGAAGAACATCATGATGCTCGGGAGCTGCTCGCCGAGCGCGTCCAGCAGGGCCTCGTTGCTGGACGGATCGCTGACGGTGGGCACCTCGATGCCCACCACGATGAGCGTGAGCGCGATGGCGTAGACGGCGTCGGCGAACACCGCCACGCGGTCGAACTCGAGCCCGTAGCCCTCGCGACGGAAGGGAGCGCGCTTTCGCTCCCTGTCCCTCAAGCCCCCTGGGTGCTCGTCCTGCGGATGGCTCTCCGCGGCTGGCTCCTCGGTCACAGATCGAGCAGCGCGTCCAAGCCCACGGTGACACCCGGCCGGTCGGGCACGGCCTTGACCGCCAGCAGCACGCCGGGCATGAACGACGAGCGGTCGTAGCTGTCGTGGCGCACGGTGAGCGTCTGGCCGGCCGTGCCCAGGATCACCTCTTGGTGGGCCACCATCCCCCGCACCCGCACCGCGTGCACCCTGATGTCACCAGGGCCCTTGCCGCCCCTCGCTCCGGGGATGACCTCTTCGGCGGGACCCTCCGCCATCCAGGTGCTCGATGCGGCCGCCATCCGCTCGGCCGTGAGCATGGCCGTGCCGGAGGGGGCGTCGATCTTCTGGTCGTGGTGCAGCTCGATGATCTCCGCACTGTCGAAGTAGGGGGCTGCCAGCTCGGCGAAGCGCATCATGAGCACTGCGCCGATGGCGAAGTTGGGCGCTATCACGCAGTTGCTGCGCTCGAAGGCCCGCTCGAACGACTTGAGGTCGCCCTCGGAGAAGCCGGTGGTCCCCACCACGGCGTGCACGGCGTGCTCGGCCAACCAGGCCAGGTTGTCGCGGGCGGCGGCGGCGAGCGTGAAGTCGATCACCACCTCGGCACCGGCGTCGTTGAAGACCTCGGGGCCCGCCGCGACCTGGAGGGGCATGTCGACCCCTGTGACCTGGTGGAGGTCGAGGCCGGAGTGGTACGGGTCGACCGCGGCCACCAGCTGGAGATCGGGGTCGTCCGCCACCGCACGGCAGACCGTGGAGCCCATGCGCCCGCCTGCGCCGAACACACCAACGCGAAGCGCCATGGCCCGAAGGATACTCCCGGAGAGGCAAATGACGCTCAGGCGCCGCCCGTGCCGGTGGAGGCTCCCCGAAGGGTCACCAGCGGCTCGGGCGGGCCAGCGCTCTGCCCCCAGGGATCAGCGGCGACGCCCTCCACGGCGCCTGCCGCCTCCGCCTCCACTGCGGTCCCTACCGCCCCCGCCACCCGCGGCGGCCTCGGGTCCCAGCTCGCCGAAGTCCTCGCGGGCCTGGGCGTCGAACGCCTCCTCGAACGAGACGTACTCGCGGTCGCCCGCATCGGCGCCCTCTTCGCCGCCGTCGTCATCGCCACTACCCGACGAGGAGCCGCGGGAGGCGCCTCCACCGTCGTCATCCCGGTCGCGGTCCCGGTCACGGTCGCCCGAGGGGCGCCTGGAGGGGGATGCGGCGGGGGGGTCGCCTGCGAGGCTGAGCGAGATCTTCCCGTTGGGGTCGATGTCGTCCACTCGCACCGTGACGGCGTC
>CAYNQN010000138.1:0-4219 GCA_964399375.1 uncultured Rhabdothermincola sp. | reverse complement strand
AGGCCTTCGAGCAACGGCATCACGGCCTCGCTGGCCGAACGCTGCACCCGCACCCTCATGAGCTCGTCGTCGTTGATCACGGCCACGGCCTGCTCGAGGAGGGCCACGCACTGGGCCGCATAGGGAAGGAAGCGGTAGCCGGCGGAGGTGGGCTGCATGCCGTGCGGCTTGCGGGAGAAGAGCTGCACGCCCAGGCGGCGCTCCAGTCGCCGGGTGCGCTCCGACACGGATTGCTGGGTGACTCCCAACAGGGCGGCCGCCCTGGTGACAGACCGCTCCTGCGTCACCAGCAGGAAAGCACGCAGGTCATCGGTGCTCAGAGCCATCTCCACCTCCTACAGGCGCCATCTGGATGCTCTCCACATTGACTCGTAGATATACAACGGTTATCTGGGTCTATGTGACCATACCCGGTAGGAGTACAAATGTCTAGGAGCCCCCTACACATATGACCCGAGTATCCACAGGGAATCAGGATACGTTGGTTGTAGGGTCGGATCGGATCTGTTCCCAAGCCTGAATCTGTGGAAAACACCGCTCTCAGGGCGCGCCGGAGCAGCAGGGAAGGCCCTGGGAAGGGAAAGGGTCAGTGCCCGAGGGGAGCCGGGAAAGGGAAGGAGGCCCGCCGCCCCTAAGGGAGGGGGCGACGGAGGGAGAGGGCGCTAGGCCTGGGGAGCCTGGCGGCGGCGCGCCACCTCGAAGCAGGCGATCGCGCCTGCTGCGGCCACGTTGAGAGAGCCCAGGTTGCCCAGCAGCGGGAGGCTGGCGATGGCGTCGCACCGCTGGCGCACCAGGCGCGAGAGGCCCCGGCCCTCAGCTCCCAGCACCAGGCAGACGGGCTCGGTGGCCACGAACGGGATCTCGAAGAGGCTCTGGTCGCCACCCGCGTCGAGCCCCACCACCCACACCCCCAGCTCCCGGAGGCGCAACAGCGCCGCCGGCAGCCCTCCCACCACGGCGATGGGGAGGTGCTCGATGGCTCCGGCCGCAGCCTTGGCAGCTGTGGGAGTGATGTGGACCGCTCGGTGCCTGGGGAGCACCACGCCCGTGGCGCCGGCTCCCTCGGCCGAGCGCAGCAGGGCTCCCAGGTTGCCGGGGTCGGTGACACCGTCGGCCGCCACCAGGAAGGGGGCCCGGCCGCCGCCGGCCGTAGTGGCCAGCTCCTCGAGTTCGGCCTCGTCGAGCGGCGCCGCCTTGGCCACCACGCCCTGGGGCGACTCGGTGCGCGCAGCTGCCAGGAGCGACTTGCGCGACACCTCGCGCACCGGAACCTTCAGCTCGAGAGCCAGCGATGCGATCTCCGAGAGCATCTCGGAGTCGTCCTGGTCGTCGGCCACCAACAGCTCGCGCACCCTGCGGTTCCCGGCTATCAACAGCTCGCGAACCGCTTGGCGGCCCTCCACCTGATCTCCGCCCAGTCCACGATCGGCCTTACCCCGGGTGGGGCGTCCCCGCCCACCAGCGGGGGCGGAGGTGGAGGTGGAGGAACCTGCGATCTCCCGCCCGGTCCCCCTCTCGGGTCGTTCGCCTCGCGCCGGGGAACGCCTGCCCTTGGGTCGGCCGGGCCGGGAGGGCTTCGACGGAGCGGCACCTGGGCGCTCACGACCGGAGCCACTACGAGGAGCTGCGCCCTTGCGCACCGCCGCGCGGCCGGCGCGGCCCTTGGGCGACTCTGCCCTCTTGGGACGCTTCGCCGGGCTCACAGTGCGTCCCCTGCTGCCCGCTGGAGAAGAGCCACCGCTGTGCACGAGACTCCCTCGCCCCGCCCGAGGGCGCCCATGCCCTCCGGCCGTGCGGCCTTCACCGACACCGGGGCCCCCACCACGTCGCCCAGGCGCCGCCGCATCTCGTCGCGGTGCGGAGCCACCCTCGGGCGCTCGCACACCACCGTGCAGTCGATGTTGGCAACCGCCCAACCGGCCTCAGTCACCGCCGCGACGACGTCGGCCAGCAGCACCAGCGAGTCGACCCCCTCCCAGCGCGGATCGGCGTCGCCGAAGCGCTGGCCCAGGTCACCCAGGCCCGCCGCACCCAGCAGGGCATCGCAGCAAGCGTGCGCCATCACGTCGGCGTCGCTGTGGCCGGCCAGGCCCGGTTCGCCGACGATCTCCACACCGCCCAGGACCAGCCGGCGGCCGGGGTCGTCGCTGAACACGTGGGCGTCGAAGCCGTGGCCGATGCGGAGTTGCACGGGGATGAAGCTACGAGACTTCCGCGTCGCCCGCCGAGGGCGCCGCGGCGGAGGTGGAGAAGGTCCAGGGCAGCAGCATCCGCGCCCGGGTGAGGTCTTCGACGTGGGTGATCTTCACGTTCCCGGACTCCCCGGGGATCACAACCACGTCCTCGCCGAGCTGCTCGACCAGGGCGGCGTCGTCGGTGGCAACCGGGCCCGCCTCGGCTGGATCGGCTTCTGCTGAATCGGCTTCTGCTGAATCGGTTTCCCCCGACACGTCGTGGGCCCTGCGCAGGACGTCGGCCCGGAAGGCCTGGGGGGTCTGGGCGGCGACCAGCTGCGAGCGGTCCAGCGTCTCCACCACGACCCCGTCGCCGACCCGCTTGACCGTGTCGCCGATGGGAACCCCCGGGATGGCAGCGACGGCGCCAGCCCTCACAGCCCCGACGACCGCCGAGAAGAGAGCGGGTGACGCCATGGGCCGCGCTGCGTCGTGCACGACCACGACATCGGCGCCGCTGGGAACCGCTGCAAGACCGGCGCGCACCGACGCCGACCGAGTGGCACCGCCTGCGACCACAGCGTCGACACCCTCCTCGGGATCGGCGGCTCGATCGGGGGGCACCACCAGCACCACGCCGTCGCTCACGCTGCGCGCCGCGGCGATCGACCAGTCGAGCAGACGCCGGCCACCCAGCTTCTCGTACTGCTTGAGCACGGCACCGAAGCGAGAGCCAGCTCCCGCCGCCAGCACGATCGCCCAGGTCTGGCTCAGGCCAAGGCCTCGTCGAGCTTGGCCTCGGCCTGCTCCTCGCTCACGTTGATGGCGAAGGTCAGCTCGGAGACGAGGATCTGGCGGGCCTTCTGGAGCATCCGCTTCTCTCCCGCCGAGAGGCCCTTGTCCTTGTCGCGCAGCGAGAGGTTCCGCACGACCTCGGCCACCTGGTAGATGTCGCCCGACTTGAGCTTCTCGACGTGGTTCTTGAAGCGGCGGGACCAGTTGGTGGGCATGCGCGCCTCCTTCTTGCGGAGGACGGCGAACACCTCTTCCACCTCTTCGTCGTTGATGACCTCCCGCAGGCCGACCTCGTCGGTGTTGTCGGTGGGCACCATGAGCGTGAGATCGCCGTAGGCCAGGCGGAGCACCAAGTACTCCCTCTCCTCACCAAAAGCCTTCTTCTTCTCTCGCTTCTCGATGACCGCCGCACCGTGGTGCGGATAGACGACCTTGTCGCCGACGTCGAATGTCATGACGCTCCTGGGGGAGGGATGAAAAGAGATCGGCGCCTGTGGGTCGCGGATCGACCGCGCATTGTACCAACCACCAGGCCGGCCTCGCCCACGAAGTACGATCCTGCCGTGATAGATCCCTCCATGCTCTCCCAGGCCGAGCTGTTCCGGCCCCTCTCCCCCGACGACCTCGACTCCATCGCCGCCCAGGCCGAGATCCGCAAGTTCAACCGCGGGAACGTGCTGTTCACCGAGGGCGACGAGCCCACCGAGCTGTTCGTCGTCACACAGGGCCGGATAGCCATAGCCAACAAGTCGATCGACGGGCGTGAGTCGGTGGTGGCGCTGATGGAGCCCGGTGACCTCTTCGGCGAGATGCCGCTGTTCGATCAGCAGCAGCGCTCGGCCGAGGCCCGTGCCCTAGAGCGCTCCGAGGCGATCGCCGTGCCCTACGCCCCGCTCCGGTCGCTCTACAGCCGCCAACCCGACCTGCTCTGGAGCGTCGTGAAGATGCTCGCCAACCGGCTGCGCTCCACCGACGAGGCCCTGGCCGACTCGGTGTTCCTCGACGTGACCGGGCGCACGGCCAAGCGCCTGCTGGAGCTGAGCGGCGACGCCGACGAGTTCGCCCTCCCGGTGACCCAGGAGGAGCTGGCCGGCATGGTGGGCGCCTCCCGGGAGCGGGTGAACAAGGCCATCGCCTCGTTCGTGCGCCTCGGCTGGATAGAGCAGGGCGACCGCCGCTACCGCATCACCGACCGAGAGCAGCTCACCCGCCGCGCCCGCTAGGAGTAGCGGTCGAGGAGGCTGGTCTCG
>CAYNQN010000137.1:910-4352 GCA_964399375.1 uncultured Rhabdothermincola sp. | reverse complement strand
CGTGGCGAGCGGAGGCGGTCAGCTGGAGGCCTCGATGGTGAAGGCCTACGTGTGCAGGGCAGCAGAGTGGGTGACGCGCGAGGCCATGCAGATCCACGGCGGCTACGGGTACGCCGAGGAGTACCCCGTGAGCCGGTACTTCGTGGACGCTCGGGTGCTGTCGATCTTCGAGGGAGCCGACGAGACCCTCTGCCTCAAGGTGATCGCCCGCCGACTCGTGGAGTCTGCGCGGCCCTCCTAGACGTGGTTCGGCCGAAGCTGCGGAGCCGCAGCGGAGCTGCTCTGATCGTGACACCCGATCCGCGAAGCGGGCGCTGGCGACGCATGCGGAGCCAGCGCAGATGTCATAGCCCGGGCTTCCAGATCATCAGGTAGAGGATCGCCAGCAGGAGGATGTGGCCCACGCCGGTGAGACCTGAGATAGCGGACGCGGCGCCCGTCTCGCCGGAGGCCAGCCTGCGGAAGGCGGGCAGGAGGCCGAAGAAGTAGAGGCCCGCCTGGGCCAGCCACAACAGCACAGCCAGCATCAGCCAGGTCTGCGAGAGCTTGAAGATCTGGTCGCTCATGCCGGCTATGCCGAAGCCGATGAGGCCGGTCACCAGAAGCGCCGGGAAGCTGATGCGAGCCAGGGCGGCCGCCTGGCCGCTCGCCACGATCGATCCAGAACCTTCCCTCGCTGCCATCCGCTGGACGAGGGGGTTCACGAAAGCCGCGCCGAACGCGACGATCGCTCCCAGGATGTGGATGAGGAGCATGATGTTGTAGGGGGTGGAACCGATGGCGCCGAACACGGGACCTCCAAGCGTCGTCTGGTTGTGCTCTCAAGAAGCTAGCCCGCTACCTTCTCGGCTCGTGGCCTCAGAAGCACCAAGCGCCCCCAGCCCCACTCCGGCACCCGCCGAGGTGCCACGTGACACGCCCTTCACGAGCCTGGGCGGCGAGACCAGGCCGGTCGAGGAGTGGACCACCACCTTCCACCTCGCGCTCATGGTCCTCGACCCCTACACCTATGAGAGCTCCTGGATCCTGGAGACCGCGGGAAGGATCCTGCGCAACTACGCCGAGGCCGACTGCCGCACCGCATTCCTGGTGACGTCGGGCCCCGACGATGCCCGCGCCTTCCTTGGGCCGTGGTGCGACGAGCTGCTCGTGTACGTGGACCCCGAGAGGACGGCGGTGAAGGGGCTCGGCCTCCAACGCCTGCCCGCCTTCGTCCACGTGAACCAGGGCGCGCAGGTGGACAGCTGGGCACAGGGCTGGAACCCCGACGAGTGGCGCTCCGTGGCCGTGAACCTGGCCGAGTCCATGAGCTGGCGGCGCCCCACCATCCCCGAGCTGGACGACCCCGTCCCCTACGAGGGCACCGCCGCCTTCTGAGCCCCGAAAACCGCTGACCGGGCGCGGACGGCCGGGCGGTGGAATGATGTTCGGGTGATCAGACCGCGGGGGGTCATGGTCTCCGGGGCGGTCACCGCCCTGGTGCTCACTTGGTCGGTCGTCGTCCCGACTGCGGTAGGGGCCGCAGAGGATCCCCCCGCCCAGGTCGCACCCGAGGTGACCGAGCAGCTGGACTCGCAGGGCGAGGCGTCGGTGCTGGTGGAGATGTCCACCGAGAGCGCCGATGCAGCCGACGCCCACGAGGTGCGCGAGGAGCTGGTGAGCGAAGGCGGCGAGGTGCTCCCCACCCAACAGCCCCTGGTGGCCGCCACCGTCGACAGGGACAAGGTGGAGGATCTGCGCTCCTCCCCCGGGGTCAGCAGGGTCCTGCCCAACCACGCCTACCGCCTGGAGGCGACGCCGGGGCTGGAGATGATCCAGGCCCCCCAGGCCTGGGGGCAGGCCGACGGCTCCGGGCAGAGGATCGCCGTCGTCGACACCGGGGTCGACTTGTTCCACCCGCAGCTCTTCGGGAGGGTCGAGGCGGAGGCCTGCTTCTCGTCCACCGGCATCTCCAAGGCCTCCGTGCACCCCCTGTGCCCGGGCGGCAACTCTCGGCAGGCCACCGGCTTCGGCTCGGGCCTGCCGTGCACGGCGCCAGGGACGGGATCGTGCCTGCACGGCACCCACGTGGCCGGGATCGCGGCCGCCACGGCTCCCGGAGCATCGTTGCTCGCCGTGCAGGTGTTCAGCTTCGTGACAGACCCGGTCACGTGCGACGGCCCGGACAACACGCCCTGCCTCGTAGCGTTCGACAGCGACCTCCTCGCCGCGCTCAGGTGGGTGAGCGATCAGTTGGCCGACGGCCCGATCGCGGCGGTGAACCTGAGCGTCGGTGGCAAGACCAGCCCGGCAGCCTGCGACGACAACGCCCTGGCCGATCCGATCCGAGAGCTCCACGACCTGGGCGTGGCGACCGTCGTGGCATCGGGCAACGCCGGGGAACCCAACCAGATCAGTTGGCCCGCCTGCGTGACCGACGCCGTGGCCGTGGGCTCGGTGGACGCCGACTTCCGGGTGTCGAGCTTCTCCAACTCGTCTCCCCTGCTCGACTTCCTCGCTCCCGGGCGATCAATCACGTCGGCAATACCGGGTGGGGGGATGGCAACCCTGAGCGGCACGTCGATGGCCACGCCACACGTCTCGGGGGCCATGGCCGTGCTCAGGCAGGCGAAGGAGGTCGGCTCCGTCGAGCACCTCTCCACGATCCTGCGCGAGACGGGCCTGCGCCTCTTCGACTTCCGCAACGGACGGCTCACGCCGTTGCCCAGGCTGGGCTCTGCCGTGGCCGACATCGCGCCCATCGGCCACCTCGACGACGTGGCCGTCTCCGAGCAGGGATCGGCCCTCGTGACGGGTTGGGCGATCGATCTCGACACCGAGGCGCCGGTGGAGGCGCAGGTGCTGGTGAACGGCGAGGTGGCTTGGTCGGGCACTGCCGACTTCGGCCGGCCCGAGGTGGCGACCTCTTACCCCGGGCTGGGGCCGAGCCACGGCGTGTTCGCACCCGTGGAGCTGCCGAAGGGCTTGAGCGAGGTGTGCCTCGCCGCCCAGGACGCCACGTGGGCCGACCGGCCACCGGTGGAGGTGGGTTGCGACCTCGTGGTGGTCGACGACGACGTGATGGTGCTGCCACCCGCCGTCTTCGGCGACGTCTCGATGGGTCACCCCTTCTACGCGGAGATCGCCTGGATGAGCAACACCGGGATAACCGAGGGGTTCCCCAGCGGAGCCTTCCGGCCCTCCTCCACGCTGAGCCGCCAGGCCATGGCTGCGTTCCTCTACCGCCAGGCGGGCGCACCCGAGGGCCTCGACCCGCAGTGCGCTGCCCCGCCCTTCGCAGACGTGACCATGGACAACACCTTCTGCGGCGAGATCGCCTGGCTGAAGGCCCACGGGATCACCACCGGCTTCGGTGACGGCACCTTCAGGCCCGACGGCGGCCTCACGCGCCAGGCCATGGCTGCGTTCCTCTACCGCCAGGCGGGCGCACCCGAGGGCCTCG
>CAYNQN010000137.1:0-810 GCA_964399375.1 uncultured Rhabdothermincola sp. | reverse complement strand
GCCCTTCGCAGACGTGACCATGGACAACACCTTCTGCGGCGAGATCGCCTGGCTGTCCCTTACGGGGATATCCGAGGGGTTCGACGACTACTTCTTCCAGCCCACTGCGCTCATCACGCGCCAGGCCATCGCAGCATTCCTCTACCGCTACCAGCGCCTGGACCTGCCGGCCACCTGACCGGGGCAACCTCAGGCGAGGGGCGTCACTTGATGATGCCGCCCCGCGTCATCGACAGGAGGTCGAGGGCCTTGTCGAGCTCGGCCTCGCTCATCAGCTCCTCACCCAGGACGACCTCACGGATGGTGCGACCCGTGGCCATCGACTCCTTGATGACGGCGGCCGCCTTCTCGTAGCCGATGTAGGGGTTGAGCGAGGTGGCGATCGAGGGGGACGTCTCGGCGTAGGCCTGGCAGCGATCCTCGTTGGCCACGATGCCGTCGATGCAGCGCACGGCGAAGACCTTGCAGGCGTTCGCCAGCAGCTCGATCGACTCCAGGACGTTGCGAGCCATGAGGGGCAGGAAGACGTTGAGCTCCAGGTTCCCCTGCGATCCAGCGAAGGCCACGGCGGTGTCGTTGCCGATCACCTGGGCCGACACCTGCGTGACCACCTCGGGGATCACCGGGTTGACCTTGCCCGGCATTATCGAGCTACCGGGCTGGAGGTCGGGCAGGGAGATCTCGGCCAGGCCGGTGCGGGGCCCGCTCGCGAGCCAGCGCAGGTCGTTGGCGATCTTCACCAGGGCCACAGCGAGGCCCCGCAGCTCGCCCGAGGCCTCCACCAGCCCGTCCCTGGCGCCCTGGGCGGCG
>CAYNQN010000136.1:0-4360 GCA_964399375.1 uncultured Rhabdothermincola sp. | reverse complement strand
CTTCGGACAGCGCAGGCGTAGAGGGCGCCCGCCGAGACCTGGGTGAAGGTGCCCGAAGGTGGGCTCGCCTGACCGAAGTCGTCCCATCCCCAGCAGGCAAGGGTGCCCTCGGCGCGGAGGCCGCAGGTGAGGCCTTGGCCCGCCGAGACCTGCTGGAAGGCCCCCGCGGGTGGTCTGGACTGGCCGTGCACGTCGCTCCCCCAGCAGATCGCCGCTCCACCTGGGCGGATCCCGCACGTGTGCGACCCGGTGTGGAAGCCCCCTCCGTCGTAGCGCCCACCCGAGGAAACCTGTGTGAACGACCCCCGGGGAGGCGCTGCTTCGCCGCTGCCGTTGCTGCCCCAGCACGTCACCGAGCCCCCGGCGTCGATGCCGCACGTCTGGGTCGTCCCGGTGGAGATCTCGACGAGCCCGGCAGAGGGAGGGGTGGACTCACCCGAGTCGTTCACACCCCAGCAGACGACCTCTCCGTCGCTCCGGAGGGCACAAGAGTGAAATGCGCCGGCCGCCACCTGGGTGAACGTTCCCCGGCGGGGGGTGAGGCTGCGCAGCTGGCTCGAACCCCAGCAGGCCGGCTCGCCCGCTGTGCCGATCGCGCAGGTGTGGCCATCGCCGGCCGAGATCTGGGAGAAGGTCGCCTCCGGCGCATCCAGCTGCCCGACGCCGTTGAAGCCCCAGCAGGCCACGGTGCCGTCGGTGCGGATGGCGCAGGTGTGGTTGGCGCCCGCCGACAGGTCGCTGAAGGTGTCGGGGGGCGCTGAGGCCTGGCCGTACTGGTTCCAGCCCCAGCAGGCCACGGTGCCGTCGGTGCGGATGGCGCACGTGTGGTTGGCGCCGGCGGAGAGCTGGGTGAAGCTGCCCGGCGGGGCGACGAGCTGTCCTTGGCTACGTGCCCCCCAGCAGGCCACGGTGCCGTCGGTGCGGATGGCGCACGTGTGGTTGGCGCCCGCCGACACCTCGGTGTAGCTGCCCGGCGGGGGGTCGAGCTTGCCGTCGAAGGCTGCTCCCCAGCAGGCCACGGTGCCGTCGGCTCGGACGCCGCAAGTGTGATCGGCGCCGGCGGAGAGCTGGGTGAAGGCGCCGGTCGGTGGCGTGGCCTGCCCGAAGTTGTTGGCGCCCCAGCAAGAGATGCTCGCATCGCTCAAGAGGGCGCACGTGTACCGGGTGCCCGCCGTGAGCTGCACGACCTGCGCGGGCGTCTCGGCGGCTCCCGCGGGATCGCCGGCAGGGGCGACCAGGATGCCCGCCAGCGCCACCACGAGCGCGAGCGCCGAGGCCATCACCACCGACGCCGAACGTCGCAGCGCTCTTCCATCCCCCACAGAGTCGCTCCCTCCGCCCGGTCGCTGGCCCGCCATCATACGGACGACCAGGCAAAGGGACGTCGCGGCTCAGCCGGGCGAGCAGGCTTGCGAACCGTGAACCCCGGCCTCCGTGGCCTGAACGGGCACAGTGCAGCGGAGATATAGCGGCTCAGCCGGGCGAGCAGGCTTGCGAACCCAGGCTGAGCAAGCGTGGGCCGGGGTGGATTCGAACCACCGTAGGCAATGCCGGCGGGTTTACAGCCCGCTCCCTTTGGCCACTCGGGCACCGACCCAGGGGGACAGACCCTAGCGTCCCCGAGAACTCATGAGATCCGTGTTGAGAGGTGGCGGGTGAAGAAGTCCTCCACCTTCTGCCAGCCGTCCATGGCGGCCTCGGGCCGGTAGGCGGTGCGGTGCACGGCGAAGAAGGCATGGCCGGCATCTTCGTAGGTGTGGAACTGGAAGTCCTTTCCGGCCTCGGTGAGAACCCTGCGCAGCTCGGCCACGTCGTCGGGCGAGGGTTGCGGGTCCTGTGCGCCGAACAAGCCGAGCAGTGGGCACGAGAGACCAGGGGCGAGGTGGGAGACGGGAACGATGTTGGTGAGGCCCGACTCGGGGGGTGGCGACGACGTGACAAACCCGCCGTAGCAGTTCACAGCAGCATCGAAGGGCAGGCTGCAAGCCGCCAGGAAGGCGTGCCGACCGCCCGAGCAGTAGCCGATCACGCCGACCTTGCCGTTGGAGCCGGGCAGCGACCTGAGGTGCTCCGCCGATGCGGCCACGTCGGTCACCAGGCGGTCGTCGGGCTCTCCACCGGCCGCACGCACGATGGCCGAGGCCTCCTGCGGTGGCTTGCCCGGGGCTTCACGCGAGTAGAGGTTGGGGCAGATGGCCAGGAAGCCCACCGCGGCGAAGTGCCTCACGATCTCCTTGGTCGGATCGTCGAAGCCGGGCATGTGGTGTATCACCACCACGCCGCCGAAGGGTCCGCCGTCGAGAGGCTGGGCCAGGTAGGCCTCGACCTCGTCGCCGTCGACGTCAAGGGTCACGGTCTCCGCGCGCATGGCATCGCTCATGCGCCCCAGTCTCCCTCGCCAGCGGGCGGGGGCGCTGTGTCAGCTGGCTGCTGCGCCCTTCCTGGCGAGGGCGTCGATGAGGGCCTTGTTGAACACCGGGAGGTCGTCTGGGCCCCGGCTGGTGATGACGTTGCCGTCGATCACGAGCTCCTCGTCGGCCCAGTCGGCGCCGGCGCGGGCCAGGTCGGTGCGCAGGCTGGGCCAGGATGTCACCTGGAGGCCCTCGGTGATGCCGGCGTCGGCCAGCATCCACGGGGCGTGGCAGATCAGGGCCAGAGGACGGCCGGTCTGCCAGAACTCGCGCAGCAGCCGTACGGCGGTGGGGACCATCCTGAGTTTGTCCGGGTTGGCGACGCCCCCGGGGAGCACCATCGCGTCGAAGCTCTCGGGCTCGGCGTCGGCCACGGCCATGTCGGCCACGAAGATGTCGGCCTTGTCCAGGTGGTTCATGGCCTGCACCGGGCCCACCTCGGGTGCGATGAGCACCGTCCGGGCCCCCTCGGCCTGCACCGCCTCCCAGGGTGAGGTCAGCTCGACCTGCTCGACCCCCTCGTTGGCTGTCAGGAAGGCGACGGTCATGTTCTCCAGCTTCTGTGCCATGGGTTCTCCTAGGTATGTCCGATTTGGCGGTCGCGGTCGACGGGCAGCAGGCCCTCGTCTCCCCCTACCCCGCTCGCGGGCCCAGGTAACGTGAAGGCATGCCCAGCTTCGACGTGGTCTCGCAGGTCGACCAGCAGGAGGTCCGCAACGCCGTGGACCAGGCCGGCAGGGAGCTGACGAACCGCTTCGACTTCAAGGGCACCGACACCTCGGTGGAGCTCGACGAGCTGTCGATCACTCTCCGCTCCGCATCCGAGGACCGGCTGAAGGCCGCCAGGGTGGTCCTGGAGGAGAAGATGGTGAAGCGGAAGGTCTCGCTCAAGGCCCTCGACTACGGCCAGGTGGAAGACGCTGCCGGCAGCACCTACCGCCAGGTGGTCAAGCTGGCCGCCGGCATCTCGTCGGACAAGGCCAAGGAGATCAACAAGGCCATCAAGGCCATGGGGCTCAAGGGGATCCAGTCGCAGACCCAGGGAGAGCAGGTGCGGGTGTCGGGCAAGAAGCGCGACGACCTGCAGTCGGTGATCACCTCACTGAAGGAAGCCGACCTGGGCATCCCGCTGCAGTTCGAGAACTTCCGCGACTGACGATCGGCCCAGCTCTCGTACCCGTACCTCTGTCATCGTCTCGATGACGCAGGTACGCCACCTGGGGATCGGAGGGGTCAGTCGCCCCCCGGCTCCGAGGCGGCTCTGGAGCGGATCTCCTCCACCACGGCCGGGTCGGCCAGCGTCGTGGTGTCGCCCAGGTGGCGGCCCTCGGCGACGTCTCGGAGGAGCCGCCTCATGATCTTGCCCGAGCGAGTCTTGGGTAGGTCGGGCACCACCACCAGGGTCTTGGGGCGGGCCGTCGGGCCGATCTTGGTGGCCACGTGCTGGCGGACCTCCTCCACCAGCTCGGCGGTGGGCTCCGCGTCGCCCCGGAAGATCACGTAGCCGATGATCGCCTGGCCGGTGAGGGCGTCGGTGGCTCCCACCACCGCTGCCTCCGCCACGGCCGGGTGGTCGACCAGGGCCGACTCCACCTCGGTGGTCGAGATGCGGTGGCCCGAGATGTTCATCACGTCGTCGACCCGGCCGAGCAGCCAGAGGTCGCCGTCGTCGTCCACCTTGCAGCCGTCGCCGGCGAAGTAGCGGCCCTCGAAGCGGCTCCAGTAGGTCTCCTGGTAGCGCTCGGGATCTCCCCAGATGCCCCGCAGCATGGCGGGCCAGGGCTCGGTGAGCGTGAGGTAGCCGCCACCGCGCTCGATGGGCTTGCCGTCGTCGTCGACCAGCTCGGCGAACACCCCCGGGAGGGGCTGGGTGGCCGAGCCCGGCTTGAGGGTGGTGACGCCGGGCAGCGGCGAGATCATGATGGCGCCGGTCTCGGTCTGCCACCAGG
>CAYNQN010000135.1:0-4417 GCA_964399375.1 uncultured Rhabdothermincola sp. | reverse complement strand
CCTCGCAGGCAGAGCTCCCCTAGGGCTGCCCTACTCCTCGCAGGGCAGCCCCGGTGAGAGGGGTGCGACTCAGCTCTTGCCCAGCAGCGCGTCGAGGCGGTCTGTGGCCTCGATGCAGTCCTCGACCATCTCGAAGATCACGTCCTTGACCTTCCGCGGCTTGTGCATGGAGCCCACGATCTGGCCCACAGGGTTGAAGCCCACGTCCTGCGCCTTGTCGGCGTAGCGGGCGTGGCGGGCGACCGCCTCGCCGGTGACCATGAACTGCAGCGGCATGCCGAGGGGGTCGGGGGTGTCCTCCCGGGCCCAGGCCTCGGTCCAGTCGTTGCGGAGCATCCGGCAAGGCTTGCCGGTCCAGCTGCGGGACCGCACGGTGTCCTTGCTGGTGGCGTCGAAGTAGGCCTGCATCTGGGCCGGCGGGATGTCGGCCTCTTCCACCGTGAGCCACAGCGAGCCCGTCCAGACGCCCTGGGCGCCCATGGCCAGCGCGGCGGCCATCTGGCGGCCACTGCCGATCCCCCCTGCGGCGAGCACGGGGGTGGGAGCGACGGCGTCGATCGCCTCGGGCCACAGGACCATGGAGCCGATCTCGCCCGTGTGGCCCCCTCCCTCGGTGCCCTGGGCGATGATGACGTCGACCCCGGCGGCCTTGTGACGGCTGGCCTGGGCGGCCGAGCCACAGAGGGCGGCCACGAGCCGTCCGGCGTTGTGGATCTCGTCCATGACCTCGGGGGGCGGCGTGCCGAGGGCGTTGGCGATCAGCTTCACCTTGTCGTGCGAGAGCGCCACGTCGATGAGCGGCGTGGCGGTGGCGAGCGTCCAGCCGAGCAGCGATGGCGGCTCCACGTCGCCGGGGAGCTCGGGCACGTCGTGCTCGGCGAGGAGCTCCTTGACGAAGCGCCGGTGCTCGTCGGGGATCATGGCCTCCAGGTCGCTCTCGAGCTTGGCGGCGTCCATCTCGCCCATGCCCTCGTACTTGCCCGGGATCACGACGTCCACGCCGTAGGGCTTGTCGGTGTGCTCGTCGATCCAGGCCAGCTCCACCTCGAGCTGCTCGGGGCTGAAGCCCACCGCACCCAGCACGCCGAGGCCGCCGGCGTTGCTCACTGCGGCGACCACATCGCGGCAGTGCGTGAAGGCGAAGATGGGGAACTCGATCCCCAACCGCTCAGCGATCTCTGTCTGCATCTCCTGGTCTCCCCTCGTCGTCCGGACCGTCAATCCTAAGCACGGGCGGGCCGGGGAACCTCATCCAGCGCGCTGGAGGTCGCGCAGCTCCCTGTAGCCCACCATCACGGCCCCCGAGCGTTCCAGGAGGGCCCGCAGCTCCACGTCGTGCGTCACGTAGTGGAGGTCGTCCACCCGGGCAGCCCAGTCGTTGGCCATGGCTCGCAGCTCCGAGGTGTCGGCCGCAGGTCGCACGGCCAGCTCCGTCACCCCCGGCTGCAGGTCGAACAGTGCGCGCTCCAGCGCCCGGCGGCTGGCGGACGGCCCCGACTTCACGAGGTGGTCCGGGAACACCACGCCCTCCTCGCTGGCCAGGCGGCGGAACGGGAAGCCGACCTTCGCCTGGGTCGACTCGTCGCCCAGGCGCATGGGCAGGCCCAGCTCCACCGCGAGGCCCAGGTAGACGTCGAAGAACTCCGGGCGCAGTCGCAGCGCTCCGAGGTGGGTACCCAGGTGGCTCACGTCGAAGCCCCAGAGGATCGCCCGCTCGATCTGGGAGAGGGTCTCCCTACGGACCTCGTCGAGATCGGCGTGGTCCCAGACGTCCTCCACGGTGCGCGGGAAGCCGCCGTCGCCGTCGAGCAGCGAGGGTGCCCGCGTGATCGGCCCCCAGCGGTAGAGGTCGTGCTCGGCGTTGACCGTGAGCTGCACGCCCACGTCCTCGCCCATGTAGCGAGCAGCGGCGTCGCGCGCCCAGGGACAGGGCACCATGAGCGAGGCGCTGGTGGCCACGCCCTCTCGGAGCGACTCGTAGACGCCCACGTTTGCCGCGTGGCACATCCCCAGGTCGTCGCAGGTGATGATCACGAGCCGGTCGTCGGCGCCGTAGCCCAGCCGCTCTGCCAGTGTGCTCACGCCACGAACGCTACCGCTCGCACTGTTGGCCGGCGTCAGCCGCCGGCGCGAAGCGCCTGGACACCGGGGTCAGGGAGCAGGCCCGGCAGACCCTTCGCACGCGCCCCACAACCCCGCGCCGGCGGTGCGTGCCGCGGACTCCGCCTCGCGCAACGACGGGGCGTACGCGTCGTTGGGAGGGATGACGAGCACGGTGGCGAAGCCGCGGGCCACCAGCTCGTGGTTGACGAACAGCCCGTCGGACCGGTGCACGTAGAGCAGCAGCCGGCCGAAGGCGTCGCGCTCCTCCCGGTCGCGCTCGAGGCTCACCGCTGTGCCGGGGGGCAGGAGCGACGAGGTGAACGCGGAGGCCTCGGGCCCGAAGCACTCGACCGGCCGCTCGGGGTGGACCGTCTCGGGGGTGTCGAGGCCGACCAGCCGGACGGTGGCCTCGTGCCCGTCGAGGTTCACCACGATGGTGTCGCCGTCGATCACGTGGCTGACGGTGGGTGCAGCCCCGGTCTGTGGGCTGGGCGGGGGAGAGCAGGCGATGGCCACTGGCAGGAGGATCCAGACGGCGACGGCCGCACATCGGATGACGAGGCTTCTCATGGGCGCGCTCCACTGACGATGGTCTGTTCAGAGGGCGGCCTGGGCCACCGAGTGCCGCTGCTCGTCGGCGGCGGGGATCAGGCTGCGGCAGAAGGCTGGTTGGGCGCTACCGCAGGGTGATCGATCGCCTGCCGGCGGGCAGCCTCGAGGGCGGCGCGGGCGTGGGCCAGGCCCTCGCGCCCGATGGCACGAGAAGCCTCGCTGAGTCGCCAGGGGCCGGCAGGGATCAGCCGCAACTGGCCGCTGGGGCCACCTGCGTCGCTGGTGCCCCGGGGCCTCTTCGCCTTCGTGGTGGGCCGGTAGGACTGCATATGTAAATGATGCCCGGAGGGTGTGACAGTTACTCGTCGGGCCGGCGGTTCCGGCCCTGGAGCGGAGCCCTGGGTCCCTCGGATGCCCGGCGACGGCGCCCGGGGAGCCTCTCGCCGTCCGGCCTCCGGGGATACGGAGGAGGCAGGAGGATGGGGAAAGGATTTGAAAGGTGCAGACCTATTGGCGCGGTGGCTCGCTAAGGTACGGGAACAGATCAGGCAGGGCTCGGGTTGGAACTCAGGACCACTGAGATAACCCAGGTCCCCCGGCAACTCGGAGCGACGATGACCGAGACTCAAGAGCAGGAAGTCACCGCAGTCAGCGAAGCGCTTGCCCTGATCGATCAGGGCTTGGGCCATCTCGTTCACCGCGAGCTGATGTCGACCACCGAGGTCGCCGACCTCCTCTTGGACGTCCGGATGCTGCTCACGAGCGACCTGGCGGTACCTGCCGTCAACTAGGGCTTGCCCCTGCGCCACCCTCGCCTCCGCGAGCGGCGTTGCTGTACCGGCCACACCCGCCGCATCACCGTGCCCATGATCAGGCCCAGGGCCACTCCGCCCACCACGTCGGACGCGTGATGGATCCGCACGTGGGCCCTGCTGGCTGCCACGGCGCCAGCCAGGCCCCACAGCAGCGGGTTGGCCCGGCGGCCGTCGCTGAGCAGGACGGCCGCCACCGTCGCCGAGCTGGCGTGGCCGCTGGGGAAGCTGGTGGTCACGGGGACCCTGAGCCGGTGGGGCCGGTCGGCCCCTTGCTGGGGGCGCTCGCGGCGGAAGAGCATCTTGACGAAGCCGTTGACGAACACCGAGTCGATGCCCAGGCACACGCTCAGGCGGACCGCAGCCGCCAGGTCGTCGGGGTCGCGCAGCGCCCGTAACCAGCCGATCAAGTGCCACACGAGGCTGAAGTCGGCCAGCTCGCTGAGCGCGTAGGCGACCCTGTCGTGGGGCTCCCGACCGCGGAAGCGGTCGAGGCCCTGGTCAACCAGGTCGTCGAAGCGTCGTACGGGTGAGATCCAGTGGGGAGGCTGGATCTCGTGGGGCTCGCTCACGCGAGCGTGGGAGCCAACGACGGCAGGGGATCCTCGTGGGACGGCGCGGGGACGGGAACGGACGAGGGATCGCCCCCGAAAGCGGGGCACCAGGCCTGGAAGGCACACCAGTCGCAGAGCTTCGACGGCCTGGGAGCGAAGTGCTCTCGCTCGCACGCCTTCTCGATGGCCGACCAGATGGCCCGGACCTTTCGCTCGAGGGCCCTGATGGACTGCTCGGTGGGCGTGGTGGTGATCGCCAGGGGATCGGCGAGGTAGAGCAGCTGCACCTGAGCGGGCCGCCGGCCGAAGAGGCGCTCGCAGAGGAAGGCGTAGAAGTGGACCCCACCCAGGCGACCCTGCTCGAAGGGCTGCTTGGGGGCCTTGCCCGTCTTGTAG
>CAYNQN010000134.1:0-4422 GCA_964399375.1 uncultured Rhabdothermincola sp. | reverse complement strand
GCCACCACCTCGTAGGTGAACGTGGTTTGGCCCTGCGCGTAGCCCGGGTTGGCGGGATCCACCGTGATTGTGATCGTGCGCATCCCTAGATCGGGATTGGCGAACTCGCAACCCGGATCGAGGGCACTGGCGTCACCCAACAACGTCGTGCTGCTGAGCCCAATCCTTGTGATATTGGGAGGAACCCCACATCCCGTTCCGTCATCGGCCGCATAGGAGAAGTTGGTGTATACGGCATCTGTTTCGAGGTCTGTCGGGTAGGTCGCCTCGAGGGGGATCTCTCCCAGTATCCACAAGGGCTGCCCTTGCGGAACCTTGAGAGTCCCATAGGTGGTCTCGTTCCTAATGCTCACGTCCGTGGGTCGCAGCTCCCCGTCGAGCACCGTGAGGGATTGCGGTTCCGAACTGCTCGACCCCCACCACCAAGCTGAAGTCGGAAGCGGTGCGAACTCTGCCCGCACCGAGTGGAGTCCTGCCGGCAGAGACACGTACTGGGTCAAGGGGGGCATGTAGTTTCCCCTTCCCCTTGGTGGGAGCGGCAGGATCCCATCGCTATCGGGATCCACCTCTTGGGCCGAGATGGGAATTTCCGGTGTCGGAGAGTTGTCGTCGAAGAACCAGAGGACACCCTTCAGGTTGGCCGGGGAGTCGAGCGGGATGCTCGCTGGCGCTGGCGTCAAGCGGGCCGTCATGGGCACCCCTTCGCCGAGCTCCACCACGGAAGGCAGGGGGTCGAGGGTGATGGATACGGTTTGCTTCGGTAGTGCCGGGAACACGGTGTGGCTCGTCGGCACGGCGCTCTGCTGGCTGGAGCGGTACGTCGTCTTGAACCGGTTCTGCGGGACGAACTGTGCCCGCAGTTGGTTGTTGCCTTCAGGAAGCGGCGCTTGGCCCACCAATCCCAGAAGGGTCGGAGAGCCGCCATCCCGTGGGAATTGGAGGGTCGCGGTCTTCGTAGGCCCCGCGCCGCTGCTCCATTGGCCGGTTTGGGTGGTTCTACCGAGGAGGGTGTCCCCCGAGTAGAAGGCCATCTCGAGTCCTGTGTTGGATGACGGGAAGTTGGTGCCATCGGCCCGTGTGATGGTGGCGCTCAACGAGACAGGTTGGCCGAAGAAGCTCGATTCCATGGTCTGGGTCACGTTCGAAACGTTGACCGCTATGCCCGCAGCCGGGGGGGTCAGCTCGACGGTCAGCGAGGTGAGGGCGCCGAAGAGCCGGTTGGAGATGGCAACGGCGAGCGACTCACCGGCCGGGCTCAAGCACGTCCCGGGGTTCGCGGCCGGCACGGCGAATCCGCTCTGCGACAGCGTCACCTGGCCGTCGAGGCCGACTCGGTTTCCCGTGAGGTTCACGTCGAAGGGCCCGAGGCGGCACCCGGCACCCAGGTCAACCGGGCCAGAGCCCAGATCCGCTGCTGTGGCCTGGAAGTAGAGGCTGGCACCGAGCTCGGCGTCATCACCCGATTCCGGGCCGATATGGCCCGTGGCGTCGCCTACCTGGGTCAAGCGACCCGTCACCGTGCCGCCGGGGACCGCGAGGGTGGCCGAGGTGAAGTAGAGGTTGCCGTCCAAAGTCACCGATCCGCTCGGATCCGAGCGGAAGCTGCTCGTCAGGTAGGAGCCGGCGGCCAGCGATGCGGTGCCGCTGTTGAGCTGCACCGAGCCAGTGACAGGCAAGTTGATGAGAGGGTTGTTCGCGGTGGGGCTGCCAGCTACTCCCGCGATCAGGAACGGGGCGGTACCGACTACCGGGAAGAACTGAGTGTCGCCCACGTACTCGGCTCTCAACTGGAAGGAGCTTGGCGGTCGGGGTTGGCGCCACTCGAAGACGGTCTGGCCGCCCACCAGGCCCTGAGTGGCGATGGGGATGTCATTGGCGAAGAGGCGCACGGCGCCCGTGGGAGTCGCTGAGCCGGATGTCGGCGCGAGCGCGACGGTGATGATCGGCCAGCCATACGCACCAAACGGGTCGACCTCCTCGGCTCGATCACCCGGCACGGGTCCCACAAACTGCTGGACCGCAGTGGCCACAGAGATCTGCGCAGGTGTGCGGCCCGCGGGGTTGGTGACCGTCACGGCGACGGGCTCGGAGACCGAGGATCCGAAGTTCGGGGCGCCGAGGTAGGAAGCCGTGATCTGGCGGCTGCCCAGGTTGTTGAGCGTGGCATTCAACGTGGCGATACCGGTGGTCTGGTCCAGCTCGACTAGGCCGAGCACTGTGTTGCCGTCGTTGAAGCGCACAGCTCCCGGCGGGAAGCCGGCCTCTGCTGTCACCTCCGCTGTGAGCTGGGCCTGACTACCTCCAGGGAGCACCGTCGGGTCAACCGTCAGCTCCGTCTGGGTCGGGATCGTCTCGGCGGCAGAGCCCGTGATGACTGTGGTGGTCATGATGGGCGCGGGCGTCTCACCTTCGGGCCAGCAGCGCACGTTGGCAAGGGCCACGGAGTTGGCCTGGAACACGTAGCCCGAGGTGAGCGAGTTGGTTCCTGCCACTTGAGTGTTGATCAGAGAACCCGGCGCTCCCGTTGCGCGCAGCGTGATGTCGAAGGTCGGGAAGGTGAAGAACGTCTCGTTCGTTGGAGGAGTCGGGTTCTTCGGCACGAACGGCGTGAACAAAATTACGCGTGCCGGGCTGAAGCTGTTGTCGACAGAAACCGTCACCGGGCCATCCACACCTTCGCCGGTGCCCGGAACGATCTCGAGGTTCTCGACGGAGGCGTTGGCGGGGAGGTTGAACATCAACTTGATGTTCTGGAGCGAGTGGACGGGAACCTCGCCGATGGGGCTCGGGTTGGTGGCCGGAAACGCTGAGCCTTGGTGCGCGACGCGGATCGTGAACACCTCGTCGGGCTGCACCGTGGAGGGTGCCGTGACCGCGAAGTCCATGCGGTTGAGCTCCGGCTGCTGGACTCCGATTGCGGTCCCGATGCAGTACAGCGGCCACTCGTGCTCACTGGTGGGCCCAGAGGGTGGTGGGAAGTCCTGGGCGCCGGCCACCTGAGGTGGCGGCACTGCCAGGGCCAAGAGCGAGCCGACCATGGCCAGCACCAGCAGCGCGACCGTGACAGCTCGCCACCTCTTCACATGTGCAGACGCGGACGCGCCGCGTGCACCTCTAACGAACGATGAGCTCATTGAACCCCCCTGGATCACTGAATTTCGTTTGGAACTGAAGATCGAGAACTGGTGAAGCTGGTCGTCAGGCGGCACCCCGCATGGGCGAGCGGTCGGCGGCCAGGGCTTCGCGCACGGCGGCCAAGGTGGGCCGGTCGTGGTCGTTGGCCCGGTACGCGATGGAGATGGGCACCACCCAGTGCGGCTGGTCGAGCGGAAGCTCCACCAGGCGGCCGGCGTCGAGGTCGGGCTGAAGTGCGGAGCGGGCAGCCACGCGCACCCCTTCCAGCACCCCCGTCCCGGGCGCCACCCCGGCACCAGGCACACCCGAGCCGAAGAACTGCGCCACCGACACGGGCTCGGACTGGCGGGCGAGGGCGTGGTCGGGAGGAGCTGCCCAGATCACCGGGTCGGCGAACAGGGCCTCGGTGACTATCCGGTAGGGGTCGGGCTCGTCGTCCTCTCCAACGGCGGCGCCACCCTCAGCCGAAGACGGCCCGGTGCCGTTGACGTGCCCTGAACCGTTGGAGGCACCCGCACCTCCAGCTCCCTGGGCACCCGATGCAGCGGACGGGTCGGCGAACACGCCGATGCCCACGTCGACATCGCCACCGGCGATGCGGGCCAGCAGGGCCTCGGGGTCGGAGCCGTCGGAGGGCGACACCCTGATGCGCTGCGAGTCGACCAGCTCGTCGAGGCGCGCCGCCACTGCGGGCGACACCGACGACTGCACCTCCACCCGCAGCAGGTCGGTGTCGCTGATGACGGCCACCGCCTGGTCGATCAGCTCCACGCACTGCGTGGCGTAGGTGAGGAACTGGAAGCCGGCCGCCGAGGGGCGCATGCCGTAGGGACGGCGCTCGAAGAGCTTCACGCCCAGGCGCCCCTCCAGGCGGCGGATGCGCTCCGAAACCGACTGTTGGGACACGTCGAGGCGGGCGGCAGCCCTGGTGACCGATCGCTCGGTGGCAACGAGGGTGAACGCCCTCAAGTCGTCGATGCTGAGGAAAGCCACAGCTGCCCCCCTTTCGCCTTCCGCTAGGTCGAAGGACTGAACAGCTGAAGTGTAGAGAGTGCCCAGGGCCTAGTCCAGTCATTCACAGTAGAAATTGGAGAATTCGGAAATTTCCACCGTGATACCCTGTTAACTTGTTGAGTCCGGGCGCGCCAAGAGTTCCAGGTCTGGTATCGGATTTCTCCTTTGACAGGAAATGCCCTGTCTAGGGTCTGGCTATGCCAGAGCTTGAAGGAAATCGGCGACGATGTCGTCGGGGTGCTCGAGCCCGAGCGAGACCCGCACGGTGCCGGG
>CAYNQN010000133.1:0-4482 GCA_964399375.1 uncultured Rhabdothermincola sp. | reverse complement strand
CGTCTCGTGCATCGAGGACCGCATCCATGTCGAGGTCGTTGTTCCGCTTGAGTGCTCGGGCTTCTTCGAAGCGCCGATGCCGCCCCTTCTTCACGGGCAGGACTCCGTTCCCTCGGATCGCCTTTGGAGTGTAGCGGCGAGCAACGCGGGGAGACACATCCCCGCAGCGCAGTGGCTGCCTACGCCAACGGTTCTCCGGAGCGCTTCTCCAGTTTGAGGATCCCCTTGCCGTCGAACGCCAGGGCGGCCTCGCCCGCAACGAGCTGCCGGATCGGCTCGCCCACCAGCTCGGCCCGCCATCCCGTCGCCAACCGGGCGTCGCCGTCGGCCCGCAGGAGCGCCTCGATGTCGGATCGCGTAGCGAGCAGTGCGGTGTCGAGGTCCAGGTCGCGAGCCAGCTGGCTCACCCAGGCGCTCACGAGGGTCACAGCCGGCCGCAGGCGCCGGTCGAGGTCGCGCACCGCCATGCCCTGCTCCCGAGCCTTCGGCTGGCTCGCCACGTCCTTCACCGCCTCCAGCAGGCTCTCGGCCTGCCCGGCACCCAGGTTCCGGTCGACGCCGCGGATCTTCGTGAGCTGCTCGATCGTGCTGGGCGGCCGTTGGGCGATCCCCACGACCGCCAGATCGGAGATGACGTAGCGGGCTGGGATGTCCAGCTCGGCTGCGCGGCGCTCGCGCCAGGCCGCCACCCCCTGGGCGATCACCAGGGCTCGGCCCTTCAGCTGGCGAGCCTCCTTGATGCGGCGCCAGGCCTCGGAGGGGTCGCGGCCCCCGCGCTTGCGGGCCCGCACGTGCTCGCACTCGTCGATCGCCCACTGGAGCCGGCCCCTGCGCTCCAGGTCGTCGCAGAGCCGATCGTGCACCTCGATCAGGTGGTCGACGTCGGAGGCGGCGTAGTCGAGCTGCTCGGGCCGCAGCGGTCGGGCCAGCCAGTCGGTGAGGCGCTCCGCCTTCTGGAGGCGAAGGCCCAGCGTCCGCTCGTAGAGGGCCGAGAGGGAGGGCGAGCCGAACCCCACGAACCCGGCAGCCACCTGGGTGTCGAACAGCTGGGAGGGAACGTCCCCGCAGGCCAGCTCGAGCACCTCCAGGTCCTGGTCGGACGCGTGGAGCACCGCCACCCCGGGGCCCTGGAGGATCTCCACGAGCGGCGCCATGTCGACCTTCGTCGGGTCCACCAGCGCGAGGCCGCCGCCCGACCAGGCAAGCTGCACCAGCGCGAGCTTGGGGAAGTAGGTGCGCTCGCGGTGGAACTCGGTGTCGAGCGCGTAGAGGGGCTCGTCCTTGATCGCGTCGATCACCTCGGCGAACCCCGCTTCGGTGTCGACCAGCATCAGCTGGCCGCCGCTCACGCCGGGGCTGGACCTGTGGCTACGGCTTTGCCGGCGTCTATCCATGCCTGGGTCCCGCCGGTCACGTTGGAGGCGTCGACGCCGACCGAGCGCAGGGCGACCGTGGCCTTCCTGCTCCGTCCGCCGCTGTGGCAGATCACGTACACCGCCTCGCCGCTGGGCACCTCGTCCAGCCGTTCGCCCAGCTCCTGGAGCGGCACCAGCACCGCTCCGGGAACGTGGGCGGCCTCGTACTCGTCCGGTTGGCGGACGTCGAGGAGGAAGGCGCCGTCGCCGACGTGCCCCTCGAGCTCGTCCACGTCCACCGCGGGTACGTCTGCCTCGGGCGGCTGAGCGCCGGGTTCACCCTCCATAGGACATCCTCGTGTCTTCCATGCGTAGCACCGGGGTCTCCTCTTCTCCCTGGAACCCTGCCTCCACCACCTCGCCTATGAAGAACGTGTGGTTGCCGCATTCGACGCTCTCGCGCAGCTCGCAGTCAAGCCAGGCGACGGCCTGGCTGAGTATGGGAGCTCCCGTGAGGCCGTCCCGGAAGGGGAAGCCGTTGAGCGTCATGGCCTGGGCGTCGACCTCGACGGGCTTGGTGAACTTGCGCACGATCGCACGGTCCTCCCGGTCGATGGTGCAGAGCGTGAAGACCCGTCCCTCGCTTATGAGCTCGTGGGTGAGCGCGGTGCGCTCCACGCCCACGCCGAAGAGCTTGGGCTCGAACGAGACCTGGGTGGCCCAGTTGAGGGTCATGGCGTTGCGGCGCTCACCAGACCTGCTCCCCACCACGTACAGGCCGTACGGCAGGCTCCAGAGGACCCTGCGCCGCAGCTTGTCGTAGGCGTCGCGCCCGTCGTCGTCCTCGACGCCCGGCGGGTAGGGCCCGATGGGCCCGGTTCCTCCTGGTGATGCCATCGGGAGCCAGGTTAGGTGGTGGCGCCCTAGGGGATGCGAACGAGGCGCAGCGTGTCGGTGGCGAGGTTGTGGAACTCGCCGGAGCCGGCCAGCACCGCCACCAGGTCTCCGGGGTGCACGTAGCCGTCGCGGGTGGCCGCCTCGAGCGCCTCGGGGACGAGACCCTCGCCCTGGGCGTCGCTGTCGAGCAGCAGGGGGGTGGAACCCCAGCTCATGGTGAGCTGGCGCATCGTGCGCTCGTTGGTGGTGAACCCCAGGATCTGAGCGCGGGGCCGGAACCTGGCGATCGAGCGCACGGTGGCGCCCGAGCGCGTGACGCAGATGATCGCCTTCACGCCGGTCTGCTGGGCGGCTCGATGGGCCGCGCTCGACATGGCGTTGGTGATGGCCTGCTCGGGGTCGTGGACGCCCACGACCGGTGCCGTGAGGCCCTGGGCCCATCCCTCGTAGTCGAACTGCTGGTCGGCGCGCTGAGCGATGCGGGCCATGGTCGACACGGCGCGAACCGGATCGACCCCTATGGCGGTCTCGGCCGAGAGCATCACTGCGCTGGAGCCGTCGAACACGGCGTTGGCGACGTCCGAGGCCTCCGCCCGGGTGGGGATGGGAGCGTGGATCATCGACTCCAGCATCTGCGTCGCCGTGATGGCCGGACGGCCGAGGGCGATGCATCGGTGGATGATCCGCTTCTGCAGGTGCGGCAGGTCCTCGATCGGGAACTCGGCGCCGAGATCGCCTCTCGCCACCATGACGGCCCCGGCCGCCTCGATGATGCCCTCCAGGTTCTCCACCGCCGAGCGGGTCTCCACCTTGGCCACCACGATCGGGCCACGGGGGTGGGGCTCGGTTCCGATGCGGCGCACGTCGTGGGCAGAGCGCACGAAGGAGAGGGCGACCATGTCGACCCCCACCTCCAAGAACGCGTCGAGCAACCGCAGGTCCTCGCGGGTGGGGGTGGTGAGCCTCAGGCGGTCCGCCGGGATGTGCACACCGGGACGCCCCTTCACGGTGCCTCCGTGGATCACCATCACCTCTATGTGGTCGCCCGAGCGCCCCTGCGACTGCACCACCACGGCGCCGTCGCCGAACGAGAGGGTGTCGCCCACGTGGACGTCCGAGAGGAGGGCCTCGTAGTCGACCTCCACCACCTCTGAGGTGCTGGCCTGGTTGCCCGGGGTGATCTTCAGCCGGGAGCCCTCCGTGAGGACCAGCCCATCCTCGGGCACGGGAGCCGCCCGCACCTTGGGGCCTGGAAGGTCGGCGAGGATGCCGACGGGGTGGCCGAAGTCGGCCGCAGCGCGCCTGACCCGGTGGAAGCGAGCCAGCACATCCTCCAGCGGCTCGTGGGCGAGGCTCATGCGTGCCACGTCCATCCCGGCCTCGATCATCCCCTTGAGCACCGGCTCGCTGTCGGAACCGGGACCCACGGTGGCGATGATCTTCGTTCGGCGCATACCTAAGCGTACCCACCGATAGCCAGGCATCCCGCCCGGGTTATGCCCCTCAGGGCGCGCTACGCGACGGCTACGCGGCCGTAGAGGGTGGTGCGCTGCTCGAGCGACCGGCCCAGGGGCTCGACGAGGGAGCGGAAGCCCTCCTCGTCCATCCCCTGACCGTGAGAGGCGCCCGCGGCGCGCGAGATGTTCTCGTCCATCAACGTGCCGCCGAGGTCGTTCACCCCGGCGCGCACCGCCTGCTGAGCCCCCTGCACGCCCATCTTCACCCACGACACCTGGATGTTGTCGATGAGGCCGTGGTAGGCGATCCGGCCCACGGCGTGCATGAGAAGGGCCTCGCGGAAGGTGGGGCCCCGCCTGGCCTTGCGCTGCAGGTACATGGGTGCAGCCATGTGGACGAACGGGAGCGGCACGAACTCGGTGAACCCGCCCGTCTCCTTCTGGAGGTCGCGGGTGCGCACCATGTGCCGGGCCCAGTGCCTGGGTTGCTCCACGGCGCCGAACATGATCGTGATGTTGGAGGCCAGGCCCACCTCGTGCGCCGTGCGGTGGGCCTCCAGCCACTCCTCGGTGGAGATCTTGTCGGGGCAGAGCACCGCCCGCACCTCGTCGTCGAGGATCTCGGCAGCCGTGCCAGGAAGCGAGCGCAGACCCACCTCCTGGAGGCGCCTCAGGTACTTGGCCAGGGGCTCGTCGAGGCGCTTGGCACCCTCGGTGACCTCCAGCGCGGTGAAGGAGGCGGCCCCGGGGATCCACGTCCACGGCTTCACCGC
>CAYNQN010000132.1:0-4512 GCA_964399375.1 uncultured Rhabdothermincola sp. | reverse complement strand
CGACGACCACCACGATCTCGCCGCGCGATATGGCTGCCACCGCCTCGGGGATCGTCGCGAAGGACCCTGCGTGCTCCGAGCGGATGTCGGGGGGGGACGTCATCCCTCGATCCTCCCAGATCCCAGCAGGCGCTCGGCGTACTTGGCCATGACATCCACCTCTACGTTGACGGGATCCCCCTGCTTGCGAACCCCCAGCGTCGTGACCTCGGCCGTGTGGGGGATGACGGCCACGGTGCAGCCGTCGTCGAGGGCGTCCACCACGGTGAGGCTCACTCCGTCGATCGCCACCGAGCCCTTCTCCACCATGTACCTGGTGAGGACGCCGGGCACGCGCACCTGGAGGTCGGGAGCGGGCCGCACGACCTCGCCCACCGCGTCGACGTGCCCCTGCACCAGGTGGCCGCCCAACCGGTCGGCCATGCGCACCGGCCGCTCGAGGTTCACGCCGTCGCCGGGAGCGAGCCCTCCCAGGCTCGTGCGCGAGAGCGTCTCGCCCGTCACCTCGGCCTCCCACCAGCCGTCCCCGAAGGCCACGACGGTGAGGCAGCAGCCGTTCACGGCGATGGAGTCGCCCATCCCCGAGTCCTCCAGCACCGAGGAGGCAGAGAACCGGAACCTGGGTCCGTCCCGGCTCACGAGCGTGCCCATCTCCTCCACGATCCCGGTGAACATCAGCGGTCTCCTTCCGCGGGGGCTGTCCCCGGGGGCTCGTGGTCGGCTCCGCCGCGCACGAGATCGATCCTGAGGTCGGCACCCAGGCGCCGCACGTCGGCCATGTGACCCCTCCACACCTCGTCGATGCTGCGGGCCCCGGGGCCGGCGAAGAGCGCCCTTCCGTCGTCGCCGCCCATGAGCGCGGGCGCCAGGTACACGACGTAACGATCCACAAGGCCGGCCTGGTGGAGGTCGTGGGCGACGCCCGCTCCGCCTTCCACCAGCAGCTGGAGGACCCCACGGCTGCCCAGCTCGTCGAGCACGTCTCCCAGGTCGCCCGCCAGCTCCAGCGCCGGGTGGACCCTCGCCCCGGGGGGCGCAGCGCCGAGCACGACGCGCAGGGGCTCGACGCCGTCGGCCTCCCCATCCGGCAGCCGCACCGTGAGGGCGGGGTCGTCGGCACGGACGGTTCCCGCTCCCACCAGCACCGCGTCGCTGTCGGCCCTGAGGCGATGGGCGTCGTCGCGGGCCTCCGGTCCCGTGATCCAGCGACTGGATCCGTCGGGGGCGGCGATGCGGCCGTCGAGGGTGGCGGCCAGCTTCAGCACCACGTAGGGCCGGCCGGTGCGGCGGTGGACCAGGTAGGGGCGGAGCTGCTCGGCGACCTCGGCAGCGCAGACACCCTCGGTCACCTCGATGCCCGCTGCGCGCAGGGCGGCGAGGCCCTTCCCGGCGACACGCACGTCGGGATCCTCCAGGGCGACCACCACCCGGGCGACCCCGGCCTCGATGACCGCCTCGGCACAGGGAGGGGTGGCGCCGTGGTGGGCGCAGGGCTCGAGGGTGCAGTAGAGGGTGGATCCGAGGGCGGCATCGCCCGCTTCGCGCAGGGCAGCCACCTCGGCATGGGGGCCGTCGCGACCCTCGGTCGCCCCGGTGTAGCCAGGGGAGGCTGTCTGGCCGGCGGGCACCACCACGGCACCGACCCACGGGCGAGGCGAGACCGTGCGACGAGCCCCTGCTGCCAGTGCGATCGCCTGGCGCATCCTGTCGTCGTCGCTGAGAGCGCCGGCCTCCATCCCAGCACTGTACGGCCCTGGGGTGGTCGCAAGCAACAACGCTCGTATGAAATTCGACCAGACCCCTTCACCAGATCCCGCCCAAGGCGCCGCTGGCCTGGGGCGGTCCCGCCTTGCACACCCGGCACACCCGGTCCAGGCCCAGCTCTCCCTAGGGCCCCAGGTGCTCGCCCGGGTCGGGCCGAGACCCCCGCAACCAGGCCTCTGCCTCCATCGGGCCGCGGCTCTCGGGTTGCACGGTGACCAGCTCCAGCAGACCGTCGCCGGTGCCCACGAGGGCGCCGGATAGCTCCCCCGGCCCCAGTGAAGGCCGCCCCGGAACAGCACCTTCCGGAGCCGTACCCCCCGGAGCCAGGCCTGGCGGGACTCGCACCTCCAGGACCTTCAGCCGCCTCGACCGGAAGGTGGTCCAGGCCCCGCCGACGCGCACCAGCCTGTGGACCTGGCCAGCCGGGCGCCCCCAGTCGATCCTCAGCTCGGGAGCCTCGATCTTGGGTGCGTAGACGGGCTGGCCCTCCTGGGGCCCCGGCTCCCCGAAACCCTCGGCCAGGCGGGTGACGAGCGCCTCGGCACCCAGGTCTGCAAGGCGGGACCGCAGCTGGGCGGCGGTCTCATCGGGACCGATCCGGACCTCGACGCGATCGAACACCGCTCCGGTGTCGAGCTGGGGTTCCAGGCGCATCACGCAGGCGCCCGTCACGTCGTCACCCGCGAGGATGGCCCGTTCCACTGGCGCAGCTCCCCTCCAGCGAGGGAGCAACGAGAAGTGCAGGTTCACCATGGGCACCTCGGCGAGGATCCTGGTGGGCACGAGCCTGCCGTAGGCGACCACCACGCCCAGGTCCACGCCGGCGGTGGTCACCTCCTCCAGGCGATCGGTGACCGGCAGGCCCAGCTCGAGGGCGGCGGCCTTCAGGGGCGTCGGGGTGGCAGCTGCGCCGCGGCCGCGGCGAGCGTCGGGCTGCGAGACCACGAGGGCGACCTGGAAGCCGGCGGAGACGATGGCCCGCAGCGCCACGGCTGCCTCCACGGGCGAGCCCAGCACTGCCAGGCGCCTCGGGTGGGTCGGCACTGGCGCCAACTGCGGCTGCGCGGCCGCCGGCGGGGAGCCGCGCCCTGGTGAGCTCTCAGGCAAGGGGCGCCCTGTCTCAGGTGAGTCCGAGGCCCAGCCCGTTGCTCGACGGAGAGCCCTTGGACAGCTGCAGCTCGCGAAGGGCCCGCTTGGCCTCGCGGAGCTGCTCCTCGTCGAGGTGCTCGAGCATCAAGATGCCGTCGAGGTGGTCCACCTCGTGCTGGAACATCCTGGCCTCCAGGCCCTCGGCCTCTATCTGGACCTCGTTGCCGTCGAGGTCGCGACCCACCAGGAGCACCTCGGCGGGGCGGGCGATGTCGAAGTAGAGGCCGGGGATGGACAGGCATCCCTCCTGGTACATCGACTCCCCGGTCGACTCCCGGATCTCCGGGTTCACGAGGGTGGTGGGCTCGTCGTGTAGGTCGTGGACGAAGATCCGCTGCTGCACCCCCACCTGGGGAGCGGCCAGGGCTAGGCCGTTGTCGGAGCGGTGGAGGGTCTCGACCATGCCCTGGGCGATCGTCGCCACCCGGCCGTCGATCTCGGTGACCTCCCTGGCGCGCACCTTGAGCACCGGGTCGCCAATCACCCTGATGGAGAACGACGTCATGTCCTCAAGGTTACAGGCGGAGGGGATCGACCTCGATGCGAAGGCGCCCGGCGGGCCTCCTCGTGGCCGCGAGCACGTCCAGGAGCTCCTCGTGGCTCCCCGAGCGCAGCAGCCAGCGACCGTCGCTCGGTCCCATCACCTCGACGCCGGCTGGGGACCCCAGCGCCTCCATGTACGCCGGGGCCGATGGCCCCGACACCACGGCCAAGGCCGTGACCGGCGGGTAGCGCAGGGCCTCCCGCCGGACCATCTCGGCCTCCGACACCCGCGCAGGGTCGGCGTGCAGCGCTCCCTGGATGACCTCGTGGCCGGGCATCCGGGTCTGCACGAGAACCCTGCCACCTGGCACCACTCCCCCTCCGCTGCGCCCGCCGACCAGGCGTGCCGCCCGCACGAGGAGGGCGAACGCCTCCTCGGCCGCCCGGTAGCGGGGCGCCAGCAGCTCCTGGTCGAAGTCGAGGAACGCCACCGCATCGGCGCTACCAGGCGTCAGCTGGTGGAGCACCGCCTCGGTGCCCACCAGCACCCGAGCCGAGCGCAGGTCGGCGCCTGCGGTCTCCGCCGTGACCTCCAACACCTCCGAGCGCGTCAGGGCGGCCAGCTCCTCGCGGATGCGGCTCACCCCGGGGCGCAGCACCTTGAACCTCCCGGAGCCGCACTCGAGGCAGACAACGGGCCGCTCCGCCCCGCAGTTGGCGCAGCTGAACCCGCTCCCCTCGGCCTGCACCACGGCTGCCTCGCAGCGCTCGCAGCGCGCCAGCGACCCGCACGCCACGCAGGCGAGCAGGCGGGATCGGCCCTTGCGGTTGAGCACGCAGGCCACCCTCGCCTCGCCTCGCAGCAGCTGGGCGAGTCGCTCGGAGATGAGCCCGCCGCGGCCGGGCTCGTCGTCACGGCGGTCCACCACCTCCAGGGCGGGCCAACCTGCACGCTCCTCGCTGCGAGACACCGTCACCAGCTCGCCCCACGCCAGCGCCTCGAGCGACGGGCAGGGGGACACCAGGGTGCAGGGAACGCCCGCCCTGCTCGCCCTCTCGATCGCCACGTCCCTGGCGTTCCACGTGGGGGCCTGCTCCTGCTGCCACGACTCGTCG